>CAYZIE010000001.1:0-51784 GCA_964478385.1 uncultured Gammaproteobacteria bacterium
TTAGTATTCAACCAGTAGAATTTGTTAAAATAGGTTTAATTATATTTTTAGCTAGATACTTTTCTCAACATGCTACTGAGTTCTTTTTATTTAAACATATTTTTATTTCAGGATTATTTACAGCTATTTTTGTTATCCTTGTTATATTACAAGGTGATTTAGGTTCTGCTTTAGTTATTCTAGGTATTTGGACTATAGTTTTATTATTTACTGGTATTCAAAAAAAACATTTTTTAATATTATTATTTACATTTATTACTTTATCATTATTTTCTTGGTTTTTTATTCTAGCAGATTATCAAAAAGCAAGAATTACAGCTTTTATTAATCCTGGTTCTGATCCAACCTTTACTGGTTATAATGTAATACAATCTACTGTAGCAGTAGGTTCTGGTCAATTATTTGGTAGGGGATTATCATTAGGATCTCAAAGTAGTTTAAGATTCTTACCTGAGCCAGGTACTGACTTTATTTTCGCTGTTATAGCTGAAGAACTTGGATTTATTGGAGTGCTCCTTTTAATTTCTTTATTTGTTTTTGTATTCTATAGATTATTTTTAACTATGAATAGGAGTAAAGATGATTTTGCTTCTTACATCATACTAGGAACTATATCTATGTTTTTAGTACAATTATATGTGAATATAGGTATGAATATGGGTATATCACCAATTACAGGTATTCCTTTACCATTAGTATCTGCTGGTGGTAGTTCATTATGGTCTGTAATGATAATATTAGGTATAATTCAGAGTATTCATATACGTAATACATAAAGTAATCTCTTGACTTTAAGTTACAATTATGATTAAATAGAGCAGTTATTTAAGTAATATATTTATGAAATTTACACTAAAAGTAGAAAAAAGAGAGGTTGGTAAACATAGTTTATTAACTAAAACTAGAACTGAAGCAAAGGTTCCTGGTATTATTTATGGCTACAAACAAGATGGTCTATCTATTGAGATAGATTATAATGCTTTGCTTAATATATTAAAACAAGCAGGTAAAAGTAATATTATATCTTTAGAACTAGATGGTAAGGAAATTAAAACTATAGTAAGAGAATATCAACAACATCCTGTTACTGATAAATTAATTCATATTGATTTTATGGCTGTAAAAGATGACAAAGAGTTAACTACAGTTGTACCATTAGAATTTGTAGGTGTGTCTAAAGCAGTTAGAGAATTAGGTGCTAAATTAGATATTAAAAATAATAAGGTTAATGTTCAATGTTTGCCAGGAGATTTACCTTCTAAGATTGATGTTGATATTTCTATTTTAGAAGATGTTGGCACAATTGTTACTATTAATCAATTAGATACTGGTGATAAGGTTAAAATATTAAATAATCCTAATGATCCTGTTATTGGTACAGTTATGCCTAGAAAATTAGAAATTATTGAAGAAGAACCTGAAGAAGAAACACCTGAGGGTGAAGAACCAGCTGAAGGTGAAGAAAAGAAAGAAGAAGGTGCTGAAGAGAAAAAAGAAGGTGCTGAAGAGAAAAAAGGAGAATAATAGATGATTTCGTCTAGAATTAAAATATATTTAATTATAACTGCTTTTTGTTTAGCAGTTATTTTACTTGCTTTATATTTTATACCTAAACAAGATAATAATATAATTATTGAAGAAGAGGTAAAACAAGAAGATATTTTAAGACATCCTTTAAATGGTAATATTATTGAAAGTATAGATTTATTTCCTATTGTTATAGCTATAGACAATAGTTATGATATTTGGCCTCAGCATGGATTAAATAAAGCAGATATTGTTTATGAAGCTTTAGTAGAGGGGAATATAACTAGATTATTAGCTGTATTTGATAGTAATACAGAAATAGATAAGATAGGTCCTGTAAGATCTGCTCGTGGGTATTTTATGGATTGGGCAGAAGAATATAGTGGTATATATATGCATGTGGGTGGTAGCCCTCAAGCTTTAAGTGATGTTCATACCTATAATTTTATAGATATTAATCAAATAGGTGCAGGAGAAATATATTTTTGGAGAGATAATAAACTATATCCACCTCATAATGTATTTACATCTTCAGCTAATTATTTAAGAGCAGGAGAATTAAAAGAAGTAGATAATATTACAACTAGTACTTTAAATTTTATAGATAAAGAAGTTAAAGATAATATTATTGAGAATATTAAAATTAATTTTTCTAATGAATATTATTTAGTAGAATGGGTGTATAATAATACATTAGATGTATACCAAAGATATCAAGGAGATGAAAAGTTTATTTATAATACAGGAGAACAAGTTATAGCTGATAATATAATTATACAAATAGTTGATTCTTATTATATAGATCAAGAAAGAAGGGGGATGAGAACTAAACAAGGTGGTGAAGTATATATATTTAATTCCTTAGGCAAACAAGAAGGGGAATGGAAAATAGTAGATAATACTACAAGATATTATACTGAAGAAGGTGAAGAACTTAATTTAGTGCCTGGTAAAACCTGGATAGAGATTATAGATAGTACTGAAAAATTAATAATTGAATAAAGAACCTATTTGTTTCTTTATTATTTTATGGTATAATATATTATATGTTTAATATGTATGAAAAAAATACTAAATTTCATTTAGGTGCTGTTGTTATAGTACTTTTAATTATAACTATAGCTTTGATTAATATTCAAACTAGAGCTCAGTGGATATCTCCTTCTGCTCCTCCTGGAGGAGAACAATTAGAAACCACTAATTTATTATTTAATCCATTGCAAGGTGATTTAGAGTTAAATAATTTTAAGATTTATCCTGGGCAAAGTCTTACTAATGATCCTATTATAGACACTGCTTCTGATGCAGAATATGTTATATATGCAAAAGCTAGTAATGAAAATGATGATAGTATTGGTGTTTATGCTCAGGGTAATAAATATGGCATTTCTGCTAAGAGTAGTAATTATTCAGGGTATTTTGAGGGTAATGTAGAGATAGTTGGTGATTTAAATATACAAGGTAATTTATCATCAACTGGAGATTCTGATTTTTTTGTTAATTTAGAAACATTAAATGTTTATGGTTCAGAAATAAATAGAGAAGAACAAGTTATATATCTTGATGCTGGCTGGAATAATGTTTCTTTTAATATTGATCCTTCTTCTGGTAATTGTGAAATGAATATAGAAGAAATGCTTTTACAAATATTTTATGATAGTGGTTTAATAGATGATCTCAGTGATACATATGGACTATCAGAATACATTAGTATTGTGAAGGCAAGAAATTGGGTTTATATACCAGATAGTGAATATTCAATTAATGATTGGGAATGTGATAAAGGTTATAAATTTGGAATGTGGAAACCAGCTAAAATTACTATACAAGGAACTAAAATAGATACAGGAAAAATTATTAGTCTACCATCAGGGTGGTCGTGGATTCCATATCTTCCACAAATATCATTGCCAATTGAAGTAGCGTTAGTTGATATTATTAATGATATTACCATTGTTAAAACTAATAAAAATGGTGAAGAGTATGGATGGAGTCCAGGGTGTAGTATTGGTTCAGAAAATTGTAATTTATTTAATATGGAACCAGGCCTTATGTATAGTATAGCTGTAGATAATAATGTAGAGTTACAATATACCATTGATACATACTCCCTATCTGTTGGTGATGGTATTTCTACTTTCAGTAATGATGTTGATATATCTAATAGTTTGAATGTTGGTGTTGGTGGTATTAATTCTGAAGGTGATATTTATAGTGATAATATATTTGTAAATGGTATATACAGTAATGGTGATATTCAAGTTTTATCATATAATTTAGATGAATATGAAAATACTATTTATGGTGTATCACACGATAGTTCTTCTGGCCATTTATTAAAATTACAAAGTGCTGAATATGCTTATTCCGATGATTATATACCTATATATAATTATTATGATAAGTTTACAGTAGATATATATGGTAATACTACAATGCAGGGAGACTTAGAATTACATGGTAAAACAACAGGGTTACAATTGGATGTTATAGGTGTTGATGGTAATCTAGTAGTTTGTAATGAAGAAAATCTTGGTTCAATCATTGTTAAAGAATATATAAACAATCCGACTTTTAATACTACAGGAATGAAATTACAAATTTGTATGAAAAAATTTAGTGTTAATTATGGTATTCCACCAACAATATGTTCTTCTGAAACAGTGTATTCTTGGGAAATAATTACAGAATATATGGGAAGTAGTAATTATGAAAACTGTAATCCTGAAGGTGTTCTACCTAATGAATAATAAATTTTAAAAGAGTCAGTAATGACTCTTTTTTATTTTATTTCTACTACTCGTATATTGTTTTGTAAATTTTTATGAAATTGTATTTTACTTTTAGGTAAATATTTTTGTATTATTTCTTTTATTTTATCTTTTTGTTTAGGATCTATTTCTAAGAGTATTAAGTATTTTTCTTTAATATAGTTATTTATTTGTTTTAGTAGTTTAGTATAGTATTCTAATCCATCTTTATTTCCTAAAAGAGCTGTTTTGGGTTCTTTTTGTATACTATATTCTTTCATCTGTTCTTTTGTAAGATAAGGGAGATTAGATACTATAATATCAAATTTAATATTTTTTATATTATTTAATAAATTAGATTGTATAAAAGTAATATTATTTTTAAGTTTTAGTTTTCTTGCATTTGTTTTAGCTACTTTTAATGCTTTATTTGATATATCTGTAGCATAGTAATTAGCTTTAGTATAGTTTTTAGCTATAGATAATATTAAACATCCTGTACCTGTGCCTATGTCTATAATATTAGGGTTATTTAAATTATTATTTTTAAGATAATTTAAGGTAATGTCAACTAGTAATTCACTATCTGGTCTAGGTATTAATGTATGAGAATTAACTAAGAATTTTTGGTTATAGAATTCTTTTTCTTTAATAATATGTGCAAAAGAATAGTTTTCTAATCTTTTTCTTGTATACTTATTAAATGTTTGAATATTAGATCTATTTAATTTCTTTTCTGGATTTTTATATATATATTCTATTTTCTTATGTAATGCTAAAGCAAGTAGTTTATCTACTTCTGTATTATCTATACTAAGTTTTTTAGAATAGGTTTTGGTTAAAATCTCTTGTATAGTCATTACTCTTTACTTTGTTTTTTTAACTCTTTTTCTAATTCTGTAATCAATGGTAATAATTCACCATCCATTATCTTAGGCAAACCATGTAAACTTAATTTTATTCTATGATCAGTTATTCTATCTTGAGGATAATTGTATGTTCTAATTTTTTCACTTCTATCTCCTGTGCCTATTTGAGTTTTTCTTTCTTCTGCTAATTCTTTATGTTTTTCTTCTTCCATTTTAGCTAATACTCTAGATCTAAGTATTTGCACAGCTTTTAACTTATTCTGTCCTTGTGATTTTTCATCTTGGCAAGATACAACTATATTAGTTGGTAAATGAGTTATTCTAACAGCAGAATATGTAGTATTAACTGATTGTCCTCCATGACCTGAAGCACAGAAAGTATCTATTCTTAAATCTTTATTATCTATTTCTAAATCTATTTCTTCTGCTTCTGGCATTACTGCTACACTAGCCGCTGAAGTATGTACTCTACCTGATTTTTCTGTTTCTGGTACTCTTTGTACTCTATGTACGCCACTTTCAAATTTAAAATACTTATATACATTTTCTCCTGTTACTTCAGCAATTATTTCTTTAAATCCACCTATTTCTGTTTTATTACTAGACAATATATTTATTTTAAAGTTCATAGTTTCTGCAAATCTTGAGTACATTCTGAATAGATTAGCTGCAAATAGAGCAGATTCTTCACCACCTGTACCAGCTCGTATTTCTAAGATTATATCTTTACTATCATTAGGATCTTGAGGATGAAGTATTTCTTCTAGCTTATTTTCATCTTCTTTTATTTTATCTTCTAAAACTTGTATTTCTTCATTTGTTAATACAATCATTTCTTGATCTTGTTCTTGTGCTAATGAAGCTTTTAATTTATTACTTTCTTCTGTATTTTTTTCTATATCTTCTACTAATTCTAGAGTATCTTTAGCAATATTATATTCCTTACTAATTTTACTCATTTTTTTACTATTAGAAACAGTATCTGGATTTTGCATTTCTTTTTCCAGACTTTGTATTTTTTCTTTTAATTTTTCTTTTTCTTTTTTCATATATTTGTATATAAAAAAACTCTTTTAATACAAAGAGTTTTTAAATTAGTTTAGTTATTTTTTAGCTTTAGCGTCAGCTTCTTTAATTTCTTTCTTTATTTTCTCTTTTTCTTTTTCTAGTTTTCTTTGAGCAGCCCTTTTCTTTTTAACAGCTTTACCTTTTCTAGTTTTACTAGCTTTTTCTTTTAACTCTTTAATCTTTTTAAATCTATCTACACGACCAGCAGTATCAATTAATTTTTCTTTTCCTGTATAAAAAGGGTGACAAGCTGAACATATTTCAGTGTCTATTTTTTCAACAGTAGATCCTACTGTAAATGTATTACCACAAGCACATTTTACAGTAGCTTCTGGGTGGTATTTTGGATGTATTTTTTTCTTCATAATTATTTTTTACCCTGAAACAATAGCAAAAAAAGTATAATAAGTCAATAGTGGTGTATATAACTTGATTAAAATTAAATATTATGTTAGAGTATTCTTGTTTTTAATTAATATAAATCAAGTATTTTACTAGAGTGTAGTCTTTTCCTTGCCAATTATTGGTCAAAAAGGCTTAAAACATATTAAAATACGGGTTAGAAAGGAAAAAATATGAATATTCCAAGTTTAGAAGAATTATTAAAAAGTGGGGTACATTTTGGTCATAAAACAGCTAAAAGATATCCTAAAGCAGAAAAATACATACATACACAAAGAGGTGGTGTACATGTAATTGATCTACAAAAAACAGTTCAATCTTTAGAAAAAACTCTACCTTTTATTGAAAAAATTACCAAATCAGGTGGTAATATTTTGTTTATAGGTTCTAAAAAACAAGCTAAATCAATAGTTAAAGATGCTGCAGATAGTTGTGGTATGCCATACATTATTGGTCGTTGGTTAGGTGGAACGTTTACTAATTTTAGTAATATAGTTAAGTTAACTCAGAAATTAGAAAAATTAGACAAAGAAGAACAAGAAGGTGGTTGGGAAATGTATACTAAAAAAGAACAAGTTACCTTTAGAAAAGAGCTTAATAAACTACAAGATACAGTAGGTGGTATTAAGAATATGAAGAAATTACCTCAAGCTGTATTTGTAGTAGATATTAAAAAAGAAAGTACAGCTGTTAGTGAAGCTAATAAAATGAACATCCCTGTTATAGCTATGACAGATACAAATGTTAATCCTGAATTAGTAGAGTATAGTATACCTGCTAATGATGATGCTATTAAGTCCATAAAAATAATTACAGATTTAATTGCTAAAACTATTTCTGAAGCTAAGTCTTCAGTTATTAAAACTAATAATTAAAATATAAATAAAATGTCTTTAGAGGTTATAAAAAAAGTTAGACAAATCACTGGAGCTGGTATTGGTGATGTTAAAAAAGCTTTAGATGAAGCTCAGGGTGATGAAGAAAAAGCTATTGAAATATTACGTAAAGCAGGTACTAAGATAGCTGCTAAGAAATCAGATAGAGATACTAGTGAAGGTTGTATAGCTATTTTAGAAGAAGATAATAAAGTAGGTGTAGTAGAATTAAAGTGTGAAACTGATTTTGTAGCTCGTAATGAAGATTATATTCAAGCTGTTGATGATTTAACTAAAAAATTATTAGAAGTAGGAGAAGAAGAATTTAAATCATGGTCTGATGATAAGATAAAAAATGATTTAATTGTTAAAATAGGGGAGAATTTACAATTAGGTAAGTTTAATATTATTGAAGGTAAAACTATAGGTATATATCTTCATTCTAATAGAAAAGTAGCTTCTGTTGTTGTTTTAGAAAAGGGTAGTGAAGAATTAGCTAAAGATATTGCTATGCATATATCTGCTATGGCACCTAAGTATTTAAAACCAGAAGAAGTTCCTGAAGAAGAAATAGCTAAAGAAAAAGAAATATATACAGAACAATTAAAAAAAGAAGGTAAACCCGATGAGGTTATTGAAAAGATATTAGGTGGTAAAATTGATAAATACTATACTGAAGTATGTTTATTAAAACAACCATTTGTTAAAGATGATAAACAAAGCATTGAACAGTTATTAGAAAGTAACGATGGTAGTATAAAAGAATTTAAATATTATTCACTTTAAGATATTAAACAGCTATACTACATAGCTGTTTTTTATTTCTTGCTAATTTTGTATTATTTTGGCATACTTATGTAGTAAATAAAATATATGGAAAAAAGAATATTATTAAAATTATCTGGACAAGTTTTAGAATCTGGTGATCAAGAAGCTAATTTAGATTTTGCTAAAATTGAAAAATTAGCTATTAATTTAAAAAAGATAAGTAAAGCTAAATGTCAATTAGGTATAGTTGTTGGTGCTGGTAATATATTTAGAGCTCGTATGGTTAAGGGTATGGAAATAGATAGAGTAGCGGCAGATCATATGGGCATGATGGCTACAATTATTAATGCATTAGCATTACAATCTGTTTTAGAAAAGATGGGTCAAGAAGCTAGGGTATTATCTTCTTTTTCTTTACCTAGTGTAACTGAAGACTATTCATATACAAATGCAATTAATCATTTAGAGAATAATAGAATAGTTATATTCGCAGGTGGTACTGGTAATCCATATTTTACTACTGATACCACTGCTATACTCAGAGCTTTGGAAATAAAAGCATCAAGAGTATTAAAAGCTACTCAGGTTGATGGAGTATATAGTGATGATCCTAAGAAAGATAAAAATGCTAAATTATATAAAACATTAAGTTATGATGAAGCTTTAGAAAAAGATTTACAAATAATGGATTCTACTGCTTTTGCTTTAGCGCAAGATAATAATTTACCATTATCTGTATTTAAATATAGTCCTGAAAATATAGTTAAAGCTGCTTTAAAGAATAATATTGGTACAAAAGTTAAATGAAGGTAGTTAAAGTACAATTTCATAAAGCAGATAAACCTTACTTTTTTTTACCAGAGTTTAAACAAAGTAAAGAAGAAGTAAAAGTAGGTGATATAGTTTTAGTTGAAACAATACTTGGTCAAGATTTAGGTAAGATTATAACATTAGCTGATTTTCAAGAAGATAAGAAAGAAGAAAATAAAAGTGGTACTATACCTCAAGCTAAAACCAGTGATATTAAACCACTTTTAAGGAAAGCTAATGAAAAAGACTTGAAACAATTAGCGGAAATTAGTGAAAAATATTCAGAGTATTTAAAGGAGTGTAAAAATTTATCTAAACAACATGATTTAGATAATATGAAATTAATAGATGTTTCTGAATCTATTGATCAACAAAGACTTACTTTTTACTTTACTGCTTCTTCTCGTATAGATTTTAGAGAATTAGTTAGAGATTTAGCTAAAAAGTTTAACAGAAAGATTAGATTACAACAAATAGGTGTAAGAGATGAAGCTAAATGCTTAGGTGATTCTGGTCCTTGTGGATTACAATTATGTTGTAAATCTTGGTTAAGTACTTTGGGAAATGTTAGTCCTGAATATATTAAAGATCAAGAATTAATACATAGGGGTGCAGATAGATTAACTGGAGTATGCGGTAGATTAAAGTGTTGTTTACGATATGAAGAAGAAACATATAAATATTATTTAGGTAAATTACCAAAGGAAGGAGATGTAATTAAAACAAAAGCAGGTAAGGGTAGGGTAATTAGCATTAAAGCTTTAAAACATATAGTTAAATTAGATATTAATGGAACTGTTGTTGAATATCCTTTTTTAGAGGGGAATATAAAAGAAGAGTGTAAAGAATGTAATGGTAAATGTGGTTGTAAATAATAAAACTGATTAATATTTAATTAGTTTTTTGTTTTTATTAATATTGACAATATAATTACACTATAGTAGTGTAATTTATTATATTACTATATTTCTTTAGTGATAAATCGTTAGGATGTCCTAACAAATGTTCTTTGATAAGGAGATTAAAATGAGTAAATTTAAAGGTTTTTTTACGGAAAATGTTCGGTTATTTATTATTGTATTTTTAATTACATTTTTAATTACATTTTTTGTAGTAGTTGAAATTGAGAAAAGTAGAAAATTTGTAGAAATTCAAGGTATAGTATGTAATGTAGAGTATATTGCTGAAGGAAGTTCATGGAATTCATTTGATGTAAAAAAAACTGTAATTACTTTTGATGATGGTCGTATTAAATGTTTTCAGGGTATTAGTGATGCTGTTTTTCAAAAAGGGAAAATTAATGTAATAGTATACGATAATAAAGGTATTGACTATGTAGTAATTAAATGATTTTACTTTAAAATAAACCCCTAGGTTAATAACTTAGGGGTTTTTCTTTAATTTTTTATATATTTAGAGTATTTCGATTTTCTTTTTTCTAAAAGTATACTTATATATCCTTTATCAATTATTTGATCTTTTTTAATATCTAGTTTATTTAATATTTCTTTTAATCTTTTTTTATTTAAATCTTTATTATCTAAGGATTCTATTTCAATGTATTTGCCTAATTCTTTTATATTATCTAAACAAATAGTTAAATTGTTTATTTTGTATTCTTTTCTTTCTTTATTTACTTCAATAATTTTATCTAATCCCATTGCTTTTAACATTTGTATTCCTTCTTTTTTATTGTCAATGTTAAATTCATATTCTTCATATATTCCATCTTTCTTTGTTTTTGATCCTTTGTATGTTAAATATGTATTATTTTTTTCTTTTCTAATTCTCATCATAAAAGAATAACCTATTTTTTTATACAGATTGATGTCTCCAAAATATATATCATTTTGCTTTACTTCTTTTATAAATTTAGTATTTAATTTTAAAAGTTTCTTTTCTACTTCTTTTAAACTATTTACTTTTGCTTTTATTTCTATTTCCATATTTTTAAATTATATATAATATATATTAATTAAGGTATATATTCAAGTTAATTATTTTCTTTTTTATGTATTTAATGTAATATATAAGTAATAATATAATATTATGAATAAAAAAGTATTAGTATTTAATTAGTTTTTTTGATATAATATTATTGTAATTAAAATAAAAATATGGCAAAGAAAAAAATTAAAGTAGCTATTAATGGTTTTGGAAGAATAGGTAGGGCTGTTTTTAAAATACTTTTAGATGAAAAAAAATATGAAGTTGTTGGAATTAATGATTTAGCCCCTAATGAAAGTTTAGCTTATCTTCTTAAATATGATACTGTATATGGTATTTATCCTAAAAAAGTAAATAGTACTGAAAATGATATTATAGTAAATAATAAAAAATATAGGATTACAGCAGAGTCTAAACCTTCTAAATTACCTTGGAAAAAGTTAAAAGTAGATGTTGTTTTAGAATGTACTGGTAGATTTGTTAAAGATGGTAAAGCTAAAGATCATATTAAAGCAGGTGCTAAAAAAGTTATAATCTCTGCTCCAGCTAAAGGTGGTAATATTGATACTTTTTTACTAGGTGTTAATGAAGGGGAATATAATAAACAAAAAGTTATATCTAATGCATCTTGTACTACTAATTGTATAGCACCAGTTGCTCAAGTTTTAGTTAATGCTTTTGGTGTAGATAAAGCTATGATGACTACTATACATTCATATACTGCAGGGCAGAAGTTAGTAGATGGGCCACATAAAGATCCTAGAAGAGGTAGAACAGCGGGACAGAATATCGTACCCACTACTACAGGAGCAGCTTTAGCTACTGCTAAAGTAATACCTGAGTTAGAAGGATTATTTGATGGATTATCAATTAGAGTACCTACACCCGTTGTTTCTTTAGCAGATTTTACTTTTGTTTTAAATAAAGATGTTACTGTTGAGAAAGTGAATAAAGCGTTAATTAAAGCTAGTAAGACTAATCTAAAAGATATACTAGGTGTTACAGATGAAGCTGTTGTTTCTTCTGATTTTATAGGAGATCCCAGATCATCTATTGTAGATTTATCTTTAACTAAAGTAGTAGGAGGTAATATGGTTAAGATTATAGCTTGGTATGATAATGAATGGGGTTATGCTAATACTTTGGTAGATATGATTGAAGAAATTTATTAAAATATATTACAAACCATCTTTTAACTAAGGTGGTTTTTATATTGACAGAATAATTATTTTATGGTAAGCCGATAGTAGAACTTTAAAATAAGGAGAGGTTATATGGAAGCATATATAAAGCAGCATCGCAGGAAAAGGGTTGTAACATTATTTAAACGTTTATTTGTTATTTGGTTCTTAGGAGTTATAGGGGTCTTATGGGTAGCAGGTGACGCAATAACAGTTATAATTAGTGAAATTGGGAAAGCTGGAGTGATTGAAGCATTTAATATGATAATATTATTTATCTGGTTTTCAGCATGGTTATTATGGAATGCTTTTTACTTGGTAGACCCTGAAAGAATAGAGAATGTTGAGGCTTGGATAAATCCATCAATTTCTATGTTTATGCTTACCTTTTTCTTTGGAATATTATTTTTATCTTCAACTGTAAGGAGTATTATGTTTTATAACACATATATGATGATATTTGGATTGTGTATAGGTGTGTATAATCTAATAATATTCATATTTGCAGTAAGAAGAGAATTTAAAAAAGCAAAAGTAAGAAGGTTTGAAGATCTTTAGATGTGAGTAAATTCCCTAATATCATTGGCGCCTGAAAAGGAAGCAGTTGTCTATTTGCTAAAAGCATTAATGCAACACAATGGTATTGGGGATTTTTTTGTTTGAAAAGTTGCTTTTATGTTAATATATAGTATATAATTAAATATATGAAAATAGAATTATACAATAGCTTAACTAAGAAAAAAGAGGAGTTTAAGAGTATTGATAAGAATAAAGTAGGATTATATACTTGTGGTCCTACAGTATATGATGCTCCACATATTGGTAATATTTTAGCATATATTTACTGGGATGTTTTGAAAAAGTTTTTAATTTCTCAAGGATATGATGTAAATCATATTATGAATTTAACTGATGTTGGTCATTTAGTTTCTGATTCTGATGAAGGAGAGGATAAGATGGAGGTTGGTAAAAGAAAGTTTGGTAAAGGTGCTTGGGAATTAGCTGAACACTATATCAAAGTATTTAAAGATAATCTTAAAGAATTTAATATATCAGAGCCTAGTAAGTTTTTAAGGGCTACTGATACTATTAAAGAACAAATTGATTTTGTTAAAGTATTAGATAAAAAAGGGTATTTGTATAAGATTAGTGATGGTATGTATTTTGATACTTCTAAGATAGATGATTATGGTGTTTTAGCTAATTTACAGAATGTTGATTTAGAAGAAGGTGCTAGAGTAGAAAAGAATAAAGAAAAAAAGAGTAAATATGATTTTGCTGTATGGAAGTTTTCTCCTGAGGATAGTAAAAGAGATATGGAGTGGGATTCTCCTTGGGGTAGGGGGTTTCCTGGTTGGCACTTAGAATGTTCTGTAATGAGTAGAATGGAATTAGGAGATACCTTTGATATACATACTGGTGGTGAAGATCATTTAACAGTGCATCATCCCAATGAAATGGCTCAGAGTAAGGCTGTAACTGATAAATTACAAGCTAATTATTGGCTACATAATGCTTTTAATAAAGTTGATGGAAAGAAAATGTCTAAATCTGCTGGTAGTTTTGTAACTTTAGAAAACATTAAAGAAAAAGGATATTCTCCATTAGCATATAAATTACTTGTTTTACAGAATAATTACAGAAAACCTTTAAATTTTACTTGGAAATCTTTAGAATCTGCACAAAAAGGTTTAATTAACATAGTCAAGGAAATAGCTTATTATGATAATCCTAAGATAGGTTGCGCAGAATTTGAAAAAGAGTTCTATAAAGCTTTGGGTGATGATTTAAATACTTCTAAAGCTTTATCTATACTACAAGCTGTAATTGATTCTAATTATCCTAGTGAAGCTAAGTTAGAGACTATTTTAAAAATGGATAAAGTATTAGGTTTAGATTTAGATAATTTAAGAAAGAAGATTTTAAATATACCCAAAGAAGCTAAAGAATTATTAAACAAAAGACAAGAAGCTAGAGATAATAAAGATTGGGAGAAATCTGATAAATTAAGAGATGAATTAGAATCTTTTGGAGTAGAGGTTAAAGATTCTAAACAAGGTCAAAAAGCAGTTCTATTACAACTGTAAATATGGTTAATAAAGAAATTAAGAAAATATATACAGATATAGAAGGTGTGGCTGAAAAAGCTAGACCTTTTAATATTATTTCAGAGGAAAATAATAGTTTAATTATTTTAGTCCATGGTTTTACTGGATCACCATATGATATGCATAGTTTAGCTGAATATCTTTTTTCACAAGGTTTTGATATTAATACTATACTTTTAAAAGGACATGGTAGTAATTTAGAAAGTTTAAGACAAACTACTTATGTAGATTGGTATACTTCCTTAAAAGAGGTTATACAAGCTAATATTGATAGATATGATAGTATTTTCATTATAGGTTATTCATTTGGTGCTAATTTAGGATTTGAAGCTTGTATAAAATTTAATCAAATAAAAGGTATTATTTCTTTAGGAATACCTATTTATTTACAAGAAGAAAAGTATATTAGATTATTATTACCATTAGCTAGGGTATTTAAAAGAAACTATCGTAAAAAGTGGGTTAATAAAAGACATAAAGATAAATTAAAAGAGTGTGGTAAACATAGTCATATACCTATTAAAAGTATAGTTAATTTTTATAATTTTATAGATAATCATACAAAAAAGAATATACCTTTAGTTAATACGCCTTCTTTGATTATTCATGCTCGTAATGATTATATTTCTCATTCTATTTCTTCTGAGTTTATTTTTAAAAATTTAAATACAAAAGATAAAGATTTATTTATTTTAAACAAAGCTAAACATAGTTTAGCTGAGGGTTCTAGAAAAGATTTTGTGTATAATAAAATATTAGATTTTATTAATTCACATAAATAACTTAAAACTTTCCTTAATTTATGCTACAATGTAGTTATGATTACAAAGGATGATATAAAATTCTGGGGGCCAAAGTATGGATCTATTTATCCTTACTTAGAAGGTTCTACTCCTTATCAAAATTTAATTGATGATTTTTTTAATTTTTTAACATTTAACATTAATGATAATATTTTAGATTGTGGAGCAGGATCTGGTTTAATTGTTAAAAGAATTCTTGATAATGAAAAATATATAGCTAGTATAGATGCTTTAGATGTTAGTGAAATAATGTTAAGTCATATAAAAGATAAATTAAAAGATTTAGATAATAATTTAGAAGATAAGGTGAATTTAATACTTCATGATTTATCATATAAATTAAAAGTAGAAGATGAAAAATATGATAAAATAATATCTAATTTAGTTTTAACATATATTACTACACATGAAGGTGAATTTGGAGAGCAAGCTTTAGAAAAAGTGTTATCTGAAATGTATAGAGTTTTAAAAATAAATGGATCTTTTGTTTGGTCTACACCAATAAAGGGTGTAAACTTTTTTAAAGTCTTTATTGCTTCTGGTAAAGATATACTTGATTTAAAGAATTATAAAAGACTGTATTATGGTCCTATGATATTAAAACATGCTTTAGAAATACAGAAAAAAGGTAAACAGGGTTTATATCATTTTTATGAAAAAGATAAGATAGAAAGTATATTATTAAGAATTGGTTTTAAAAATATTAAGTTTAAAAAATCTTTTGCTAATCAAGCTTGGGTTATATATTGTGAAAAATGATTAATATAAATATATTATTATTTATTGTTGGTTTATTAAATCTATCTTTAGGTTTAATTGTTTGGGTTAAAAATAAAAAATCACCAGTTAATATTTGGTATAGTTTAGTAGTTATTAGTGGCGCTTTATGGACTTTTGGTATTTTAGGATTTTTATATATTGATAATTTAGAAATAGCTAAACATTTTGTTCGTTTTTACTATTTAATAGCTGCTCTAATTGCTTATGAGTTTTTATTTTTTGCTATTTATTTTCCTTTTAAAAGAATAAAAATTAATTTTCTTTTTAGGTTCATAACATTTATACCAGTTTTATTTATTATTTATTTTTTATATTTTACAGATTATCATTTTTCTCAAATCATTTTAATGGATTGGGGTAAGAATGTTATTCTTGGTTCAGCTTATATTTATTATGTTATTTATTTTACTCTTTATATTGTAGCTTCTTTTATAATTTGGTTAATAAAATATCATAAAGCAGATAAAATAAGTAGATTGAAATTAAAATATGTGTTTATAGGTACTTCTTCCGCTTTATTATTTGGTTCTTTTTTTAATTTATTTTTACCATTTTTTAATTATAGATATGTTTGGGCTGGACCATTTTTTACTGTTATAATGTTCGGTTTTATATTCTACGCTATAATTAAATATCGTTTAATGAATATTCGTTTAGTTATTACACGCAGTATTCTTTATGGTATTTTAGTAGGTGCTGTAGCTAGCTTTTTTGCTTTATCTGTATTTATAGCTGGTAATTATTTAGGTGCTCATACAAGAACAGGTAAAATTTTAGTATATATTTTTAATAGTATAATTTTAGTATTATTTTTAGATCCTGTTAAAAAAGTATGGGCTAAAGTTACAGATGCTATATTCTATAAAGATAAGATTAATTATCAAAATGTTTTACAAAAAGCAAGTTCAGTAATAGCTGGAGAAATAAATTTAGAATCATTATCATCTGAATTAAGTATATTATTGTCTAAAGAGTTGAAAATAAAGAATATATCAATTGTTGTACTTGTTAATAATCATTTACATTATATTAATGGTTCTTCTAAGAAAATTAATCTGTCTAAAGAAAGTATAGATTATTTAAATAAGTGTAAAGATATTATTATTTTGGAAGAATTAATAATGAAAAGGGGGGAGCATTCTGATTGGGAAGATTTGGAAAGAGATAAACTTGATAGATTTATTGATGAAGCAGAAAAAAATAAAGCAGAAATGTATATTCCTGTTATTGAAGATAATAAATTAAACTCTATACTAATAATATCATCTAAGAATTCAGGTGATTTATATAGTGAAGAAGATATTAATTTTTTTAAAGTTTTAGTTCCTCAAATTGCTACTTCCATAGAAAAATCTAAACTATATGAAGAGGTAGAACAATTAAATATAGAATTACAATCTAAGGTTAAAGAAAAAACAAAGAGTTTGAAATATGCTAATATTGGTCTAGAAAAACGTAATAAATTTCTTTCTGGTATGCAGAGTATAATTAATAAATTAAGTCGCATACTTGATTTAAATAAAGGAATTCAGTTAGTTGTTGATAGTATTTCTTCTGAATTAGGATATGTTGGTGGTGTTTTAAGTTTTGTTAATAAAGATAGGGAAACCTTTTCTGCTGTAGCTTTAACAGAAAATAAAATTACTAAACCAGTTATACAATTATTAAAAAAAGATCCAAAGAGTTTTGTTGCTCAATTGGATAATAAATATAATTTAGGTGCTAAGGTTATTTTAGATAATCAAATGCACTCTTCTCCTAAAATGTCTGATTTTTTCTGTCCTCCTGTTGATAATAATATAATTAATCAAATACAATCAAATTTAAACATTCAAACAATTATAGGTGTGCCAATTGTTTCTGAGGGTAAAGTAATTGGTTTGATACACTATCTTTTGAAAGAGAAAAAAGATAATATTTCTTCTTTAGATATTGAAACAATGATATCTTTAGCTGATCAAGTTGGTATTATTTATCGTAATTTAAGATTATATGATAATTTACAAACAATTAATAAAGAATTACAAGAAGCTAATGTTAATTTAAGAACCCTTGATAAAACTAAATCAGAATTTCTATCAATAGCTTCTCATCAATTACGTACTCCTGTTTCCGCTATAAAAGGTTACCTTTCTATGATTATGGATGGAGATTTTGGTAAAGTTTCTATAAAACTTAAAAAAGTAATTAATGATTTATTTGATTCTTCTTCTCGTTTAGCTAGATTGATAGATATATTTTTAAATGTATCTCGTATTGAATCAGGACGTTTAAAGTTAGATAAACAACCATTAGATATTGATCCTTTGATTAAAAGTGTTGTTTCAGAATTAAGTAATCAAGCTAATAGTAAAAAACTTAAATTAGAATATACTCAATCTTGTAAAAAACTACCTTTAATCTTAGCAGATAGTGATAAAATAAGAGATGTACTCCTTAATTTAGTAGATAATGCTATTAAATATACACAAAAAGGTAAAATAACACTTACAGTAACATGTTCAAGAAAGATATTAAATTTTCAGGTTAAAGATACTGGTATAGGTATAGATCCTAGTGAGGTTAAAACATTATTTAGAAAATTTGTTAGAGGTAGTGGTGTATCTCAAGTTCATACAGGTGGTTCTGGATTAGGATTATTTATTGCTCAAAAGATAATTAAAGAACATGGTGGTAAGATTTGGGCAGAAAGTAAAGGTGGAGGAAAGGGTAGTTTGTTTCAATTTACTTTACCAGTCTATACAGAAAATAAATAAAAAAAGACCCCCATTAATCTTTATTGTTGTCATTAAGATGTTTTGCTGACTAACAGGGGTCTAGGAAGCAGATTATCTCTGCTTATTTGGTTTGGCCGCAATGAGTAGTTAAAGGTTATCCGGTCTCCACTTGATATAACTGGCTAAGATCGTCATCTTAGGCGTTACTATCATGACTCAGAAGCTATGACGCCATAGCTGTCCCAGTAACTATTATGTCTCAAAGCGACCAATTTTAATGTTCGGAATAATATTGTATTGTATATTAAAAACATTGTCAAGTCTTTTTTATTACCAGTCTAATCCTTTATTTCCTAATTTAAAAGTGGTATAATAGTTATATAAATAATAATATGAAAACATTACATTCATTTATCTTTTTTATTATAATCTTCTGTATAATAGCAGGAATTATATTCTTAATGAACAAAAAGGGCGCTGGTTTAACTCAAAGCTTAGGTCAAACTTTAGAGTGTGAAGTTAATAAAATATCTTCTTCTATTTTAGAATTAGATAAGGATATAAACTCCATCTCTGCTTTTATTAGTTTTAATAAAATTCCTTTAGAAGATAGTTTTAAATTAACATTAGATAATTTAGGTATTAGTATAAAAGATAATACTTGGTTATTTGATTATGTTATGTCTGATATTCCTAAAGATAGTTTATGTCCTTTAATAGAATTAGATAATGTTAAGTTAGTATTTATACCAACAAAAAAGTAAAATATGAAATTAAAAAGTATAAAAGAAATTAAGTCTTTAAAGGGTAAAAGAGTATTATTACGTTTAGATTTAAATATTCCTTTGGATAATAATATTAATAAAAAAAATGCTTGGAGAATAGAAAGATCTTTAAGTACCATACAATATTTAGTTAAGAAAAAAGCTAAGATTATAATAATATCTCATTTGGGTAGACCAAAAGGAAGAGATAATAAATTATCACTATTACCAATATCACAATATTTAAGTAAATTATTAAAAAAAGATATTGAGTTTTGGTCTGATGATTTCAAAGGATATTATCAAGATAGTTTAAAATTATCTAATGGTAGTATAGCTATGTTGGAGAATATTCGTTTCTATGACAGAGAAGAAAAGAATTGTAAAAGACTAGCTAAATCTTTAAGTAAATTAGGTGATATATATATTAATGATGCTTTTTCTGTATGTCATCGTAAACATTCTTCTGTTTTAAGTATAACAGAATATTTACCAAGTTATGCTGGATTATTACTCTTAGAAGAAGTAAAAGTGTTAGCTAAAGTATTACAAACTAAAAAAGGATTATCTATAATCTTAGGTGGGGCTAAAACTAAAACCAAACTTCCTTTAATTAAAAAATTTATTACAAAAGCAGATAATATACTATTAGGAGGTAAATTAGCTGTTACTTTTTTAAAAGCTAGAGGATATAGCATTGATAAAGCTGTTTATGATAAAGAAAGTGTATCTTTAGTTAAGAATTTGAAAAATAAAATATATATTCCTTTAGATGTAGTAATTGCTAAGAGTTTTAAGAGTAAAAAAAGTAAAACTGTTTTAATAGATAATATACAATCTGATGTTTTAGCTTTAGATATTGGTAAAAAAACAGTTAAAGAATATATTAATATTTTAAAAAGATCTAAAATAATAGTTTGGAATGGACCATTGGGATATTTTGAGAATAATATTTTTAGCAAAGGTTCTAAAGATTTATTAAAATCTTTAAGTAAAACAAATTCTAAGATTATAGTAGGAGGAGGGGAAACAGTGTCTTTAGTAAAACAAATGAATTTAGATAATAAACTATACCATATATCTACTGGTGGTGGCGCTATGTTATATTTTCTTCAAGGTAGTAAGTTATTAGCTTTAGAAAAGTTAAAAAAGTAATATGCCGTATAAAATAAAAGAAATAAAAGCTTCGGAAATATTAGACTCTAGAGGAGATCCTACTCTTAAGGTTGATATAACTCTTGGTAATGGCGTTACTGATAGTGCTTCTGTGCCTTCTGGGGCCTCTACAGGACGTTTTGAAGCTTTTGAATTAAGAGATGATGATTTACTTAGATATAATGGTAAGGGTGTTTTAAAAGCAGTAGATAATGTAAATAATATTATTAATAAAGAATTAAATGGGCTACAAGTTACAGATCAAGAAAAGATAGATAAGTTGATGGTAGAATTAGATAATACAAAGAATAAGAGTAGATTAGGTGCTAATGCTATATTAGGTGTATCTTTAGCATTAGCTCATACAGCTAGTAAAGCTTTAGATATTCCTTTATATGAATATTTACGTAATTTATATAATCCTAAATTGAAAGATTTTAATCTACCCATACCTTTAGTTAATGTTATAAACGGAGGTAGACATGCTAGTACTAATATTAATATTCAAGAGTTTTGGATAATACCAATTAAAGCTAAAACATTTAAAGAAAAATTAAGACAGGTTAGTGAAATATTTCATCAATTAGGTAAATTATTAACAGGTATAGGTTTAGATACTGATCTGGGTAATGAAGGTGGTTATGCTCCTAATCTTAAATCACATAGTCAAGCTTTTGATTTAATTACTCAAGCAGTAGAAAGTTGTAAGTATAAAGTAGGTGAAGATATTATTTTTGGTATTGATGTTGGTGCTTCAGAATTATATAGTCTAGATGATAATAATTATCTTTTTAGTTTAGAGGATAAATCTTTTTCTTCAGATGAGTTAATAGACTATTATTTAGAATTAATTAATACTTATCCTTTAAAGTTTTTAGAAGATCCTTTTGATCAAGAAGATTGGAAAGCTTGGGAGAACTTTACTAAAGATGATTATATAAAAAATAATGATATTAATATTATAGGAGATGATTTATTTGTTACTAATATACAAAGATTACAAAAAGGAATTGATTTAGGTGTAGCTAATACTATTTTAATAAAACCTAATCAAATAGGTACTTTAACTGAAACATTTAAAGCTATTCATTTAGCACAAGATAATAATTATGATATAATTATTTCTCATCGTAGTGGAGAAACATCAGATACAACTATTGCTGATTTAGCTGTAGCAGTAAATGCTCAGTATATTAAAACAGGTTCTACAGCTAGGGGTGAAAGAATAGTTAAGTATAATAGATTATTAAATATTGAAGAAAAATTAAATTAATATGAATAATATACCATTAGTTTTAATTATTTTAGATGGTTGGGGGATAAGCAAGGAAAGTAAGGGTAATGCTATATTCTTAGCTAAAACTCCTGTAGTTGATAATATATGTAAAAAGTATTCTCATACTCATTTGCACGCTTCTGGCCATTATGTTGGTTTACCAGATGGACAACCAGGTAATTCTGAAGCTGGTCATATGAATATTGGTGCTGGTAGAGTAATCCCTCAAGATTCTATTATAATAAACAAAAGTATTAAGAATAGTACTTTTTTTAAGAATCCAGCTTTTTTACAAACAGCACAACATATTACTGATAATAATTCGGATATTCATTTAATGGGATTATTATCAGAAAATCAAAGTCCTCATTCAGATAATGATCATATAGTAGCTTTAATTGATTTTTTTACTAATAATAGTAAACAAAATATCTATCTTCATTTATTTACAGATGGTCGTGATAGTCCTATGTTTTCAGCTTTAAAAACTTTAGATAAGTATAAAAAAGTTTTTGATAATAAAAGAGTTAAGATAGCTAGTATAATGGGTCGTTTCTATGCTATGGACAGAAAAAGAGATTGGCAAAGAACTAAATTAACTTATGAAGCTATGACAGAAGGAAAGGGAGTAACAGTTACTAATGGTATAGAAGCTGTTAATCAAGCATACAACAGGGGAGAGAGTGATGAATTTATACTACCAACAGTTATAGTTGATAAGAATAAAAAACCAATTGGTCCAATAAATGATAATGATGCTATAGTATTCTTTAATTTAAGATCGGATAGAGCTAGACAATTGAGTAAAACTTTTGTACAGAAAAATTTTGAAAAAGATAATAAAGATTCTTTTAAAAGAAAAAAGAAAGTTAAAAATTTATTCTTTACTGCTTTAACTGATTTTGGCACAGACTTAGGTCATATTTTAACAGCTTATCCAGCTATAGATATACCAGAATCTTTAACTTCTTGTTTAAAAGAATATAGACAATTATATATTGCTGAATCAGAAAAGTATTCTCATGTTACTTATTTCTTTAACGGGGGTTATGATCAACCAGTAGTAAAAGAAGAAAGAATATCTATTCCTTCTAAAAATATTAGTACTTATGATCAAAAACCAAGTATGAGTGTTAAATTAGTTACTAATAAAGTAATTAAAGCTATACAAGATAAAAAATTTGATTTTATAACCCTAAACTATGCTAGTCCTGATATGATAGGTCATACTGGTAATATTGAAGCAGCTATTAAAGCTATTGAAATAGTAGATAAAGAAATTGGTAAAATTATTTCTGAAGTATCTAAAAGAAATGGTACTGTTATAATAACAGCTGATCATGGAAATGTTGAAGAAATGATTAATAATGAAACAGGAGAAGTTATTACAAAACACTCTACTAATTTAGTCCCTTTTGCTATAATAAATAAACATAAATATAAATTAGGAAAAATAGGTAAACTAGCTGATATAGCTCCAACTATATTAGATATTCTAGATATAAAAAAGCCTAAATCAATGACAGGTAAATCTTTAATTAAAAAATAAATGAATAGACCTAAACCAGTTGTATTAATAGTATTAGATGGGTTTGGCATTGCTCCTTCTTCAAGAGCTAATGCTATTTCTTTGGCTAAAACACCAAACTTTGATAAATATGCTTCTAATTATCCTATTATGCCTTTATCAGCGAGTGGTGAAGCTGTTGGTTTACCATGGGGAGAAATGGGTAACTCTCAAGTTGGTCATCTTTCTTTAGGATCAGGATTAATACCATATCAATACTTACCTAGAATTACTAAATCTATTATTGAAAAAGATTTTTTTAAGAATGAAGCATTATTAAAAGCATGTAATCATGTAAAAGAAAAAAATAGTGCTTTACATATTATTGGTTTAGTTAGTGATGGAGGCATTCATAGTTATAATGAACATTTATACTCAATATTAGAATTAGTTAAAAAAGAAAAAATAGAAAAAGTATATATTCATGCTTTTTTAGATGGTAGAGATACTATATACAATGGAGGATTAAAATATATTTCTAAATTACAAGATAAGATAAAGCAAATAGGCATTGGTAGTATAGCTAGTTTAGCTGGTCGTTTTTATGCTATGGATAGAGATCATAATTGGGATAGAACAGAATTAGCATACAATGCATTAATAAAAGGTGAGTCTAAGGAGAAGTATAAAGATCCATTAAAAGCTGTACAAAAATCTTATGATAGTTCAGTATATGATGAACAATTATTACCTGTAGTTATTACTGATGATAATAATAATCCTAAAGGTATTATACAAGATAATGATTCTGTTGTATTTTTTAATTTCAGAGCAGATAGAGCTAGACAATTAACAAAAGCATTGTCAGTACCTGGTTTTGAAAAGTTTGAACAAAAGTATTATAAAAACTTACTAATGGTTACTATGACAGAGTATGAAAAAGATTTACCTGTTACAGTAGCATTTAAACCACTATCAATAGAAGTTCCTTTAGCTAAAGTAATATCTGATGCTGGTTTAAAACAATTACATATTTCTGAAACTAATAAATATGCTCATGTTACTTATTTCTTTAATGGAGGAAAAGAAACTATTTTTGAAGGAGAAGATAGGGTATTAGTGCCATCTCCTAGTATTCCTTCTTTTGATCAAAAACCAGCTATGTCTGCTCGTGAGACTACAGCTAAAACAATTCAGTTTATAAAAGAAGGGTTATATGATTTTATAGTGATAAATTATGCTAATCCAGATATGGTTGGTCATACTGGTAATATTAAAGCTACTATTAAAGCTATAGAAATACTTGATCAATTAGTAGGAGAATTAGTTGATACAACGCTATCTTATGACGGAGTTGTTTTAATTACAGCTGATCATGGAAATGCTGAAAAGATGTATGATTTACAAACTGGAGTAATAGATAAAGAACATACTAATAATCCTGTTCCTTTATTTATAGTAGGGCAACAATTTGCTGGAAAAAGTGTTTTAACAGGTGTGTCTGGTACTGATTTAAGTAATATTACTCCTTTTGGAGTTTTATCAGATGTAGCTCCAACTATTTTAAAAATAATTGGATTAAAAAAACCACCTAGTATGACTGGTAGTTCTTTGGTTTAATTACCAAATATTAATTAAAGTTATTGTTAAAATACTACTAAGAATAATACCAACAATAACTTCTATATTTCTATGTCCAAATCTTTCGTTTAATACAGGAAATTTATATTCTTTTTTATCAGGTAGTTCTTTTATAAGTTGATTTAATATTTTTCCATGATTTCCTAATTGTAATCTTATCCCAGAAGCATCTCTAATAATTAATATAGCTAAGATAATAGTAATAGCAAATTCAGAAGATTGTATTCCATTATAATAACCCATAACAATAGTTAAAGAAGTAACTATAGAAGCATGACTAGAAGGCATTCCTCCATAACTTAACATTGAAGGCCATTTAAACTCTCCTTTAACAACTTCAACAATTAACTTGATAATTTGATTAATTAACATTACTATTATAGGTATAGCAAATAATTGATATTGCATAAATTTATTTTAATAATATATAATTACATTATAGCAAAAAATAAGTAAAATTCAATGAATATCTTAGAAATAATATATTTAAGTATTATACAAGGTATTACAGAATGGTTACCTGTATCTAGTTCTGGTCATTTAGTATTACTAGAAAACCATTTAAACATTAAAGAAGCTTCTTTAGAGTTTGATATTTTTTTACATTTAGCTAGTCTTTTTGTTATTATTCTTTTTTTCCGTAATGATATTATAAAAGTAATTAAAGCTTTTTTTAATAAAAAAGAAGATAATATAAAGAATTGGATACCATATATATTTTTAAGTAGTATATTTACAGGAATTATTGGTTATTATTTTTACTTAAACATAGATGGTTTTCGTACTATATCTTCTGTTTCTAATCTATTATTAATTACTACTATATTACTTATAGCTGTTAAGTTTTCTAAACAAGATAAACATTTAAATTGGAAACATGCTATTATACTTGGTTTAGTACAAGGATTTGCAGTTCTTCCTGGATTATCACGTAGTGGCGCAGTTATAGCTATAGCTTTAATTATGGGAGTATATAAAAAAGAAGCTTTTGTTTATTCTTTTCTTTTAGCTATTCCAGCTATATTAGCAGCAAGTATTATTTCTTTTAAAAGTTTAATTTTTTCCTGGTATTATTTATTAGGTTTTGGTATAACTATATTAGTTGGATATTTAGCTTTAGTTATTTTAAAGAGTTTAATAAAGAAAGATTATTTTTATCTATTCTTTATATATACATTAATTTTAAGTTTAATTATTAAGTTTATATAATGAAAAAAGTAGCAGTAAGTGGATATTTTAATCCAATGCATGTAGGGCATGTTAGATTATTAAAGGAAGCTAAAGAATTAGGTGATTATCTTGTTGTTATATTGAATAATGATGAACAAGTTAAATTAAAGGGTAGTGTACCTTTTATGAGTCTAGAAGATAGAAAAGAAATAGTAGAAGCTATTAAATATGTAGATGAAGTATTTGTATCAATTGATAAAGATAAAACTATTTGTAAATCTTTAGAAGCTATTAATCCTGATATTTTTGCTAATGGAGGGGATAGACATCAAGGTGAAATACCAGAGTCTAAAATATGTAAAGATAATAATATTAAAATGGTAGATAATGTAGGTGGTGATAAGATAAGGTCTAGTTCTATATTAATTAAAGAAGCAAGTGAAAAAAATGTTTAAATTAATAAAAAGATTAATATTTATTGGAATTATAGTAGTTATATGGTTTTTTTCTGTATTATTATCTGGTAATAGTCAAGAAGAAAAATCTGTTTTTATAATAGAAAAAGGACAGGGTGTTAATGCTATTAGCAATAATCTACATGAAGATAATTTAATTAAAAATAAATTCGTTTTTGAAACATGGCTTTGGTTAAATAGATCAGAATCTAAGGTATTAGCTGGTACTTATTATTTTTCTCCAGGTATATCTATTAAAAACTTAACAAATTTAATTATACAAGGAGCTGAAAACTCTCAAATTTCTTTAACACTTTTAGAGGGGTGGGATAGAAATTTAATATCTAAATATTTAGAAGAATTTAATTTTTCAAAACAAGAATTTTTTAATTTAACTAATAGTAAAACTTCTTGGCAAGAAGATTATACTTTTCTTCAAGACTCTAGTAATAATGCTAGCTTAGAAGGATATATTTTTCCTGATACATACTATATAGATACTCAAACTACTTTAGAAGATATAATTAGAAAAACATTAAATAATTTTGATAATAAATTAGATAAAGATTTAAGAGAAGAAATAGAAAAACAAGATAAAACTATATTTGAGGTTATTATATTAGCTTCTATAATAGAAAGAGAGGTTCCACAAGATGAAGACAAAAAAATGATAGCTGATATATTTTTAAAAAGATTAAGAGATAATATAGGATTACAATCTGATGCTACTATTAACTTTATTACAGGAAAAGGAATGGCTCAACCTACATATGAAGATTTAAAAATAGATTCTCCATACAATACATATAAATATAGAGGATTAACGCCGGGACCAATATCTAATCCTGGTTTAAGTAGTATTAAAGCTGTTATTTATCCTACTTCTAATGATTATTATTATTTCTTAACTACAAAACAAGGTGAGGTGATATATAGCAAAACATATGAAGAACATTTGGAAAATAAGGCTAAATATTTAGATTAATTGACAAAATGGTTAAAATAGTATATACTCTTTACATAAATAAATAAGGTTTATCAAAGACAGTGGGTTTTAGCTAATATTAGCTAAAGTAAATCCTACCGAGATAATATATTCTTGTCTGCGATAAACTGCGCAGATTTTTTAATATATAATTATGTCAAAAACTAAAGAACAAAAAAAAGATATCTTAAAATCAATTAAAGATAAATTAGGTAAAAGTAAATCTATTGTTTTTAGTGGTGATACAGGCTTAGATGTAAAAACAGTAGAAAAATTAAGAAAAGAGTTAAGAGAAAAAGGATCAGAATACTTTGTTACTAAAAAAACATTGTTAAAATTAGCTGATGATAAATTAGCTAAAGAAGATTCTATTAAAGATTTACAAGGTTCATTAGGTGTTACTTGTTCATATGAAGATGAAATAGAAGGAGTTAAGGTAGTAAGTAAGTTTGCTAAAGATAATGAAGGCTTAGAAATAGGTGGTGGTGTTTTAGAGGGTAAATATATTCTACCAGATATTGTTAAAAAACTATCTTCATTACCTTCTAAGGAAGAATTATTAGCAAAGTTAGTAGGATCTTTAAATTCTCCTTTAACAGGTATAGTTGGAGTATTAAGTGGTACTACTAGAAATTTTGTAGGAGTATTAAATGCAATAAAAGATAAAAAAGAATAATTAAATAAATAATTAAAAAAATAATATGGCAGAAGAAAAAAAACAAGTTGAAGAAACTAAAGAAGAAAAAACAGTTGAAGTACCAGCTAAATTCAAAAGTATTGTAGAAGAAATTGAAAAAATGTCAGTACTTGATCTTTCTGAATTAGTATCTATTTTAGAAGATAAGTTTGGTGTTAGTGCTGCTGCTCCTGTAGCAATGGCTGCTGCACCTGCTGCAGCTGAAGAAGCTGGAGAAGAAAAATCTTCTTTTGATGTAGAGTTAACATCTGTTGGTGATAATAAGATTAATGTTATTAAAGCTATCAGAGAAATAACTCAATTAGGACTTAAAGAAGCTAAAGATATGGCTGATGGAGCTTCTACAGTTGTTAAAGAAGGTGCTAGCAAAGAAGAGGCTGAAGAAATGAAAGCTAAACTTACTGAAGCTGGTGGTACTGTAACTTTGAAATAAAGTTTTAGAAACAAAAAAACATTCTAATATTTAGAGTGTTTTTTTTATTATTTTAATTATTCATTTACAGCTAGTAAATAAAGATGATTACCACTTAGTAGATAAATTGCTTTTTCTTCAGGGTCTATAGCTAAATCTATAAGATTATCAAATTTGTCAGAAGTATATTGGTCTTCTATATTACCATCTTTATTTAAAATAACTATTCTTTGATTACTTGGATCTATGATATATAAGTAATCAGAATCTTTAAATGTTTTTATGATACTATTAGGTCCTATATTAGGTCTTAATTCATGATAATTAAATATTTCTAAAGAACCTTTACTAAATTTATGTATTTTACCTTCATTATCTATAATATATACATTACCGTCTATAGTAAAACTATTAAAATTATTTAAGGTTATTTCATCAGAAATCCAAGCAGAACCATTAGCAAATACATCATAATATTCAGGATATTTAAATATTTGATTATTATCTTTATCTAAAACATATAGATTATCACTATACATATTTAAATCTTGTATAGAAGTATTACCAGCACTTTTAGTAAAGTCAAAAGCTTCTAATTCATTATTATCTAGATTGATAATAAAATATTGTTCATTATTACCTAGTATAAGTTTATTTTTATTAGGCCAGTCTGTTAATAATATACCACCTGGAAAATCAATTAAATGTTCTAAACTATCTTCTTTTAATTTATATAGTTTTTCATCTCCTAGAATATAGAATACACCTTGTTTTTGTACTATTTGTTTACTTGATAAAATAGTAGTACTTAAATCAAATAATTCTGTAGGATCAGTTACTTCATAAATATGTCTTACTTTGTTTAATTTATGTTTAATTGTTTCTGCTATTGTATCTATTTCTTCTTGATTTTCTTCAGAAGTTATAACTAAATTATTAATTATATCTTGTATTTCTAAAAGTATTAATTCAGCAGCTTGTTCATCATTGTATATTAGTTTAGCTTCTGCTTCTGTTAATTTATTATTTATTTCTAATAATGCATTAGTATATTCTTTGTTTATTTCTTTTACAGCTTTTTCTTGAGTTAAGAATACTAAATTTGTTAATAATACTAATATTATTATAAATAATGATATTAATGTTACTTTTTGTTTTTTATTTAGTTTATAATACCAAGTATATTTATTATTTATTTTATCTTTTATTTTATATAAAGTTAATTGTTCTTGTCCTTGTCTATATTTACTAGAAAAGATAAATAATATTATAGCTTTTATTTTATTAAAGATATAAATAAATATTTTAGCTATAATATTAAAGAAATAAGCAAATAAAGAAATAACTTTATTTATTTTTTGTATAAATCCTATATTATTTAAACCTTTTAAATCTAGAACTAATTTAGGTTTTCTTTTTTGTCTTGAGTAATCTGGATGTATAACATCACTTTTTGAACTATCTGATTCTATTTCTTCATCTCTTATTACATCTTTAGCATTTGTATTTTTTATAATCAAAGAATTAAATGTTACAAAATCAGGAACAGATTCTAATAATTTTTGTATCTGAGAAATACTTGTTTGTGGAGGATATTTAGAAACTATTTGTTTTATCTTTTCTTTAGAAATATAATCAAACAGAGAATTAGTAGAGATAATTAAAGTATCACCAGTATCTAATTGACCACTTATAATATCAGTAAAAGGTTTAGTAGGATTTACTTCAGCTTCAGTTTCTAAAATAGGTGTATATTGATTATTATGTATTAATAATGCATTAATATTACCAATTCTTGATAAATAAACATTATTTTGATATATAATACCAATAATAATATCTAATTTATTAATCCAACTTTTTATTTTAAGTTCAGAACTTAATTCTGGTAGTAAATTATTTACTTTTTGTAATATTTCTTCTAATAATATTTCAGGATCTTTTTGATGAGATGTGTCAAAAAGAATAGAAGTTTGACTAATAATTTCATTTATTGTTTCTTGTTGATCAACCTTAGTTTTAGAAGATTCTAGTAATATAAATAATTGACCATGTTGATTTTCTTCACCTAGATAAATTTCTGATAATTCCCTAGAATTAATATGATCATGTATAAATAATTTGTAATTTTTAAGTTTTGGCATTTTACATTTTTTCTAATTAATATTATACTATAATTAACATTTTTAGTAAATATATTAATATGCTTGAGTATCTTTTTAGTTCTACAGCTAGAATAAAAATATTAAAATTTTTTTGTATTAATTCTCGTGATAAGTTTTTTATTCGTCAATTAACTAGAAGATTAGGTTTACAGATTAATTCTTTAAGAAGAGAACTTAATAATCTAGAAAAGTTTGGATTATTAAATATAGAAGAAAAAGAAGGTAAAAAATACTATTTTGTTAATCATGATTTTTCTTTATTTAGTGAAATATATAGTTTAGTTTTTAAAGCTATAGCTTTAGAAGAGATGCAAATAGCAGAAAAGATGTCCAAGATATCTGGTTTAAAACTTTTAATATTTACAGGTGTTTTAACTAATTCTCCAGCTAATACTGATGTTTTAATAGTTGGTAAGGTTAATAGGAAAGAATTTGATAGGTATTTAAATAGTATAGCTGAAGGATTAGTAGATGAATTAAGATATACTTTTCTTTCTAAAGTAGATTATTTATATCGTTTAGATATTACAGATAAGTTTATATACGATATTTGGTCTAATGAAAATATAGTAGTAGTTGATAAAATATCAGCAGAAGTAAAAAAGAAACAATTAAATGATTTTAATCTTAAACATTTTAGATCGTAATAATGGTACTTGGTATTTAGTGGGGGGTAATAAAATAATTAAAGACTATAATTTTATTATATCTCAAGATAAGAATAGTATATTATTTGAATTAGATAAATTTTTAAAGGATAATAAAATTAAATTAAAAAATATAAATGGTATTATTTTAGGAGTTAAAGAAACCAGTTTAGTTCAGATTAAAGTTATTATAGGTATAATTAATACAATTGCTTGGAATTTTAACATACCTGTTATAAGTAAACTATACTACACTAAAGAATTTATTAAGATATTACCTAGTTTAATTAAGAAAATAAGTAAAGAAAAAAAATTTAAACCTTTAAAAGCAGAATATAAGCATAAACCCAATATTACAATTAGTAAGAAAAAACCTGTTTTTAGTATTACAAAGTAAATAAAATATATAAATAATTAGATAATAACCTTTTTTAAGGTTATTTTTTATTGTGGATAAGTATAGGTATTTTAATATTGACTTAGAATAGTCTAGTGGGGTATAATGTATATACAGACCATTCAGGTGGTGAAAAGTGGTGAAAATATAACACTACTTGTGGATAACTAAATACTTTATGTTTATTGGGGAGTACAAATATAATTTAGATAATAAGAATCGTTTAGCTTTACCTACTAAATTCCGTAAAATGTTTAAGGAAGGTGTTGTCATTACTAAAGGTTTAGATAATTGTCTTTTTATATATACTGCTAAGGAATGGAATAAGTTAGCTAATAAACTAGCTAATTTACCTTTTAGTCAAGCTAAGTCTAGAGCATTTTCTCGTATGATGTTAGCAGGAGCTATGGATGTTAAATTAGATAAACAAGGTAGAGTTATATTACCTGATTATTTAAAAGTATTTGCTGGATTGAATAAAAAAACAGTTTTAGCTGGATTATATAATCGTTTAGAGGTTTGGGATGAAAAGATGTGGAATAAATATCAAAAGGTTTCTGAAAAAGATAGTAATGAAATAGCAGAGGGTTTAGTAGATTTAGGTATTTAACATGTCTGTTAAGTATAAGCATATAAGCGTGCTTAAGGATGAGGTTATAGAATTATTAAATCTTCAACCTAATCAAAACTATATTGATTGTACATTAGGTGGTGGAGGACATACTAAAGATATACTAAAGAAAACCTCTCCTAATGGTAAAGTAATAGCATTTGAACTTGATAAAGTAGCTATACAAGCAGCAGAGAAAAATTTAAAAGAATATAGAAATAGAGTAAATATAGTTAATAAAAGTTATGTTCATTTAGAAAAAGAAATAGGGAAATTTAAGTCTAAGATTGATAAAATATTTGGAATTCTAATAGATCTAGGAGTATCATCATATCAATTAAACTTGGCCAATCAAGGTTTTTCTTTTAAGGATACAGGATATTTAGATATGAGATTTAATCCTGATATACAAGATACTACTGCTTCAGATATTATATTAACTTGGTCAGAAGATAAATTGTGTCAAATTTTCCGTGAGTATGGCGAAGAAAGACAAGCCAAGCGTATTGCCAAAGGTATTATAGCTTGGAGAAATAAACAAAAACAAAAATTAGTTAAAACTTCCATGTTTGTTTCCGTCATACTCCGGATTTTGAATATAAAGAATGTAGCAAGATTTAGAAGGCATCCTGCTACAAAAGTATTTCAAGCTTTAAGAATAGCTGTTAATCAAGAATTAGAAAGTATATGTAATGTTTTGCCTCAAGCAATTAATATTCTATCACCTGGAGGACGTCTAGCTATTATATCCTTTCATTCTTTAGAAGATAGAATAGTAAAGAAATATTTTAAAGAAATATCAAGAACATGTATTTGTCCACCTAAAGATCCTGTATGTACATGTAGCTACAAGCCGTTAATTAAAATAATTAATAAAAAAGGTATAAAACCTAGTAAAGAGGAGATTAAAAATAATCCTCGTAGTCGTAGCGCTATACTAAGAGTAGTAGAAAAAATATAAATAAAATGAAAAAAAAGAAACAATTTAAACATCATTCAATTAATAAAATTAGACCATTCCTTTTTACGTTCATAACACTAATATGGATGGGTTCATTATTATTAAATAATTATGCTAATCATCAAACATTATTAAGAAATGATTTAAATAAAGATATTAATATTTTAGAAGATACTACCAGAATGTTAAATACTAATATAAGTGAATTACAAACCACAGAAAGAATAGAACAAGAAAGCGCAAGATTAAATTTAGTTAAAGTACAAGCTAAAGATATACAACACTTTGGTGATAATGATAAAGTAGCTCTTAGATAATATATGTATTTTTCTCGTTTCCACAATCATCATATTTCTATTAAAAGAATTAAGGCCCTGCAGGGGGTCATTTTTTTCTTATTTCTGCTTATTGTTTTTCGTTTATTCTATATTCAAGTAATTAAACATAATTATTATTTAAATATAGGTTTAAATCAAAGAGCTGTAATGCAAGATGTTCAACCAGAAAGAGGTGGTATTTATGCTTTAGAAAGTTTAGAATCTGGAGACAAAGTTCATCCTTTAGCTATTAATAAAGTATATTATAATATAATAGCTAATCCTAGTAAGATTACTAGGCCACAGAATATTACAGATATTTTAGTAGAAGTTTTAGAATTAGAAGAAGAAATAGTTTTAGAAAAAGTAAAAAAAGAAAATAGATATTACGAAAATATAGCTAAAAATATAGATAAAATAAAAGTAAATGAATTAGAGGGAAGATTAGAAATTTTACGTCAAGATATTAATAAAAATAAAGAAGTTAAAAAACAAGCTAAAAATATATCTGATATTGGTATTATATTTGAGAAAAATGTTTTAAGATTATATCCTGATAAAGAAGTGGGTGCTCATATTCTTGGATTTTTAGGTTATGGAAATGGTAATACTAGAATAGGTAGTTATGGTTTAGAAGGGTATTATGAAAATGAATTATCTGGTAAGACTGGACATATAATTGGAGAAAAAGATTCTGCTGGTAGACTATTATCTAGTAATCAAGGTGTAGATGCTCAAGATGGTGCTGATATTTTTTTAACAATTGATAACACAATACAATATACTGCTTGCAAAGAATTAGAAAAAGCTATAGTTCGTTATGATGCTGAATCAGGTTCGGTTATTATTTTAGAAACAAAGACAGGTGAAATTAAAGCTATGTGTAATTATCCTAGTTTTGATCCTAATGAATATAATATAGTTGAAAGTAGTGATGCGTATAATAATAATACAGTATATCATAACTATGAACCTGGATCTGTTATGAAGGCTATATCTATGGCTATAGCTATAGATCAAGGTAAAGTAGATCCTAATACTGTATATGAAGATACAGGTGAAGTTAAATATGGTGGTTATCCTATTAAAAATGCTGGTGGAAAGATATATGGTTGGGTAGATATGAAAGAAGTTCTTGCTTCCTCTATAAACACTGGTATGATATTTGCTACTTCGGAGGTTAATAATAAAATATTTGAAGAATATATTAAAAAGTTTGGTTTTGGTAAATTAGTAGATATTGGTATTAGTCAAGAGAGTAGAGGGGATATTAGTCAATTAGCTAGAGGTAAGGATATATACAAAGCAACAACATCATATGGCCAAGGTGTAACTGTAACTCCTTTGCAAATGGTAAATGCCATAAATGTAATAGCTAATAGAGGTAAATTAGTACAACCATATATAGTAAAGAGAATAGAGTATAGTAATGGAGAAAAAGAGGAGTTTTATCCTCAAGAAATACGACAGGTTATAGACCCTAGTACTGCAGCTACAGTATCAGCTATGATGGTTCATGTAGTAGATGGTATACATGGTGATAAAGCTGGTGTACAAGGATATTATGTAGCTGGTAAAACTGGTACAGCTCAAGTAGCTAATGATAAAGGAAAGTATGATAAAGATAAAACAATACATAATTTTGTAGGTTTTGCTCCTAATGATAATCCTAAATTTACAATGATAACTAAATTAGATTATCCTACGGCAGCTAAATATTCATCTGATACAGCAGCTCCTTTATTTGGTGATATTGCTAAATTTCTTCTTGAATACTATAATATACCACCTAATCGTTAACTTGATTTATACAGTAAATATTGTAACATATAATTATGAGTAAAATATTACATATAGTATTAAAATATCTATCTAAAAAGGTTATAAACAAGTATAATCCCAAGATTATAGGTATAACTGGTAGTGTTGGTAAAACTTCTACAAAAGAAGCTATTTTTTCAGTCTTAAGTTCTAATTTTAATATTAGGAGAAATATTAAAAACTATAATAATGAAATAGGCGTTCCTTTAACTATATTAAATAAAGAATCAGGACAAAGAAATATATTTAAATGGTTAAGAATAATATTATCTTCATTAAAATTAATAATATTAAAAGATAAAGAATATCCAGATATTCTGATACTAGAAATGGGAGCAGATAAAAAAGGGGATATTGATTATTTGACTAGTATAACTAAACCAGATATTGCTGTTTTAACAGCTATTGGACATAGTCATATTGAAAACTTTGGTAGTATTAATAATATACTTAAAGAAAAGTTAAGTATCACCAAAAGATTAAATAAAGAAGATTGGGTGGTATTAAATAATGATGATAAACTATTATATTCTAGTAAAGATAAACTAAAAAGTAATATTAAAACTTTTGGGCAAAAAGAAGATAGTGATATATATATTAAAGATATAAAGATTATTGAAAAAGATAATACATATGGAACTACTTTTAAAATAAGATATAAAGGATCTATAGTTCCAGTATTTTTACCTAATGTTTTAGGATGGCAACATGCTCAATCTGTAGCCTGTGCTTGCAGTATTGCTTTAATCTTAGATATGAATTTAGTAGATATAGCTAAAGATTTAATGAAGTATATACCAGCTAAAGGTAGAACTAATTTAATTAAAGGTGTTAAGAATTCATATATCATAGATGATACATACAATGCTTCTCCACAGTCTTCTGAACTTGCTTTAAATATATTATCTGAAATACCTAGTTCAGGTAGAAAAATTGTTGTATTTGGAGATATGTTAGAATTAGGAGATATTAGTGAAGAAAGTCATAGGAATGTAGGTAAAATAGTTAAACAACTTAATATTGATTATTTATTTGTTATTGGTGAAAGATCAAGAGATATAGCTAGGGGTGCTAAAGAATTAGGTATGTATGAAGATCATATTTTTCATTTTCCTTTTACTACTGAAGCAGGTATCTTTTTACAAGAAAGAATTAAAGAAAATGATATTATTTTAGTTAAAGGTTCAAGAGGTTCTAAAATGGAACAAGTTGTTTATGAAATTATGGCTAAACCTTGGAAAGCAGATGAATTATTAGTAGCTAGGGTTGATAAATAATTATATTTTTGTTATTAATATTTAATGGCCCTATCGTCTAGTGGTTAGGACACCAGGTTCTCATCCTGGTAACCGGGGTTCGATTCCCCGTAGGGTCACCAATACTATGGATATTAAAAAATATAAAAGAATAAATATAATAGGTACAAGTGGTTGTGGGAAATCTACTATAGCTAAGAAATTAGCTAAATTGTTAAATTATGAATATATAGAAATGGATAGTATATTTTGGGGTCCTAATTGGGAAGAATCAAATTATGATTCTTTTTTTAAAAAATTAGAAAAAGAATTAAAAAAAGAAAAGTGGGTATTAGATGGTAATTATACAAAAAGTATACCTTTAAAATGGAAGTATACGGATTTAGTTATATGGTTAGATTATTCATTTTTAAGAAATTTTTTTCAATCTTTTACTAGAGCTATAAAAAGATTAATAACAAGAGAGGTATTATGGTCTAGTAGTGGTAATAAAGAAACATTAAAAGGTTTTTTTAGTAAAGAATCTATAGTACTGCATATGATAAAAAGTTATAACAGTAATAAAAAGAAGTATAATTTATATATAAAAGATAGTAATTTTTCTCATATTAAATTTATAAAACTAAAAAATCCTAAACAAGTAAAACAGTTTTTAAATAATTTAAAGTAAAAGAAAACCCCCAGTAGACGAATCTAGTGGGGGTTGTAGTTACGAGGTGCAGTGGAGTTCAATCTGCTTCTGCAGATCGGAGATCGCTCCCTGGTCGTCCAGGCTATCAATCTCTTCCAGAACCATGTTCAGGTCACTCACAGGCTTTGCGAAGGCAAACGTGTTACAATCCATCACCGTGAAACTCACAAGGCACCACGCGTTGTTGAGAGCACGCTTCGTGTCCTTCGGCCAGTCACGATGTGGGAATATGAACATCCCTTCGTGATTAGCCACGTAGCGCACCTGACCATCCTTGAGCTGCCTCTTGAAAAACAGCAACTCGATGACAGTCGTGATCTGATCCCGTTCTTCGTTCTTGTTCTTGGGCTCAGACATCTTATTCCTCCTTGTTCAGGTTCTGTGCTCATCACCAACTTGGTGATATATTATATTAGCATATATTAAATATTTTGTCAATAGGGGAGTATATACTAAAAGAAAAGCCCCTTACTATGTAAATGGTTAAGGGGCTTGTGAGAAGGTTATAAAACCTCCATAAGTACTGGTTTGTCAAAGAAGGTTGCTTCAGCTTTTTGATAGCTACTTTCAATATTGACAGTAGATATAACTTTACCTGAGTCTCTTTCAATAACCTCAATGACATACCTTCCTGTAGCAATTATACAGTGTCTGCTTTTCTGTATTGAATCAAGATGTTTTCCATTCTTAAAAATATTCAAATACAGATTCTTTCTATCTCCCCAAGTAATTTTTGCTCTTGCTTTTTGATCGCTGATGGGATCAAACTGCATAATAAGTATTTGTCCGTTTTGAAGAATTGCTGTTGATGTAATGCTTTTTGGTAAAGGCTTTACAAAAACTGCTGTTGGATTATCCCGATGTAGCATGTGATTTCCAATCAACATACTGAAAAGGGAAAATATTACAATTGCTATTAATGCAATTGTGGCTATTACGGACACAATTTTTCGTTTCTCTGACTTTCTCATTTCTCCTCCTCGTTTAAATGAGTTTAGTGTTAATGAACTATACACATAGTAGCATATTTTAGTTATTTTGTCAAGAGTAAAGAAAAACCCTTGTAATACTTTACAAGGGTTTTATTTTCTTTATTTTTCAAGATTTAGATATACGTTTGAATCTTTAAATCCTCTAGAAATTGAGTATATTATATTTAATATACCTAAAAGGATTATCCATGGTTGTTCTTTTAAATACAACCAAGATCTTGTTATGCTATCTTGACCAATTTGGGGATTGTATGAGTTACCTGTATCAGCTATGAATGCAAGAGCCATAATTGATGCAATCATGTATAATATACATAATATCCCCGTTAGCGATGTAGTTAGTTGAATTTCACTAATTAATCTCTTCATTATTGTTTCTCCTTATGTTATTAATGAACAATACTATATATTATATCATATATTGTGTATCTTGTCAATGATAGTTAATATATTATGTTGACATTATATTTATTATTTGTTAGTATAGAAGCTGTTATTATTTTTAAAAAATTTATGTTTGCTGTAATTAAGACAGGAGGAAAACAATATCAAGTAGCTAAAGGTGATACTTTAGTTGTAGAAAAATTACCTGAAGCTAAGGGTGGTAGGATTGTATTTGATAAAGTATTGTTATTGGCTGATGATAAAGATAATATTACTATTGGTAAACCATATCTTTCTAATGTTAAGGTTGAAGCTAATTTAGTTAAAAACTTTAAAGAAAAAAAGATAGATGTATTAAAGTATAAGAATAAGACAAGGTATAGAAAGAAATATGGTCATCGTCAACAAAAGACTGAAGTAAAGATAGATAAAATTATTTCTAAATAAAATAAAAAACAGGGTAGTAAATACTCTGTTTTTTTATATCTTTTTTCTATTTTCTAATGCCGAGGATAATGTTACTTGATCTGTATATTCTATATCAGCGCCCATTGGTATACCTCTGGCTAAACGAGTTATATCAATATTAAAATCTTTTAATAATTTTTTAAGATAAATAGTAGTAGCTTCTCCTTCCATACTTTGATTTAAAACCAAAATAATTTCTTTAATATTATTCTTTTTTATTCTTTCAACCAATTCTTTTATTCTCAATTTATCAGGAGTAATACCTTCTAATGGACTTAATAATCCATTAAGTAAATGGTATTGTCCATTAAACTCATTTGTTTTTTCTATAGCTTCTACATCTTGATTATTAGCTACTACACATATTATTTCTTTATTCCTTTGTTTATTACTACAAATACTACATAACCCTTTATCTGTTAAATTAAAACATTGAGGACAAAGATGTATATTATCATATCCATCTTTTAAAGCTTTGCTAAAACTAAGCATATCTTCTTTTTTATGAAGAAGATCAAAAACCATTCTGGTAGCTGTTTTTGGTCCTATACCAGGTAGTTTATCAAACTCATCTATTAAGTTTTGTATAAATTGAGGTAAATGTTTCATTATTTCATTCCTGGAATATCAAATCCTTTCATACCTTGCATTTTAGCTGCCATTTTTCTTTGCACTTTTTTAATAGCATCTTTCATACCATCTTTAATATAGTTTTCTAAGTCTTTCTTTTTTTGTGGGTTTAAATATTCTTCCTTAATATCTAAAGATTTTATTTCTTGATTACCATCCATTACTATTTTTACACCCTTATTATCTATTTCTACACTTTCTTCAGCTAAAGCACTTTTTAAAGTATTAGCTTGTTTTCTTAAATCATTAAATTGTTTTAATTTGTTTAACATTTTTATTATATTAATTATTTAATTAAGGTTTTTGTTTCCAAGTTGTTTCTTTTTTATATTCTTGAGGTAGTGGCATAGCGGTTTTTTTTTCTGGTATTGGTTCCTCAGTATAATGTCCACTTTCTAAGTTTTTAAATGAAACTTTTCTTTCGTCAAAGAATAAATTAACCTTACCAGTGGGTCCATTACGATGTTTATCAATATGTATTTCAGCTATACCCATTTCTTCTTCAGGACATTCTACACTCTTATCTTTTGCTTTACGATAGATAAACATAACTATATCCGCATCTTGTTCTATAGATCCTGATTCTCTTAAATCTGCTAATTTAGGTATAGATGGACTTCTACTTTCTACAGCACGAGATAATTGAGATAATGCTAGAACAGGAATATCTAATTCTCTAGCTATTTGTTTTAATGATCTAGATATTGCAGATATTTCTTGAACTCTACTTTCTTGTCTTCCTCCGCCATCCATTAATTGTAAATAGTCAATTACCAAGAAACCAAGATTATGTTCCATTTTTAACCTTCTAGCTTTTGTTCGTATTTCCATTACATTAGCAGTAGGAGAATCATCTAAAAATATTGGAGCTTCTGATAGTACACCCATAGCATTTCCAAGTCTAGGAAAATCATCATATTCTTCTTTATCTGATAGTTGTCCTGTTCTCATTTTCCAAAGATCTACTTCTGCTTCTGCAGCTAATAATCTATCTACTAATTGTTCTTTAGACATTTCTAAAGAAAATATACCAACTGGCGTTTTTGCTTTTATAGCTATATTCCTTATTAAATCTAAAGCTAGGGTTGTTTTACCTAAAGAAGGTCTAGCAGCTAAGATTATTAAATCAGAATTCTGTAATCCAGAAAGTAATTTGTCTAAAGCAGTATATCCAGTAGGTATGCCCCTTGTACCTTTCCCACCAGATTTATGTAATTCATCGATACGTTGAAAAGTATCTCCTAATATATTTTTTATTGGAACAAAGTTTTTTTGTAAAGATTCTTGTGATATAGAAAAAAGTTTTTGTTCAGCTTGATCTAATAGTTTTTCTACATCTTCTGATTCTGAAAAACTTAGTTCACTTATATTAGCAGCAGCTTGTTCTAATTTTCTTAAAGTAGATTTTTTACGAATAATATTAGCATAATTAACAACATGAGAAGAACTTGGTACAGAAGCTGTTAATTCAGCCAAATATGCTTTACCACCAGCTATTTCTAATTGTTTTTTTTCTGTTAATATATTTCCTACAGATAATATATCTACTGGTTCATGTTTTTCAAATAAATCTAATATAGCTTGATATATTATACCATGAGATTCTTTGTAAAAATCATTAGATTTTAATGTATCTGCTATTTTTATTATATTTTCTTTATCTAAAAGTAAAGCTCCTAAAAGACTTGCTTCTGCTTCTAAATTTTGGGGAGGCATTTTAGACATATTTTCTTTTATTATTTAGTAGAATTACCTTAACTTATTTTACATTTTTTTTCAAGTTATTGCAAAAGAAAAACCCACTTAAATAATTAAGTGGGTTTTAAGGTTTAGATATCAAGTACTAATTGTTCTACATTAGGCCTATGTTTAATTTCAGGAGTATAGTGTACTCTTGGTTGTATAGGTTTACTATGTGGAAAAGTAAGAATTTCTTGACCAGGATGTATATCTCTTTTATCCTCATCTCTTTTCTTTAACCATAGTTCTCTAGCGGGTGGATGAGAATTTAATTCCCATTTTCTGCAAGCCTTAATATATGGACAATATTTACAATGTTCTCCTCTTGGTAATACAGGAGAAATATCATGTTTCTCAATATCATCTTCACTAAAGTATTTGAAATGTCCAATAATATCTCTATTTACTTTAGTTTCATTAAACATAAATCGAAAATATTCACTAGCTTCAAGAAGATAATCAAGTAGCATATTAATTTCACGTTCAGTACGTAAAGGTGCTTCTTGTATAATCCCTTGCTTGTAATTATATATTTCCATTCTTTTCAAAGGTAAGTAATTACCTATTCTATGCTTAAGGTATTGGTCATATGCAATTTGATAAAAACTAAGCTGTAATCCAGATACAGAAAGGTATTCTGGATATTCATTACTTTTATAATCTAAAACTACAGCACCATTATCATGGATATCAATCCTGTCTATAATTCCAGAAAGAGTTAATCTACCAATTGGCACAGTAAATCTTCTTTCATTAAAGCGAGGAGTATTATCAAATCTTAATTCATGATATTTCTTAAAAAAGATTCCCACAACATTTTTACCCATACCAATCATTTGTTTATCTTGTTCTGGGTGATGCCAATCAACTTCATCTTTACCCTTTGCCCAACTACTAAATTTATGCTCTCCTGCTACAGCAGACATCCAAAAATGTGCCCAAGCACCTTTTAGTTTTTCAGCTGTTTGATATGGATATCGTTTAGTAGACTTATGTGGGGTAAAGAATCTTTCAAAAATATAATGAATAGCTTGACCATATACAGCATATGGACCTTGTTTTGCTGGAATTCCCAGTATATACCCAAAAAAGCAATGCAAAGGACAACCTAAAGCAGTGTTTAATTTTGAATATGACCACCTATTCCAAGCATTATTACTTGGTCTTAGTCTTTTTCTTGTCATTTCTGACCTCCTTGTTTTTAAAGAACTTTTAGTGATTAGTTACTATATTGTTTTTAATGAATATTGTCAATATAAAAAACAACCAGTAAAGGTTGTTAATTAAATGGTACGCCCAGTAGGATTTGAACCTACGACCATCAGCTTAAAAGGCTGCTGCTCTACCAGGCTGAGCTATAGGCGCATAAAATACTGAGATATTATATAGTAAATTGTATAAAATGTCAACTACATTATATCTGGAGATTGTATTCCTAATAATTCTAATCCTTTATTCAATATATTCTTTGTTTCTTTAGAAAGTTGTAAACGAATATTTTTTAAATTTTCAGTTTCTGCATTAAGTACAGAATGATTTTGATAGAAATTATTATATACTTTAGCTAAGTTAAATAAATAATTAGTTAGTATAGATGGATTATATTCTAATCCTGATTTTTTTATTATTTCAGGGAAATCTAATAATATTTTCATTAATTTTACTTCTTCTTTATTAATATTATTAAAAGTAAGTTTTTTAATATTCTTAATTTTTTTACCTTTTTTAAGGATATTAGATATTCTAGCATGAGTGTATTGTATAAATGGTCCTGTATATCCATCAAAAGAAATTGATTCTTTAGGATTATATACAGTATCTTTTTTAGGATTAGTTTTTAACATAAAGAATTTTAAAGCTCCTAATCCAACTATATCTATTATTTTTTCTTTATCACCTTCTATTTTCTTTTCCGCATTTTCTATTACTTCTTTTGTCTTATCTTTCATTTCTTGAATAATATCATCAGCATCTACTACTGTTCCTTCTCTAGATTTCATTTTTCCTTCTGGTAAATTAACCATACCATATGAAAGATGATGTAAATTATCTGACCAATTAAATCCTAACTTTTTTAATATTAAGAACAGTGCTTTAAAATGATAATCTTGTTCATTACCTACTATATAAATTAATTTATTTAATTTTAATTTATCAAATCTATTCTTAGCTGTTCCAAAATCTTGAGTCATATATACTGAAGTGCCATCTTTTCTTAAAACAAGTTTTTCATCTAAACCATCATTACTTAAATCTATCCATACAGAATTATCTTCTTTTTTGAAGAAAACATTTTCTTTTAATCCTTTTTCTACTAAATCTTTACCTAAAAGATATGTTTCACTTTCATGATATATTTTATCAAAAGATATTCCTAATTCATTATATGTTTTTTTATACCCTTCATATACCCAATCATTCATCATTTTCCAAAGTTTTCTAACTTCTTTATCATTATTTTCCCAATCTTGAAGCATTTTTCTTGCTTTTTTCATTAAAGGACTTTGTTCTAAAAAATTATCTTCAAGTTCTTTTCTTTCAATATTATTTAATTCTTTAATATCTGTATTATTATTTTCTAAATATTCTTGCTTTTCTTTTTTTAAAAGATCATTAAATAGTACATAGTACTTACCTACAAAATGATCACCCTTAATATTTGTAGACTTAGGTGTTTTTTTATTACCAAGTTCTTGCCAAGCTAACATTGATTTTACAATATGAATACCCCTATCATTAATTAAATTAGCTTTTACTATATTATATCCACAATATTCTAAAATATTGCTTAAACTTTGACCTAAACAATTATTTCTTACATGTCCTAAATGTTGTGGTTTATTAGTATTTGGAGAAGAAAATTCAATCATTACTTTTTCTTTTTTTCCAATATTACAAGAACCATACTTTTTCTCTTTCTCTATTTCTATTAATGATTCTTTAAGAAAAGTATTTGGATTTATATATATATTTAAGTATGGACCTACACTTTTCACTTTATCAACATATTCATTAGTAATATATTTTTCTGCTAATTCTTTAGATATTTCTGCAGGATTCTTTTTTAATTCTTTTCCTAAATCAAAACAAGAAAAAGCATAGTCTCCAAACTCTTCTTTAGGGGGTTTTTCTAAATTAATATCTTTTACTTTAATATTAAGGATATTCTTAATATTTTCTATTATATTTTTATTTATCATAACTATATATTACTTTAATTAACTTATATTTTCAAGTTTTTTATGTTATAATACCAACATGAATAAAAATATTAATTGGCATACATTAAGTATACCCAAGGTATTAAAAAAATTAAATACTTCTAAAAAAGGTTTAAGTTTTGATCAAGTTGAGAAAAATCAAGATAAATATGGATTTAATATATTAGCTAAAGCTGATAAGTTTTCTATTTCTCGTTTAATACTATCTCAGTTTAAAAGTGCTTTGATATACATTCTTTTAATTGCTGGATTGATTTCCATTTTCTTTAAAGAGTATGTAGATGCTTATGTAATATTTGCGGCTGTATTACTTAATGTTGTTGTTGGATTTATACAAGAGTTTAAAGCAAATAAATCTTTAGAAAAGTTAAATAAAGTTGTAAAAAAAGAAACTTTAGTTATACGTGAAGGACAAGAACAAAAAATAGAATCTAAATATTTAGTTCCTGGAGATATTATAGTATTAGAATCTGGTGATAGAATACCAGCTGATGCTAGAGTATTATCAATAAATGAATTAGAAGTTAATGAAGCTAGTTTAACAGGAGAATCTTGGCCTATTAAAAAAGAATTAGGAGTGATTGATGTTGGTACAGTATTAGCTGAAAGAAATAATATGGTATTTATGGGTACTTTAGTTGTTGAGGGCAGAGGACAGGCTATAGTTACTAATACTGGTTACAAAACAGAAATGGGTAAGATTACTGTTATGTTAAAAGAAACTGAAGATGAAAGAACACCTTTGCAAGAAAAATTAGATATTTTTGCTAAGAATATAACTAAGGTTATACTAGTGGTTTCTTTAATTCTTTTTGCTTTAGGTGTTATGAAAGGTCATGAATGGTCAGAGATATTTATAATATCAGTTGCAGTAGCTGTATCAGCTATTCCTGAGGGTTTAGTTATAGGTATGACTATGATATTAACTGTTGGTATGCAAAGAATACTTAAAAGTAATGGTTTGGTTCGTAAATTAATTTCTGCTGAAACATTAGGATCTACTACTGTTATTTGCACTGATAAAACAGGAACATTAACAGAGGGTGAAATGAGAGTTACTCAAATAGTATCTGCTAGTCAACAAGTAGATTTAAGTGGTAAGTCTTTTAAAGATATTAAAATAGGTAAAGAGTTAAAAAGATTATTACAAGTATCATTATTGTGTAATGATGCTGTTATTGAAAATCCTAAGGATAATAAAGATGAGTGGAGGATAATAGGTAGTCCTACAGAAAAAGCTTTACTATTATTTGGTACTTCTGGTTTAGATATTACTAAAGAATTTCATCATTTTGAAAGAAAAGATGAAATACCATTTGATTCTCAAAGAAAATATATGATTAGTCGTCATAAATATGATGATACTCATGATATTATTTTATTAAAAGGTGCTCCAGAAAGAGTTATTTCTTTTTCTTCTAAGTATTTACAAGATTCTAAGGATATTAAATTAACTAAAACTAAAATAGATTATTTTAGATCTGAATGGGAAAGATTAAGTAAACAAGGTTTAAGAGTTTTAGCAGGTGGTTATAAACTAATACCAAAGAAAACTAAAGATATTGGTACTTATAGAGAAGATCCTGAAGAGTTTACATTTGTAGGTGTATGGGGGTTATCTGATCCTTTAAGACCAGAAACTATAGATACATTGCATGAAACATTTAAAGCAGGTATTAACACTGTTATTATAACCGGAGATAATAAGTTTACTACTCAAAGAATAGCTGAAGATCTTGGATTGTCTGTTAGTAAAAAAGATATTATTACTGGAGATGAATTATTAAAAATGAGTGATAAGGAATTAGAAGAAAAAATAAGGAGTATTAAAATATATGCTAGAGTAAGTCCTGCTGATAAGTTAAGGATTATAAAAGCATGGCAAGATCAAGGAGAGATTGTATCTATGACAGGTGATGGAGTTAATGACGCTCCTGCTTTAAAAGCTGCAGATATTGGTGTAGCTGTTAGTAGTGGATCAGATGTAGCTAAAGAAACAGCTGATTTAGTTTTATTAGATAATAATTTTAAAACTATAGTCATGGCTATACGTCAGGGTAGAGTAATATTTGCTAATATTAAAAAAGTTATACTCTACTTACTATCTGATAGTTTTTCTGAGATTCTAATAATAACTGGAAGTATATTATTAGGTGTTCCATTACCATTAGTTACTGCTCAGATTCTTTGGATTAATTTAGTTAGTGATGGTTTTCCTTCTTTAGCTTTAACTATGGAGCCTGAAGAAGAGGGTATAATGGTAAAGAAGGTGGATAAAATAAAATCTATCTTTAACTTTGAAAGTAAGTTTTTAGTTGTCGTTATATCTTTAGTAACAAGTATTACTAGTTTAGGTTTATTCTATTATTTTTGGAAAACAACAGGGGATATAGTTTTAGCAAGAACAGTTACATTTACAACATTGGGTATTGATACATTATTCTATGTATTTAGTATTAAAGCTTTAGATAAAAATATATTTAAATCTAAACCTTTTAGAAATAAATATTTAAATATTGCTGTTATTCTTGGTTTTTTAATTCAACTCTTAGCTATATATACACCTTTCTTAAATAAAATGTTAAGAACAATTCCTTTACATTGGTCTGAATGGAAGATAATGATATTAGTAATGTTATTAGTATTTGTGTTAATAGAAACAATTAAAGGTATATTTATACACTATCGTAAAGATAACTATGTTTAATTGACAAATACTGCATTTATGATATAATAATATATATGAGATATATAAGATTAAATAATAATGATAATAATAACCGATTTTAAGACCGGTATCTTTTTGTATTTCATAAATGTTTAACCGGTCTATAAAACCGGTTTTTTTAATATTCCGGGGTAGTTGAGTGGTACAACGCCACGCTGTTAACGTGGATATCGCAGGTTCGAGTCCTGCCCCCGGAGCCAAATTGTATGTTATAATAGTAAAATGAAAAGTTTAACAAAACAAACATTTAAGATTTTTTGGAAACACTTATTAGAATATAAGTGGTCTGTTTTATTTACACTTATATCTATAACAATAGGCGTTGTATGTAATATATTGGCTCCTTTATTGTATAAAGATTTTTTTGATATTTTAGTTGAATCAGGAGATGTAATACTTTTAAAGAGTGTATTGTATAAAGTATTAATAATTTTTGTTATTTCTTGGGTATTTTGGCGTACTTCTAATTTTACTACAGCATATTTTCAAACACATATCATGGCTGATTTATCTAATTATTGTTTTGCTTACCTACATAAACATTCAGTTAATTTTTTTAATAATAATTTTGTAGGAGCATTGGTCAAAAAAGTAAATAGATTTGCTAGATCTTTTGAAGGTGTTGTAGATGGTATTATATGGGATTTTTTACCTATTACAATTAATATTGGTTTGATAATAATTATTTTAAGTAGTCGTAATTTATGGTTAGGTTTAAGTATTTTGATTTGGGTTATTATATACATTATAATTAATTATTATTTTAGTTTATATAAACTAAAATATGATGTTAAAAGAACTGAATTAAATTCTAAAGTAACAGGAGTATTGGCTGATACTATAACCAACCAATTAAATGTTAAATTATTTACTGGATATGATAGAGAAAATATATTATTTCAAAAAATAAATGGTCAATTACAAAAATTAAGGATATTTACTTGGAATTTATCAAATCATTTTAATTCTTTTCAAGCCCTTTTAATGATTATTTTAGAGATTGGAATAATGTTTTATGCCGTTACATTATGGCAAAAAGGAAGTATTACAGTTGGTGATTTTGTTTTAATTCAAACATATCTTTCTATTATAATTATGAGGTTGTGGAATTTTGGTCGTATAATACGAAATTATTATGAAAATATGGCAGAAGCTTATGAAATGACAGAGATACTAGAAAGACCTCATGGTATTAAAGATAGTAAAAGTGCTAAATCACTTAAAGTAGAAAAAGGAGAAATTGAATTTAAGAATGTTAATTTTGCATACAATAGAACAAACAAGGTAATTAGTAACTTTAATTTAAAAATTGAATCTAAAGAAAAAATAGGTATTATAGGTCCTTCTGGATCAGGTAAATCAACTTTAATTAATCTATTATTAAGAAATTATGATTTAGATCATGGTAAGATAAAAATAGACAGTCAAAAGATATCTAGCATTACTCAGGAAAGTTTATGGAAAAATATATCTTTAGTAAATCAAGACTCAATACTTTTTCATAGAACTTTAAAGGATAATATTAAGTATGGTAAACTAAATGCTACTGATAAAGAAGTATATCAAGCAAGTAAGCTAGCTAATGCTCATAAATTTATAATTAATTTTCCTGAAGAATATAATACATATGTAGGTGAAAGAGGTGTTAAACTATCTGGTGGTGAAAGGCAAAGAGTGACTATAGCTAGAGCTATATTAAAGAATTCTCCAATATTAGTTTTAGATGAAGCTACTTCTAGTTTAGATTCAGTTTCAGAAGAGTTGATACAAGATGCTTTATATAATTTGATGAAAGATAAAACAGTTATTGTAATAGCTCATAGATTATCTACTATTATGAAAATGGATAGAATTGTAGTTATAGATAAAGGAAAAATAGTAGAGCAAGGAAATCATCAAGAGTTGATAAAGAAAAAAGGTGGCTTATATAAAAAGTTATGGGAAAAACAAGTAGGTGGATTTGTCATTTAAATAGAAAATATGAAAAATGCTAAATTAGTATTATTTGATATAGATAATACAATTACTCATGGAGTAGATACAATAGAATACTATAATCAATATTCTCCAATGTTAGAGAAAACACTGGCAAATGCTTTGAGTATAAGTTTAAAAGAAGCTAAAAGAATAGCTGATGAATATAGAGCTAAACATCATGGTATGGGGCAAATAGCTTTTGAGGAATTAGATATTGATACCTTTGCTTGGTATGATGCTATCTCAGAGATTAAAATTAAAGAATATCTTAAGCCAAAATGGGATATTAATTCTTTTTTTAAGAATATGAAATCCAAGGGTATAACCTTAGGTATTATTACAGATGGTCCAATAATTCAAGCTAAGAAGATATTAAAAGCTTGTGAGGTTGATAGATTTTTATTTGATATTTTTATCGCATGGGAAAGAGGTAAAAAAATGCCGAAGAATGGCTCTTCTAAAGTTTATTCTAAAATAGTTAAAGAATTTCCTTTTAAGAAAAAAGAAATTTTTATGGTTGGTGATTCTTTAAGGGCTGATGTTTTACCAGCTCTTAAAGTTGGTATAAATGCAGTTCATATTTCTGATCAAAAGTATAATGATAATTGTATAACAGTAAAAACAATTAGAGATCTAGAGGGATTAATATGATAAATGAAGCAAAAAGAAAAATTATAATAGATACTGACCCAGGACATGATGATGCCTTAGCTATTGTATTATTAGAAAAATCAAATTTGTTTGATATTCAGTGTATAACAACAGTAGCTGGTAATTCTTCAATTCAAAATGTTACTAATAATACTAGATATATTTTGGATTTAATAAAAAGTAAAACAAGTATTTTTTCTGGTTCTTCAAAACCATTAAAAAGAAAATTAATAAAAGCAGTTGTTCATGGTGGTTCTGGATTAGAAGGTGCTAAAATTATTAAAAAAGAAAAATTAAATAATAAAGCTGTAGATAAGATAATTAGTATTATTAGAAGTAATCCTAATCAAGTTTCAATTTTGATTATTGGTCCTCAAACTAATATAGCTAAAGCGTTTTTAAAAGATTCTCAATTACCAAAGTTAATAAAAGAATTAGTAATAATGGGTGGTGCTATAAAAGTGCCTGGTAATAAAAATCGTGTTGCTGAATTTAATATTTTTGTTGATCCTGAGGCAGCAGAAATAGTTTTTAAAGCTAATGTTAAAAAAGTATTAATACCACTTGATATATCTAATGATGTATATTTAAAATTATCAGAGCTTGATAAAATTAAAAAAAGAAAGATATATAAGCCACTTAAAAAAATGATGGAGAATTATGTGAGTGGCATAGAAAAATATGAAAAAGTAGCTAAAGCATATATGTATGATCCATTAGCTGCATATTATTTAGTTAATAAAAAAGCTTTTAAAACTAAAAAGGTTGATATTTGTATTGAAACAAAAGGTGATTTAACAAGGGGTATGACAGTTATTGATAATAGGTTATGGGATGATAAGAATAATAATATAGACTTAGTTGTTAAAGTAGATAAAAAGAAATTTAATAAAGATTTAATTAGTATTTTAAGTAATAGTAAATATATATATTTTACTTTATTATATTGTAAGGTTATTTTTATTTCTTAATGAGCATTGTAAAATAATAAGATATTAAGTAATATATAGCTATGATATATGATGTAATAGTAATAGGTGGTGGTCCAGCTGGTTTGATGTCAGCAGGAAGAGCAGCTGAAAAAGGTTCTCGAGTTTTACTTTTGGAAAAAAATGATAGATTAGCTAGAAAGCTAATAATAACAGGCAAGGGTAGATGTAATATAACTAATGCAGAATTAAGTTTGAATAATTTAGTAGATAAGTTTGGTAAAAATGGTAAATTCCTTTATCATTCTTTTAATCAATTTAGTAATGATGCTATTATAGCTTTTTTTGAAGAGAGAAATTTACTCACTAAAGTAGAAAGAGGTAATAGGGCATTTCCTAAAAGTGATTTATCTTTAGATGTTTTAGATATAATTAAAGATTATTTAAAAAAAGGTAAAGTAGAAATAATGACTAATGTTAATATACAAGATATTGTAGTTAAAAATAATCTATTAGATAAGATATTATTAAA
>CAYZIE010000002.1:0-15583 GCA_964478385.1 uncultured Gammaproteobacteria bacterium
TTCCTTTCTTAGGGCCGATAATCTCAGCTATACCCGGTATTTTCTTTGCTTTTACTATACAAGGATTTGGAACAGCTATTTGGGTAGTTTTATTATATTTCATAATCCAACAATTAGAAAATAATTTAATAGTCCCTAAAGTTATGGGTAAGAGTACTGGTTTAAATCCATTGGTTGTTATCCTATCTATTCTAGTAGGTGCTCGTTTAGGAGGAATTATTGGAGCACTATTAGCAGTACCAGTGGCTACAGCAATATCAGTATATGTTGAATCAAGTATTAATGGTAAAAAAACTAAAGTTTAATTAAATGTCTAAAATATATATAGTAGCTACACCAATAGGTAATTTAGAAGATATTACTTTAAGAGCATTAGATACCTTAAAAGATGTAGATATTATTTTAGCTGAAGACACTAGAGTTTCTAGAAAACTTTTAGATCATTATAGTATAAAAACAAAGATGTTTTCTTGGCATCAACATAGTAAAGATTGGTCTAAAGTTAAAAACTTTCTTGAAGATAATAAAGATATAGCTTACATTAGTGATGCTGGTACTCCAGGTATATCTGATCCAGGAGGTAAATTAATACAATTAGCTTTACAATATTTTCCTAATACTAATATTGTACCAATACCAGGTGTATCTGCTTTATCTAGTATAGTTAGTATTGCAGGTGTACCATTAAATAGATTTGAATTTTTAGGGTTCTTACCACATAAAAAAGGAAGAAAAACATTAATAGAATATATTAAAGAATCTAAAACTCCAATTATATTTTTTGAATCAGTACATAGAATATTAAAAACTTTAGAAAGTTTAAAAGATAGTGATAAAGAAATAATAATTGGAAGAGAATTAACAAAAAAGTTTGAAACTATTTATAGAGGTAAGGCTAAAGAAATATTAGAAATATTACAAGAGGATAACAAACAATTAAAAGGAGAGTTTACAGTTTTAATTAATTAATAATATATTTATGGATTTAACAAATACACTATACTTATTAAACATAGTATTAGGAATGGGTACAGCATATGCTTGGTATCAATTCTATAAAGTAGTAGCTAATAAATGTGATACATGTTCTGTTGGATTACATCAGAATCCTTTCAAATCCAAATGTTTTACAGGAGCTGTATTTTTTACATTAGCTTTTGCTTTAGCAATTTATTCTATTACTTTAATATAATATGCAAGAAAAAAAATACATTACAACACCAATATATTATGTGAATGATAAACCTCATTTAGGTCATGCATATACAACTATAGTGGCAGATATTTTAAATAAATATTATGTAAATAAACTAGGTAAAGATAATACTTACTTTCTAACAGGCACTGATGAACATGGTGCTAAAATAGCAGAAGCTTCAGATAAAGCTGGTATTAGTCCTCAAGAGTTTACTGATAATATAAGTGAGGAATATAAAAAAGCTTGGGAAAATTTAGGTATTTCATATAATCAGTTTATAAGAACAACTAGTGATAAACATAAAGATATTGTTATTAAAATATTAAATACATTAAAAGAAAAGGATATAATATATAAAGATAATTACGAAGGACTATACTGTATTGGTTGTGAAAAGTTTTTAACTGATAATGATTTAGAAGATGGTAAATGTCCTGATCATAATAAGGAGCCAGAACTTCTTAAAGAAGAGAACTGGTTTTTTAAATTAGATGAATTCTTACCTAAGATTAAAAAAGTAATAGAATCAGGAGAATTAAAAATATATCCAGAGGGTAGAAAAAAAGAAGTTTTAGGATTAATAGATAAACAAGATTTACCTAATTTCTCTATCTCTCGTTCAAAAAAATCTGTTCCTTGGGGTATAGATTTACCTTGGGATAAAGATCAAAAAGTTTATGTTTGGATAGATGCTTTATCTAACTATATTACTTCTTTAGAATATCCTGATGGTGAAGAGTTTAAAAAGTTTTGGCCAGCAGACATACAATTATTAGCAGTAGACATATTAAAGTTTCATGCTATATTCTGGCCAGCTATTTTAATGGCTTTAGACATCCCCTTACCAAAAGCACTATACATACATGGCTTCTTTACTGTAAATGGTAAGAAGATGAGTAAAACTTTAGGTAATGTCATATCTCCAGATGAATTAGTAGATAAGTATGGAGCAGAGGCTAGTAAATATTTAATACTATCTCAATTTTCTTTTGGCAATGAGTCAGATATTAAAGTTAATGAATTTGATGCTAAATATAATGCAGATTTAGTTAATGGTTTAGGTAATTTAGTTAATAGAATAACTAATATGATAGAAAACTATCTTGATGGTGATATTGGCCTAGATAAAATACCTGAATTAGCTTTAGTTAATAATGTGAATAATAATATAGAAGAATTAAAGTTTAGAGATGCACTATTAGATATATGGAAAGAAATACAAAAATCTAATATTCTCATAGATCAAAAAAAACCCTGGGTTTTAGCTAGGGAAGATAAATTAGATGAAGTTAAAGATATACTACAAGAATTAACTATTAGTATATATAATATAGCTTTATGTTTAAAACCTTTTATGCCGGAGATGTCTAAAAAGATTTTAGATATTATTACAGCTAAAAGTATTAAAAAACCTAAAAAACCATTATTTGAAAGATTAATATAACAATATGAAAAAAGAACAACCAGATATTATTGAGTTTATATTTTTTGAAAAATAGAAAAATATTGTAACATATGATATAATATATATAAATAAAATAAAAATTATGAATTTATTTGACATTGCGTTAATTATTATCTTGCTATTCTTTATATGGCAGGGTTTCCGTACAGGCTTAGTCGGAGCTATTGGCGGTTTCTTAGGTATTTTAGTTGGTATCTGGGCTGGTTCTCATTATATGCAAGTAGTAGCTACTTGGATTATTGAAACAATTGATATTAGTAATGAAGCTTTAGCTAATATTATAGCTTTTGTAGTAATATTCTTAGCTGTTAATATTATAGCTAGCCTTATTGTTATGATTATAAATAGGATATTCCACTTTATACCATTTATTAATATACTTAATAAACTAGCAGGAGCTTTTGTTGGTTTAGTTGGTGGTATTTTAGCTGTTGCTACTTTTGTTTATTTACTATCACTATTCCCAATAAGTGAAACTGTTAATCAAGCTATACTTGATTCTCCTTTAGCTAATTGGGCATCTAGTATTGCAGTTATTGTAAAACCATTTATACCAAGTAATATAAATGATCTTACTTCTATATCCTAATGTTAATAGATTCTCATACTCATTTAAACTTTAAAGCATATAACAAAGACAGGGAAGAAGTAATTTCTCGTTGTAATAAAGAAGGAATGAAGCTCATTAATGTAGGGGCTGCTTTAGCAACTAGTAAGATGGCAGTAGATTTAGCTTTAAAGAATGATAACTTCTATGCTTCTATTGGTTTACACCCTATACATGTAAAGGATGAAGAGTTTAATATATCAGAATATATTAAATTAATTAAAAAAGGTAAGGTTGTTGCTATAGGTGAAACAGGTTTAGACTATTATCATAATAGTAATCAAAAAGAAGAACAAAAAGAATTATTTGTAAAACATATTAAATTAGCTAAAGAATATAATTTACCTTTAATTATACATGGAAGAAATGGTAGAGATGATAATACTGCTTATGAAGATATATATAATATATTAAAAGAAAATAATGTAAGTAATGGTGTTGTACATTGTTATGGTGGTAACTTAGAAGAAGCTAAAAAGTTTTTAAACTTAGGATTACACTTAGGTTTTACTGGTGTTATAACATTTGACAAAACAGGTGTTTTAAGAGAAATTATAGAATATATAGATAATGATAGGATATTAATAGAAACAGATGCTCCATATCTTACTCCAGAGCCTTATAGAGGGAAGAGAAATGAACCTGTTTATATAAAGTACGTAGCTAAAAAGATAGCTGAGATAAAGAATATGAAAGAAGAAGAGATTATAGAATTAACAGGTAATAATGCAATTAAGTTATTTAATTTAGAATATATGGACAAAAAAGAAGAAAAAAATTGGGAAACCGTTATTGACTTTACTAAGATTAAAAAAGGTGGAGTTAATATTGATAAAGTGATAAAAAGAATATAAATGGATATATTAAATACAATTATAATAATAATAGGTTTAGGAATTATCATATTTCTTTTAACAAAAAAGAAAGAAGTAAAAGAAGATGATAAGTCTATGATGCTATTACAACAACAAGTTAATGATCTTAATAAACAATTAACAGAAAAGATAGATAAAACTACTCATCACTCAGCTAAGATGTTACAAGATCAGTTTATGGAAACATCTCGTATTTCTAAAGATATGATTGAAAAACTTCTTAAACTAGAAGAAACAAATAAAGAGGTTGTTGGTTTTACAGATCAATTACAACAATTACAGAATATATTAAAAAATCCTAAGCAAAGAGGTATATTAGGAGAATATTTTTTAGAAACAGTTTTAAAAAATACTTTGCCTCCTGGAAGTTATCAAATGCAATATGGTTTTAAGAATAAAGAGATAGTAGATGCTGTAGTGTTTGTTAAAGATAAGGTTGTTCCTATAGACTCAAAGTTTTCTTTAGATAATTATAATCGTTTAGCTGAAGAAAAAGATGAAGCAGAAAGAGAAAAAAAAGAAAAAGTATTTGTTAATGATCTTAAAACTAGAATAGTAGAAACATCTAAATATATTAAACCCAATGAAGGTACAACTGATTTTGCTTTTATGTTTATACCACATGAAGCTATATACTATGATTTATTAACTAATAAAGTTGGTAATATTAAAGGTGAAGATAATAATATATTACAAAGAGCTGCTAGTAAGCATAAGGTAGTTATAGTATCACCCACTTCTTTCTTAGCTTATCTGCAAACAGTATTACAAGGATTAAAATCATTACAAATAGAAGAGTCTGCTAAAGAGATTATTAAAAATGTAGAGAAGTTACAAAAACATATGATATCATATCAAGATCATCATACAAGATTAGGTAATCAAATAAGTACTGTGGTTAGTACATATAATACTAGTGCTAAAGAATTCAAAAAAATAGACAAAGATATAGTTAAAATAAGTGGAGAAGATAGTAATTTAGAGATAGAAGAGTTAGAAAAACCTAAAATAGGATAAAAAAGTATTGACTTTTTTGTTTACTTAATATAAAATATAGCCGTTTTTGTTAATTGTATTTTATGAAAAATAATAAAGATAATTGGTGGCAACAAGGTTTATTAATGTTTGCTGAAAGTACTGGCTGGACAGCTATACCAATTATTCTTTCTTTATTTCTAGGAAGATATATAGATGAAAAACAAGGTACTGAACCATTATATTTTCTTAGTTTAACTGCCTTTGCTTTTATAATCTCATGTATAGGGATTGGTAGGGTAGGTATTAAATACATGAAACAAATTGATAAAGAAGAAAATAATAAGAAAACAATAAATGGACCCGGAATCGATAGACATTAATCATCAAAATAATGATAATATCATAGAATCTGATCATGATTCAGAAAAACATGATTCAGAACAAGAAGGCCATGAAGATCATGGTCATACTTTATACGCAGAAACTGTTTTTCAAATAGGGGAATTTAATGTAACTAATTCACTGCTTACATCTTGGGTAGCAGTTTTTTTAATTATTCTTCTTTCTATTATAATTAGATTAAAAACTAAAAAGATACCTGCTGTTTTTCAAAGTATTATGGAATTAATAGTAGAAGGTTCATTAGATATGATGGATAGTGTAACTAATAATAGAGAGAAAAGTAAGAAAGTTTTTCCTATTATATTCAGTATATTCATATTTATATTAATTAATAATTGGATTGGATTATTACCAGGTATTGGATCTATGAGTTTTAATGGAACTCATTTATTTAGAGGTGGTACTGCTGATTTAAACACTACTTTAGCTTTAGCGTTATTTGCTGTGATAGCTGCTAATATATTTGGTGTAATAGTAGTTGGAGGATGGAATTATTTTAATAAGTTTATTAATTTAAAAGCTTTAATAGAAATACCTGGTAAAATTAAAAAAGATCCAACTATAATAATAGTTAATCCTATACACTTCTTTGTAGGTGTAATAGAAATAGTATCTGAAATAGCTAAAGTAGCATCATTATCATTTAGGTTATTTGGTAATGTTTTTGCAGGTGAAGTATTATTAGCATCTATATCAGCTATGGTAGCTATTGCATTACCATTACCATTTATGTTTTTAGAATTAATAGTTGGCATTATACAAGCTTTGATCTTTGCTATTTTAACATTAGTATATTTTACAATTGCCTCTACCGCTCATGAACATTAATGCTTGTTTTTTGAATAATAGGTATATTATTTAGAAAATAATTATTAATAAACAACTGGAGAGGACTTTAAACAATAATAAAACAGTCTAATCAATAGTTGTTAAAAGGAGTAAAGTTATGGATATTACATTATTTGCAAAAGCTTTTGCTATAGCAGTTGGTGGTTTTGCACCAGCATTAGCTATTGGTAAGATTGGTGCTAAAGCTATGGAATCAATTGGTCGTAATCCAGAATCAGCTGGTAAAATCATGGTACCAATGCTATTAATCGCAGCGTTTGCTGAAGCTATCGCTATTTATGCATTAATTATTGCATTTAGTATTAGTTAATTTGATTATTTTTTCTGCTATACTTTGTATGGCAGAGGTAAGTAATTAAATAATTATATGGAAATATTAGAATTATTTGGAGTAGATTGGAAATTAATGGTAGCTCAATTAGTTAATTTTGCTATTGTAGTTCTTGTTCTTTGGTTTTTTGCTATAAAGCCATTAATGAAAACAATGGAAGGAAGAAATAAAGAAATAAAAAAAGGGTTAAAAGATGCTCAAAAAGCTGGAGATAGATTACAAGAAGTAGAAAAAGAAGTTAATGATAGTATATTAGCTAGCAAAGAAGAAGCTATAGTTATTTTAGATAAAGCTAAAAAACAAGCAGAAGGTAATAGAAAAGAAAGTATAGACAAAACTAAAGAAGAAATAGTTTCTTTAATAGACAAAGCTAAAAAACAAATAGAAGGAGAAAAGAAAGTAATGATGGATGATATTAAAAAAGAAACAGTTGATTTAATAACAATAAGTTTAGAAAAGATATTAACTAAAGGTTTAAATAAAGATATTGATAAAAAGTATATTAAACAAACTTTAAAAGATTTAAAATAATGAAAAAGAATAAAGCTTACATTTTAGCTAAAGCAGTATATTCTACATTAAATAATACTGATGATAAAGAAAAAGTAGTTTCTTCTTTTATTACATACTTAGAAAAACATTCTTTACTTACTTTAATTCCAAATATTTTAGAAGAATTAGAAAATATACATTTAGAAGAAAAGGATATCATTAAAACAGAAATATTATCATCAGAAGAATTAAATAAAGAAGAGTTAGATAATATTAGTAGATTATTAAAAAATAAGTTAAATAAAGATATTAATATTAAAACTAAGCAAGATAAAAATCTTTTAGGAGGTTTAGTTATAAAATACAAAGATAAGATTATAGACTTATCATTAAAAAAACAATTAAAAAATTTAAATAAACAATTAAATTCTTAAAAATATGTCTTACGATTATTTAGTAAAAAACTTACAAAAGAAATTAGAAGATTTTAAAACTGATTCTAAAGAAGAAACAATAGGGCAAGTTGTAGAAATAGGTGATGGTATTGCTAAGATTTCTGGTTTGTCTGATATTATGGCTTCAGAAATGTTAGAGTTTGAGACTCAATCAGGTGATAAGATCTATGGTGTAGCACTTAACTTAGAAGAATTCTCTGTTGGGGCTATTATCTTAGGAGAGTATGGAGAATTAAGAGAAGGAGATATAGTACGTAGTACTAAAAGAATCTTAGAAGTTCCTGTTGGTGATTCAGTTATAGGTAGAGTTGTTAATCCTTTAGGACAAGCTATAGATGGTAAAGGAGAAATACAATCTAAGGAATTCTATCCTGTAGAAAAGATTGCTCCTGGAGTTATATCAAGACAATCAGTAGATGAATCATTGCAAACTGGTATTAAAGTTATTGATTCAATTATACCAATAGGTAAGGGGCAAAGAGAATTAATTATTGGAGATAGACAAACAGGTAAAACTGCTTTAGCTATTGATAGTATTATAAATCAAAAAGGTAAAGATGTTATTTGTATATATATAGCTATTGGTCAAAAAGAATCTAAAATAGCTAAAATTGTAGCTAAATTAGAAGAAACAGGAGCTATGGAATATACAACTGTAGTATTAGCAGGCGCTTCTGATCCAGCTTCATTATCATACATTGCTCCTTATGCAGGTTGTGCTATGGGAGAATACTTTATGGACAAAGGTAAAGATGTTTTAGTTATATACGATGATTTATCTAAACATGCTGTAGCATATAGACAAATATCTTTACTATTAAAACGTCCTCCTGGAAGAGAAGCATATCCTGGTGATGTTTTCTACTTACATTCAAGACTATTAGAAAGATCAGCTAGATTAAGTAAAGATTTTGGTGGAGGTTCTTTAACTGCTCTACCAATTATAGAAACACAAGCTGGTGATATATCTGCATATATTCCTACAAATGTAATTAGTATTACAGATGGTCAAATATTTTTAGAAACAGATTTATTCTACAAAGGTATTAGACCTGCTTTAAATGCTGGACTATCAGTATCTCGTGTAGGTTCTGCTGCTCAGATTAAAGCTATGAAAAAAGTAGCTGGTAAATTAAAATTAGACTTAGCTCAGTTTAGAGAATTAGAAGCTTTTGCTCAATTTGGTTCTGACTTAGATGAAAAAACTAGAAATCAATTAAATAGAGGTGCTCATATTACAGAAATATTAAAACAAGGACAATTTTCTCCGATTGATCAATCTAAACAAGTATGTATTATCTACGCAGTAAGTAATGGATATGTAGATGAAGTTGAAGTAAATAAATTATCATTATTTGAAGAAAAACTATTTACTAAATTAGATAGTGAAGCAAAAGAATTATTAGAAGATATAGAAGAGACAGGAGAATTATCTGAAGAAAATGAAGAAAGCTTAAAAAAGATTATTAAAGAATTAGTAGAAGTAGAATTTACTACTAAAGAATAAATAATATGCCACAGGCAACAAGAGACATTAAAAGAAGGATAAAATCTGTTGGGAATACCAATAAGATTACTAAAGCTATGGAAATGGTAGCTGCTTCTAAAATGCGTAAAGCAGTGAAGAAGGTTTTATCTACTCGTAGTTATTCGGATTTAATTTGGGAAACTGTTTTACATTTGGTGAATAAAGTAGATACAAGTCATCATCCTTTTTTTCAAGAAAAAGAAAAAGTAGAAAATGTTTGTATTATATTAATAAGTACAAATAGAGGATTGTGTGGAAGTTTTAATGCTCAATTAGTTAAAAAAGTAAAAGATAGTATTAAATTACATCATCCAGATATTATTAATACAGATATCATTACATTTGGTAGTAAGAGTGCTAATGAGTCTAGAAGAAATAGTTTTAATATTATAGCTGACTTTACTAAAGAAGATATAACTCAAAAAGCTTCAGATATTTCTCCTATAGCACATATGATTATGAAAGATTTTGAACAAAGTAAGTATGATAAAGTATTTGTAGCATATACTGACTTTATGTCTTCATTAAAACAGGTTCCACATATTAAACAACTATTACCAATAGTTCCTGAAATAGATGAAAGATTAGCACATATAGTTCATGAAAAAGAAATAGAAAAAATAGACGTAAAAAGTTTTTCTGACTTTATCTTTGAAGAATCAGAAAGTAAAATATTAAATGCTTTTTTACCAAGATTAATAGAAATACAAATTTTCCAAGCAGTTTTAGAAAGTGAAGCTTCTGAACATTCAGCTCGTATGTTTGCTATGAGAAATGCTTCAGATGCTGCAGAAGAAATGGTACAAGATTTAACATTAGCATATAATCAAGCTAGGCAAGCTAGTATTACAGCAGAGATAGCTGAAATATCAGCTGGAGCAGCTAGTTTAGAATAAATAAATAATATAAAAATATGAAAAACAAAGGGATTATAAAACAAATTATCGGACCAGTAGTTGATGTATATTTTGAAGAAGATTTACCAGAGATTAATGATGCTTTAGAAGTTAAGCATGATGATAAAATTATTGTTTTAGAAGTGCAGAAACATATGGGAGATAATTTGGTAAGATCTGTTTCTATGGGAGCTACAGATGGATTAGCTAGAGGTTTAGAGGTTATTAACACTAAACAAGCTATAACTGTTCCTGTTGGGCAAGAAACTTTAGGAAGAATGTTTAATGTTCTTGGGCAAGCTATAGACAGTAAAGAAGAGGTAAAAACTAAAGATAGTTTACCTATTCATCGTACAGCTCCTGAGTTTGTAGAACAATCTACTAAAACAGAAATTTTTGAAACAGGTATAAAAGTTATAGACTTAATATGTCCATTTACTAAAGGTGGTAAGGTAGGATTATTTGGTGGTGCTGGTGTAGGTAAAACTGTAGTTATACAAGAGTTGATTAGAAATATAGCTTCAGAGCATGGTGGTTTTTCAGTATTTGCTGGTGTAGGAGAAAGAACTAGAGAAGGTAATGATCTATACTATGAAATGAAAGAATCAGGGGTATTACCTAAGACTACAATGGTGTTTGGTCAAATGAATGAACCGCCTGGAGCTAGACAAAGAGTAGCTTTAACAGCTTTGACAATGGCAGAACATTTTAGAGATCAAGAAGGTAAAGATGTACTATTATTTGTAGATAATATATTTAGATTTACTCAAGCAGGTTCAGAAGTTTCTGCCTTACTAGGTAGAATGCCTTCTGCAGTAGGTTATCAACCAACTTTAGCTACAGAAATGGGAGAACTTCAAGAAAGAATTACTTCTACTAATAAAGGATCTATAACTTCAGTACAAGCAGTATATGTTCCTGCAGATGATTTAACAGATCCAGCTCCCGCTACTACATTTGCTCACCTAGATTCTACTGTAGTATTAGCTCGTTCTTTAGCAGAGTTAGGTATTTATCCTGCTGTTGATCCTTTAGATTCTAATTCAATTATCTTAGATCCAGAAATAGTTGGTAAAGAACATTATGAAGTAGCTAGAGAAGTACAACAAGTATTACAAAAGTATAAAGATTTACAAGATATTATAGCTATACTTGGTATAGATGAATTATCTGAAGAAGATAAAGTAATAGTATCTAGAGCTAGAAAAGTACAGAAGTTTCTTTCACAGCCATTCTTTGTTGCAGAGACATTTACAGGTACTCCAGGACAATACGTTTCCTTAAAAGAAACTATACGAGGGTTTAAAGAAATATTAGAAGGTAAACATGATGATAAATCAGAACAAGCTTTCTATATGAAAGGCACTATTGATGAAGTAAAATAATAGTGTAATATATTATAGTTCAAATGAAAGATTTAAAGTTAAAAATTGTAACACAGGAAAGAGTAGTTTTTTCTAATACAATAAAACAAGTTTCTGTAGAAACTACTAGTGGTCAAATTACTATACTAGCTAATCATATTCCTTTAGTTAGTGAATTGTCTACAGGTGAGATTATTATTACAAACATTAATAACGAAGAAGAGTATATAGCTGTATCTGGTGGATTTATAGAAGTATTACCTAAACAAGTAGTTATACTAGCAGATAGTGCAGAAAGGGCTGAAGAAATAGATGAAGAAAAAGCAGAAAAAGCAAGAAAGAAAGCTGAAGAACTATTAAAAACTAAGATGGAAGATACAGAACAGTTTACTTTATTAAAATCTAGTTTACAAAAAGAATTAGCTCGCTTAAAAGTAGCGAGGAAATATAAGAAGAGAGGTGTAAGAACCAGTGTTAAATAACAAAAGAAAGGAACAAAACAATGGTTGTTTTTAATGACAAATTAAGTAAACATGATTGCCCTTTGGCAGTTATAAAATGTGTGGATTTTCGTTTTCGTAAGTCTGATCAAGAATTTGTTGAAACAGGCTTAGGTTATGAAGATTTTGATCTATACTCTTGGCCAGGAAGTGCTAAGGAGGTATTAAAGGATAATGGGTTTAAAAAGTCTTTCATAGACAAGATTATTTCTGTTTCTAAGAATCTTCATAGTATTCAAAAACTTCTTTTGCTTTGGCATTGGGACTGTGGAGGCTATGGAGGTAGTAAAGCTTTTAACTCTGCTGAAGAAGAAGAGCAAGTATATATTAATGATATGAGAAATGTTAAAAATATGCTTGAAAAAGATCTACCAGAGGATATTGAGATTATAATGGCATATAGCAAGCCAGCTCAAGAAGGTCTTGAATACACAGTAGTAGAATAACACTTTAAATACCCTGTTAAATAACAGGGTATTTTTTTGCTTTTTTTATTACTTTTATATAAAATAGTATTATGTCTATTAAGTTAAATAAATCACAAGAACAAGCAGTTAATCATGATCAAGGACCTATAATATTAATAGCAGGAGCAGGTACAGGTAAAACCGCTGTTATAACTCAAAGAATAGCTAAGCTAATAGAAAAAGGTAAAGCTAATCCAGAAGAAATATTAGCTATGACTTTTACTGATAAAGCTTCTGCAGAAATGGAAGAAAGGGTAGATAAGTTATTACCTTTAGGATATTCAGAACTATGGGTAAATACTTTTCATGCTTTTTGTGAAAAAATATTAAAAGACCATGCATTAGATATTGGTATATCTAATGATTTTAAATTATTAGATCAAACTTCTTCTTGGTTATTAGTTCGTAAAAACTTAGACAAGTTTGATTTAGATTATTATAAACCTTTAGGTAATTCCACTAAGTTTATACACGCCCTACTTAATCATTTTTCTAAGTGTAAAGACGAAGTAATTTATCCTGAAGACTATTTAGAGTATTCAGATAAAGTAGGTTTAGATAAAGATTTAGCTCAAGACAGAGAAGATGTAGAATCTGAAGTTAAAAGATTAAAAGAAGTAACTAATTCATATCATGTATATCAACAGTTACTATTAGATAATAATGCTTTAGACTTTGGTGATTTAATAAACTATACTCTTAAACTTTTTCAAAAAAGACCTCATATTTTAGAAAAGTATAGAAAACAATTTAAGTATATTTTAGTAGATGAGTTTCAAGATACTAATTATGCTCAATATGAATTAATTAAACTTTTAGCAGCTCCTAAGAATAATTTAATGGTTGTAGGGGATGATGATCAAAGTATATATAAATTTAGGGGTGCTTCAGTATCTAATATATTGACTTTCAAAAAAGATTTTAAAGGATTAAAAGAAGTTTTTTTAACAGATAACTATAGATCTGGTCAAAACATTTTAGATTCAGCATATAATTTTATACAATTAAATAATCCAGATAGATTAGAAGCTAAACTAGAAAAAGGTTTGAGTAAAAAACTAAAAAGTCATACTGATAATAAAGGTAAAGTAGAAGTACTATCATATACAGATAAGAATACAGAAATAGATGGAGTACTTAGTAAAATAAATGAAATAAAGAAAAAAGATAAAGATATTAAATGGTCTGATTTCGCTATTCTTGTAAGAGCTAATGATCAAGCTACTGGTTTTATTAGTATGATGAGAAAAGCAGGTATACCTAATAAATTTATGGCTTCTAAGGGGTTATATACTCAAGATATAGTATTAGATATACTTTCTTACTTAAAACTCTTAGATAACTATCATGAGTCTTCAGCACTATACAGAATATTAAACTTACCAGTATATAATTTAACTATTAAAAGTATAATTAATTTAAATCACTTAGCCAATAAAAAGTCTTTGTCTTTATTCTATACATTAAAAACATACAAAGAACATCTTAAATTACCTGTAGGAGATCAAAAAGGTATAGAACAACTATTACAACATATAGATAAACATACAGAGCAAGCTAAAACTAAACAAATATCTCAAGTAATATATAATTGGTTAGAAGATAGTGGGTATTTAACACTTTTAACAATAGAAGATAGTGAAAGAAATAGAGAACAACAAAACTTTTTAACACAATTCTTTAAAGAATTAAGAGAATGGGAAGAAGAAGCTTTGGGTAAAGAAAGTATTCATGATTTTTTAGATACTATGGAAATGAAATTAGAGTCTGGAGAACTAGGTAGTATTCAACATGACACAGAGTCTGGACCAGATGTAGTTAATGTAATGACAGTACATGGTTCTAAGGGTTTAGAGTTTAAGTTTGTATTCATAGTTAACTTAGTTCATTTAAGATTTCCTAGTACAGAAAAAAGAGATCCTATAGAATTACCATTAGATTTAGTAAAAGAAATATTACCAGAAGGAGATGCTCATTTACAAGAAGAAAGAAGATTATTCTATGTAGCTTTAACCAGAGCTAAAGAAAGAATATTTTTAACTTTAGCTGATGATTATGGTGGGGCAAGAAAAAAGAAACCTTCTAGGTTTTTAGAAGAATTAGGTATTATAGTCAAAAGTAAAGAAAAAAATGTTAAAGAAGTAAAACAAGTAGATAAGACTATCACTAAACCTGAATATAATATACCTAAAGTGTTTTCTTTTTCTCAATTAAAAGCATATGAAACATGTCCTAGGCAATATTACTATTCTCACATAGTTAAATTAAGAGCTAGTGGTAAACCATCTTTTTCTTTTGGTAGAACTATGCATAATGCTTTGTATAAATTCTTTAAACTAATAGTAGAAAGAAATGAATTAAAACAACAAGATTTATTTAAAAAAGAAGAAAAGATTAAACAACCTACATTAAAAGATTTATTAGAATTTTACAAAGAATCATGGATAGAAGATTGGTTTGAAGATGAAAAACAAAAAGAAGAATACTATAAAAAAGGAGAAGAAATATTAAAAGAATATTATAATAAATATAAGAAAGACTTTCCTATACCAATATTTTTAGAAAAAGGTTTCCATATTAAAGTAAAAGGTAATAGTTTAAAAGGAACATTTGATAGAGTAGATCCAATTGGTAAAAATCATTGGAATATTATAGACTATAAAACAGGGAAGGCTAAAGATAAATTAATATTTGAAGATAAAAAACAATTGTTAATGTATCAAATAGCTGCTGAGGATGTTTTTAAAACAAAGGTTAAAAATTTAACTTTCTACTATTTAAATGAAAATACTGAAATATCTTTTGTAGGAACAGATAAGGAAATAGAAAAAATTAAATTATGGATAATAGATATTATAAAACAAATAAAAGAACAAGATTTTACTGCTAAACCAGGTTTTACATGTAAGTTTTGTGATTTTAAGAAAATATGCCCATTTGTTAAGAATAATTAATATGTCATGGAATACATTTAAAGATTCAGCTTCTAAGTATTTGAATAATAAACAGATTCAAGATTCTTTAGTTTTAGAAAAAGCTAAAGATGTAATGATAGATATATGGGGAGAGGGTGTAGAACAAAAAGCTAGGGTGCTATATTGTAATAATGATGTATTAACTATAGCTATAATACCAGAAGAATTAAAAGAAGATTTTGAAGAAAAAAAAGAATTATT
>CAYZIE010000002.1:15683-28091 GCA_964478385.1 uncultured Gammaproteobacteria bacterium
TAGCTATAATACCAGAAGAATTAAAAGAAGATTTTGAAGAAAAAAAAGAATTATTTTTAGAAAAGTTAAATAAAGAATTAGATATTATAGTTAAAGATTTAAGGTTTTTAAGTTGATTTATACTTCCTTTTTTGGTATTATACTACCATGGATATTAAAACATATAATATAATAATGGGTATAGCTACAGCTATTGCTTGGCTAGGCTTTTTTGTAATAATAAACAATTTTGATCCTTCTCAGGCTAGTTTAGCTATATTTATACTTTTTTACTTTTTACTATTTTTAAGTATTTTAGGTAGTCTATCATTATTAATATTTTGGATACGTAAGTTGGTACATAGAAGAAGAGTATTAACTAGAATATTAATTACAGAATCTTTTAGACAAAGTATAATATATTCTAGTATATTTATAGTAGCCTTTCTATTACAATCAGGTCGTGTTTTAACTTGGTGGAATACATTACTATTAATAATCTTAGCTAGTATTATAGAATTTAGTATAATAGTATTTAGAAAAGAAAATAATACTTTAGAAAGTTAAATATATGGATATTAAATTAAAAGAATTAAAAGAAAAAGCTTTACAAGAATTAAAAGATCTTAAAGAAGATATTTCTTTTGATGATTTAAAGAATAAATACTTAGGTAGAAAAGGAGAGTTAAATAATCTACTAAAAGAAGTTAAAAATTTAAGTAAAGAAGAAAAACCTAAAATAGGTAAATTAGCTAATGAGATTAAAAAAGAATTAACAGACTTGTTTAATAAAACAGAGGCAATAGTTAAGGGTGAAGTAAAAAAAGATACAGACTTTGATTCTAGCTTACCTGGTAAAAAGAAAAAGGTTGGTAATTTACATCCTTCAACCATAATTCAAAGAGAAATAGAATCTGCTTTTGTTTCTATGGGTTTTAAAATATACGATGGTCCTCAGTTAGATTCTGATTACTATAACTTCACAGCTTTAAATATACCAGAAGATCATCCTGCTAAAGGTGATATGGATACTTTTTGGGTAGAAGATAATAATGTATTAAGAACTCATACTTCTAATTTACAAGTAAGAATGTTAGAAGAATATGGAACACCATTCAGAGGTATATTTCCAGGAAGAGTATTTCGTAATGAGTCTACTGATGCTTCTCATGATCATACATTCTATCAATTAGAAGGTTTAATGGTTGATAAAGATATAAACATAGGTCATCTAATAGCTACTATGAAATCATTACTATCTGCTGTATTTCATAAAAAAGTAGATATACGTCTTCGTCCTGGATTTTTTCCTTTTGTTGAGCCTGGCTTTGAAATGGATATTAGATGTTTAGTATGTGAAGGAGAAGGTTGTTCTGTATGTAAGCAATCTGGTTGGTTAGAGTTAATGCCTTGTGGTATGGTTCATCCTAAAGTACTAGAAGCAGGTGGTGTAGATACTAAAGAGTATTCTGGATTTGCTTTTGGTTTAGGTTTAACTAGATTAGTTATGATGAGGTATAAGATTAACGATATTAGACTATTACAGTCAGGAGATTTAAGATTCTTAAAACAATTTTAATATGTATTTATCACTAAATTGGATTAAAAACTATGTATCTTTACCTAAAGGTGTAGATAATAAACAAATAGGCTTAGATTTAACTATGTCTACTGTTGAAGTAGAAGAAATAATAAATCAAGAAGATAAGTTTAAGGGCATTGTAGTTGGTAAAATAAAAGAATTAACCAAACATCCTAAGGCTGATCGTTTGCAAGTTTGTAAAGTAGATTTAGGAGGAAAAACTGAACAAATTGTTTGTGGCGGTTCTAATTTAAGTAAAGGAATGTTAGTAGCTGTAGCTACGGTTGGTTCTAAAGTACAATGGCATGGAGAAGGAGAATATATTACTTTGGGTAAGGTTAAGATAAGAGGTGTAGAAAGTAATGGAATGATAACAGCTTCTTCAGAAATAGGTTTAGGTGAACTATTTATTAATGAAGGTGAAAAAGATATTTTAGATTTATCTGAGTTTAAGTTTAAACCAGGACAAAGTTTAAGCTCTGCTTTAGAATTGAACGATGTTATCATAGACATAGATAATAAATCAATAAATCATCGTCCTGATCTTTGGGGGCAATATGGTCTAGCTAGGGAAGTAGCAGCTATATATAAACTAAAGTTAAAAGAATATATTATTTCGGATTTAGATATAAAAGATGAAGTTAAATTAAAAGTAAATATAAAAGATAAAAAGAATTGTTTTAGATATAATGCTTTAAGTATAAGTAATATTAAGGTTGAAGAATCTCCTTGGTGGTTAAAGAAACAATTACAAGCTGTTGGTATTAGACCGATAAATAATATAGTTGATATTACTAATTATGTAATGTATGAATTGGGACAACCATTACATGCTTTTGATGCTCAACAAATAAGTAATAATAGTATTGAAGTTAAACAAGCTAAAAAAGGTGAAGAATTCATAGCCTTAGATGGTGTTAAATATAGTTTGCCTGATGAAGCTTTGATGATTGCTGATAAAGATAAATATATTGCTTTAGCAGGTATTATGGGAGGACAGAACAGTGAAATAGCTTCTGATACTACTGATATAATATTAGAGTCAGCTAATTTTAAAGCTTCTAGTATTAGAAGAACATCTACAGCATTAGGATTAAGAAGTGAATCTTCTTCTCGTTTTGAAAAATCTTTAGATCCAGAATTAACTGAGTTGGGTATAAAAAAAGCTGTAGCTTTAATACTATCATTATCTAAAGGAAGTTATATATCTAGTAAATTAATAGATGTAAACAATAATCCATTTAAGGAAATTTCTTTAAAAGTTTTTGAAGAATTAATTAATAATCGTTTTGGTATTAAAATACCTAGTAAAGAAATTAAAAGTATATTACAAAGATTACAGTTTAAGGTTGATTATAAAAAAGGTGTATTCAATATTACAGTGCCAAGTTTTAGAGCTACTAAAGATATATCTATACCAGAAGATATAGTTGAAGAAGTAGCTAGAATATATGGTTATGATAATATTGAGCCTAAATTACCAACTGTAGCTATACAAGAACCTGATATAGATATGGTTCAAGAAGCAGAATATGACACTAAACAGTATTTAGTATTATCTCAAGCATATAATGAAGTATATAATTATCCTTTTAGTGATTTAGATTATTTAAATAAATTAGATTTAGATATAAAAGATCATATTCAAGTTACTAATCCTGTTAGTCCTGAACAAAAATGTTTAAATATATCTCTTTTGCCTAATTTAATAAAAAGAGCAGAAGAAAATTTAAGATGGTATGATGAATTTAATATTTTTGAATTACAAAGAGTATTTAAAAAAGAAAAAGGAACATATCAAACAGATAGGAGTAAAAAAGATTTTTTACCTCAACAAGATAAGTATTTAACAGGAGTAGAAGTAAGCAAAGGAAGTAAAGAAGATTCTTTTTTGAAGTTAAAAGGTACCATTGAATCATTATTTAATTATTGGAATGTTAATTTTGAAACTGAAGATTTAATACTATCATATACTGATTTAGCATATAGTATTAAATATCAAGATATAGTTTTGGGTAAGTTTGGTATATTACATAATACGGATAGTAATATGTGTTTTTGGGAGATTAACTTTTCATTGCTATCTAAATATATTAATAGAGTTAAAGAATATAAGGCATTATCTAAGTTTCCTAGCATAGAAAGAGATATGGCTATAGTAGTAAATAAAGATATAAAGTGGGTTGATATTGAGAATGAAGTATATAAAATATCTGCATTAATTAAAGATGTGAATCCTTTTGATATATTTAGAGGTAAGGAAATAGGTGATAATAAAAAGTCTATAGCTTTTCATATAGAATTTAGAAGTGAGGATAAGACCTTAGTAGCTGAAGATATAGATGAAATTATGGATAAAATATTAAAAGTTTTAGATAAAAAGTTTAAAGCAATTTTACGCTAATGTTAGCTAAAATATATAGTATATAAACAACCTTATTACATCATAAAATAAGGTTGTTTTTTTTATGATTTTATGCTAAAATAATAGTATATTTTTAATTAAAAAAGAGTAGTAAATATGCCTAAAAAAGTAGTAAAAACAAGTAAAAAAGTAAAGAAAACTGTTAGTAAAAAACCTGTTTCTAAGAAAAAGAAAACAGGATATGGTGCTGAACAAATTACAGTTTTAGAAGGATTAGCTCCTGTTAGAAAAAGACCAGGAATGTATATTGGTAATACAGCTGGTACCGGATTACATCATTTAATTTGGGAAGTAGTAGATAATGGTATTGATGAAGCTATGGCTGGTCACGCTGATACTATTGAAATTAAACTATTACCAGAAGGTAAGGTTTCTGTTTCAGATAATGGTAGAGGTATTCCTGTAGAAAAACATAAAGTTACAAAGAAGTCTGCTTTAGAAACAGTTATGACTACTTTACATGCTGGTGGTAAATTTGGTGAAGGTGGAGGATATAAAGTATCAGGTGGTTTACATGGTGTAGGTGTAAGTGTTGTAAACGCTCTATCAGTATGGATGAGAACAGAAGTATATCGTGATGGTAAGATTTATGCTCAAGAATATAAAAGAGGTAAAGCTACTTCTAAAGTTAAAGTTGTAGGTAAAAGTAAAAAAAATGGTACTTCACAAACTTTTTTACCAGATCCAGAAATATTTTCAGTAACTGAGTTTGATTGGGATAGGGTTGTAGAACATTTAAGACAACAAGCATATTTAACTAAAGGTATTAAAATTAATATCTATGATGAAAGAAATTCTAAAGACAAGAAAGAATATAAATATTATTTTGAAGGAGGCATAGCTTCATATATTAGACATTTAAATAATAATAATGAAGTTAAACAACATAAAGTATTCTACATATCTAAAGAAAAAGATAATATTAATGTAGAAATATCTTTTCAATATACTACAGATTATAGAGAAGTATTGTATGCTTTTGCAAATAATATTCATAATTCTGAAGGTGGAAGTCATTTAGTTGGTTTTAAAACTGCTTTAACTAGAGTATTAAATAAATATGCTAGAGCTAATAATTTCTTAAAAGAAAAAGATAGTAATCTTAGCTCTGATGATGTTAGAGAAGGTCTTACTGCTATAATCAGTGTTAAATTACCTGAACCTCAGTTTGAAGGGCAAACTAAAGCTAAATTAGGTAATGTAGAAGTAAGATCAGTTGTTGATTCTATATTTTCTAAATCTTTAGAAATATTTTTAGAAGAAAATCCTAATGATGCTAAAGCTATATTAGGTAAATGTCTTTTAGCTGCTCAAGCTAGGATGGCTGCTCGTTCAGCTAGAGAAACTGTTCTAAGAAAAGGAGCTTTAGATGGTTTAAGTTTACCTGGTAAATTAGCTGATTGTTCTAGTAGAGATCCTGAGGAGTCTGAAATATATATAGTTGAGGGAGATTCCGCTGGTGGTTGTTTTTCTGGTGATACAAAAGTTGCTTTAACAGATGGTAGAAATTTATCTTTTAAAGAACTGGTTAAAGAAAATAAAAAAGGTAAACAAAATTTTTGTTATACTATTAAAAAAGATGGCAGAATTGGTGTAGAAAAAATTATACATCCAAGGATTACTAAAAAAAATACTGAGGTTATTAAAGTATTATTAGATAATAATGAAGAAATTATTTGTACTTCTGATCATAAATTTATGCTTAGAGATGGTAAATATTGCAAAGCTAAAGATTTGGTAAGTAATCAATCTTTAATGCCTTTAAATAGAAAATTATCAGAAATCGATAATAGGATAACTATAAAAGGTTATGAAATGGTATTTGATACTCACTTAAACAAATGGATTTTCACTCATATGTTATCTGATGATTGGAATTTAGATAATAATAATTATTCATTGAAAGATGGTAAGTATCGTCATCATATTGATTTTAATAAATTAAATAATAATCCAACTAATTTAATACGTTTTTCAAAGGAATATCATTTAAAATTACATCAAGAACATATTAAAAATACTCTTCATACAGAAGAAGTAAAAGAAAAATGTAGAAAATTAAGATTAAGTAAAGAATTTAGAGATAAGATGAGTAAGAGGATGAAAAATCCTAAAACTAGAATGTTATTAAGTGATCAAGCTAAACAACAATGGAAAGATCAGGAATATAAATCTTTTATGGTTAAAAAATATTTAGAATTTTATAACAACAATAAAGAATATCGTGAAACCGTATTAAAAAGATTAGATTGTGAGCAAAAAAAATATTGGTCTAGTTCTAAAAATAGAGAATTACAATCAAGAAGAACTAAAGAATATTTTGAGAAAAATTCTGAATTAAGAGAATTATTAAGCAAAAAAGCTAAATTACAATGGAGTGATAAAGATTTAATTACATGGAGAAGTAATAAAACAAAAGAACAATGGACTCCTGAGTTTAGGCAAAAAAGAAAAGAATCATTAAATAAAACTTATTACAAAAATACGATTCAAGCACTTAGATTAATATTTGATAAATTTGATGAAGTTATTTTAGAAGAATATAATAATTATCGTAAAAAAACTAATAATAAATCTTTGTTATGTTTTGATACTTTTGTTAATCGTTTTTTTCATGGAAAGAAATTAGATGCCTTTCAAGCAGTAAAGAATTATAATCATAAAGTTTTAAAAGTAGAAAAGATTAATAAGAAAATAGATGTTTATGATATTGAAGTTCCTAAGACTCATAATTTTGCATTAGCCTCTGGAGTTTTTGTTCATAATAGTGCCAAACAAGGTCGTGATCGTAGATTTCAAGCCATACTACCACTTAGAGGTAAAATACTTAATATAGAGAGAGCTAGACTTGATAGAATGTTGACTAATAATGAAATTAAATCTTTAATCATTGCTTTAGGTACTAATATTGGAGAACAGTTTGATATTGAAAGCTTAAGATATCATAAGGTTATTATAATGACAGATGCTGATGTAGACGGGTCTCATATCCGTACATTGTTATTAACTTTATTCTATAGACATTTTCCCGAGTTAGTTCGTAGTGGTAAGGTGTACGTTGCTCAACCACCATTATATAGTTTTAAAAAAGGTAAAGAAATGATTTATGTGTATAATGAAGAAGAATTAGAAAAGATGAAAAAGAAAATGGGAGTTAAAGATATAGAGATGCTAGTAGAAGAAGATGACGAAGAAGTTGTTACTAAGAAAGGTCCCAAAGTTAATATACAGAGGTATAAAGGTTTAGGTGAGATGAATCCTACTCAATTGTGGGAAACTACTATGGATCCTGAACATAGATTAATGAAATTAGTTACAGTTGAAGATGCTGCTAAGGCAGATGAAACTTTTGAAATATTAATGGGTGCAGAAGTAGCTCCTCGTAAAAAGTTTATACAAACCAATGCTAAGACAGTTAAAAACTTAGATATATAATTTAAATATATGGGGGAGTTTGATGTTAATTTAAAGACTCTTGAAATATTAGCTTGGTCTAAGGTTATTTTATTTTTTTATATAATAACCTTTTTGTATTTTATATATAAACATAAATCAGCTATATGGTATGTTATTTTAAATACAATTGCTTTTGTTTTATTTTATTTAAATTTTTCTTTACCATTAAATAATATGTTATGGGGTAATGTAGGTGATGAAGTTTTTGTTTCAGGATTTTTAGGAAAAGTTTTATTAGATAATCTTTGGCAAGACTTTTATTATGCTTGGTTACCTAATTTCTATCCACCATTATATTTTTGGGTTACAGGTTTAATATCTAGACCTTTTGCATCTAATGCTATATCAGCGGCTAAGATTGGATTAGCAGGATCTTTATTGCTATGGTTTTTAGGTGTATATCTTTGGCAAAAACTATTTTGGAATAATATTAGTAAAATTAAAAGTAATATTAAGAACATACCTGAATCAACTTGGTTTTGGTTTTTATTACCTTTTATTTATTTTTCTTTTTTAGATTTTGATACTATTATATTAAAACCATATGAGTCTTTATCTGCTTTAGCTGGTGTTATTTTAATAGCTATTATTTCTAGAAGTTTTTATTTAAAATCCTGGAGTTATAAACATTATATATTTATTAGTTTAAGTGGTGGAGTATTATTCTTAATGTATTATTTTTGGTGGGCAGTATTTATTCCTTCATTATTTTTATTAGCGTTATTAAGTAAAGATAGGTTTAAAAATTTTAAAAGAATAACATTGTTTGGCTTAATTATTTTAGCTATTAGTTCAATCTTTTTAATTCCACTTATTTATTCATACTTTACTTATGGTATAGAGAACAATCAAGCTATTCATTTCATACCATCAGACTTTTTTATTTTTGTTCCTTGGAAAGTTTTTTCTTTAAGAGGTTTAATGTATTTACTTGGTTTATTTGGTTTAATATTTTTTAGTAAAAAAAGTTTTGTAAAATCTTCTTTAATTGTTTTTATATTTACTTATCTATATCAATTTTTTAATATCTTTTATTATTTATTTGGTAATAGACCTATTCAGCCTTCTAAACATTTTCTATTCCTAGGTACAGCTGCTATATCATTAGGTTTAACTTATTTATTAATATATTTATATAATAACAAGATAAAGAAGTTAGGTAGTAAATATATTAAGAGTTTAATATATATTTCTTTTTTTATAATATTAACTAGATTACCATTTGTATATTTCATAGATGATAAAGTAATATTAAAACAAATTAGATTAGACTTAGAAAAACCAGTTCACATTATTCGATTAGCAGAAGATATTAAATATAATATACCTGATTATTCTAATCGTACTTGGTTGTCTAGTGGATCTAGTCATTTAACTGCTTACTTACCATTATCATATTATATTGCTAATAATATTCATTTTTCTCATCATGCTTCTATGTATACTCAGAGAATGGAAGAAATATATGAGATGAGTAATTCAAGTACTCCTGAAGATTTCATGGAGGTTATAGACAAAGGGTATCCAAATAAGATTGATAGTATTATATTGTACAATACAAATGATACAGAAGATTATACGCTATACTTTTGGCATGATAATTTTCCTAATGGTGGAAAAGATGTAGAAGTTAAATTACCAAAGAATTTAATTATTGAATATGATTGGGATAAAGTATATAATAAAAACAATTGGGTAATATTTTTAAGAAAATAATTATGTTTAAAAAAGATAATACAATAGCAATAGTAGGTGCTTCAAATAATAAAGAAAAGTATGGGTATAAGGTATTAGAAGATTTACATAATGCTGATTTTAAAGTTATACCTATCAACCCTAAAGAAAAAGAAATTTTAAACTTAAAAGTATTTTCTAATTTATCATCCGTAAAAGATAAAATAGACAGTGTAGTATTTGTAACAAAACCAGAAGTAACATTAAAAGTATTAGAAGAAGTTAAAGAATTAGGAATTAAAGATGTATGGATGCAACCAGGAGCAGAAAGTGGTGAGGCAATAGAATATTGTAGTAAAAATGGGATTAATTGTGTAAATAATACTTGTATAATGATAGAAAAAGGTAATTTAATCTAGGGGGTTGCCAAAATTATTTTTTTATGATATAGTATTGACATATTAAACAGCGCCTAGGGGCTGTTTTTAAAACCATTTATTTTAATAATATGAATAAACTAGTTAATTATCTTAAAGGATCTAAAGAAGAGCTATCAAAAGTTGTTTGGCCTTCTCGTGAAGTTATTATAAATCACACAGGTGTAGTTATAGCTATATCTTTAGCTGTAGCTGTATTTTTAGGTTTTGTAGACTTTCTTTTAAGTAAAATTTTAGAATTTATTATATAACCATATGTCAAAACAAAGTACACAACAAGGAAAAAATTGGTATGTTTTACATACATATTCAGGTTATGAAGAAAATGTAAATCGTAATTTAAGACAAAGAATAGAATCTATGGATATGGAAGATAAGATTTTTGATGTTTTAATTCCAATGGAAACAAAGATTAAAATTAAAAATGGTAAAAGAAGAACAGTAAAAGAAAAGATATTTCCTGGTTATGTATTAGTTAATATGATAGTTACTGATGCTTCATGGTATGTTGTTAGAAATACTCCTAATGTAACAGGATTTGTTGGTTCAGGCACAACACCTACACCTGTTTCTGAATCTGAAATTAAGTTTTTAATGTCTAAGATGGGAGAAGAAGAACCAGAGTTTAAGATAGATATGGCTGTTGGTGAATTAGTTAAAATTAATGATGGACCATTTAAAAATTATGAAGGTAAGTTATCAGATATTGATGAAGCTAGAGGTAAGGTTAAAGTATTAGTATCAATGTTTGGAAGAGAAACCCCTGTTGAATTAGATTTTTTACAAATTAAGAAAGTATAAATAATGAGGGAGATTAAATCTGTCGGTTTAATCACTATTACCTCAAAGATTAAAACATATGGCAAAGAAATTAAAACAATTAGTTAAACTACAAATACAAGCTGGTAAAGCTAACCCAGCTCCTCCAGTAGGTACAGCTTTAGGACCACATGGTATTAGTATTCAAGAATTTTGTACTAAGTTTAATGAGGCTACTAAAGATAGAATGGGTGAAGTAGTTCCAGTAGATTTAAGTATTTATGAAGATAGGACTTTTGATTTTATATTAAAAACAGCTCCTGCTTCAGATATGATTAAGAAGAAAATTAATCTTAAGAAAGGATCTGGTAATCCTTTACAAAGAAAAGTAGGTAAATTAACAGATGCTCAACTTACTGAAATTGCTGAAGCTAAGATGCCCGATTTAAATGCTAATGATATTGAAGCAGCTAAGAAGATTATAGCTGGAACAGCTAGACAAATGGGTGTTAAAATTGAAAAATAATGAGGGAGATTAAATCTGTCGGTTTAATCGTTATTACCTCTAAAATATAAACATATGAGTAAAACAAGTAAAAGATTAAAAGAAGCTAAAGAAAAGATTGATAAAACTAAAGAATATTCTTTAGAAGAATCTATACAATTAATACAAGAAACATCTAAAGTTAAGTTTGATGCCTCTATAGAATTACATGCTAATTTAGGTATAGATCCTAAAAAAAGTGATCAGATTATTAGATCTTCAGTTATATTACCACATGGTACTGGTAAAAAAGTAAAAATAGCAGCTATAGTTTCAGAAGATAAAGTAAAAGAAGCTAAAGATGCTGGAGCTGATATAGTTGGTAGTGAAGATATGATTGAAGAAATTAAAAAAACAGGTAAAACTGATTTTGATATTGTTGTAACTACACCTGATATGATGAAAAATCTTTCTAGTATAGCTAGAGTATTAGGACAAAAAGGTTTAATGCCTAATCCTAAAACAGATACTATTGGTACTGATTTAAATAAAATGATTGGAGAATTAAAAAAAGGTAAATTATCATTTAAGAATGATAAGGGTGGTAATATTCATATTACTATTGGTAAAATATCTTTTTCTAAAGAAAAATTATTAGAGAACTTACAGGTATTTATAGACTCACTAAAGAAATTAAAACCACAGAGCATGAAAGGTGTTTTCATAAAAAACATCACATTATCATCTTCTATGGGACCTGGAATTAAATTAAAAGTATAAATTAAAAGATCCGTTATTCAATAACGGGTTTTTTAATATTTGATAAAATATTTTTTTTTAGTATATCTTAAAAGTACATATAAATATATGGAAAATGTTAGTTTAAAACATTATACAAGTAAAGCTAAAGACATGAAAATGTTTCGTGTATGGTTTTTTGTATTTTTTGATAGTTAATATTATATAATTAGGTAAAATGTAAATGTTGACTATCAATAATTGATAGTCATTTTTTGTTCTTTAACACCAAAAGGAGGTGAATCATGAAAAATCAATTTTGGGAGTGTCAATCTCCTCAAACTATTGCTGTACAGCGTGCTTGGTTAGATTTTGTTACTAGTAACCCTAACAGTTCTAAGCTAGAAGAAGTTATTCGTAATAATCCTAATTGGCGTGAAAGGGCTGCTGAAGAACTTTTGTCACACAATAACATTAGTGATCAGAGTCTGCGTTGTATCATTGTTAACGTACCTGAATGGCGCAAGAAAGCAACTCGTATTCTACTGCAACGTATTAAGTGGAATCTTGATGATATCAACTTATCATTTTAACAATAAAAAAGAAAGGAGTTAGTTATGAGTAAGAGAATGCCGGACACTAGGAGAGGAATGTTCACCTCACTTTAATCAGGAAGATTGTGATTTAGATTCTTCACTATATTACAATAATTAAATTAAATATATAACTAAATTAAAATTATGAAACAAGAAAATATTAAAAAAGAATTAATTAAATTAACACAAGATTTAATTAAGTTTAAAACAACAAAAAATGGATGAAGAAACTTCTATTCCAGAGATATTAGAAAAAATAAAAAAGATACCAGATATTG
>CAYZIE010000002.1:28191-50769 GCA_964478385.1 uncultured Gammaproteobacteria bacterium
GAAGAAACTTCTATTCCAGAGATATTAGAAAAAATAAAAAAGATACCAGATATTGAAATCGAGATATTAGAAGAATGTCAGATGTTGTTAAATCCTGATAATGTTGATATTATAAACAAGTTAAAGAAAGTTGCAGAAAAAGAATCTGATAAAGAAGTTAAATTAGGCAAAGAACATGGAGTTTCAGATTTACGATTTACTTCTACCAAAGGTATTCCTTCTGTTATTTTTGGACCATATGGTAATAATCACCATGGTAAATAAGAGTATGTTTCTATACAAAGTTTAGAAAAATACTATGAAATTTTAAAACAATTCATAATTAAAGAAATTAATTAAAATAATATGGAATTAAAAATTGTAAAAAAAATAAACCAAGAAGATGTTGATTTACTCGTAGTACCAGTATTATCTAGTAATTTAGATAAGGTATTAAAAGATTTAGATTTAGTTAATTTAGCTAAGAAAAAGAATTTCACAGGTAAGAAAAATCAATTACTTAGTAAAGATAATCTTTTAATTTTAGGCACTGGTAAAGAAAAAAAATTAGAAGTAGAAGATTATAGACAACTAGCTGGTAATATTATTAATTATTTGAAAAATAATAAAGTAGATAATATTGGATTAATATCATTTCAGTGGTTAAAGGGTAATAATGTAAAAGATTTAGGTAAGTCTTTGGCTCAAGGACTAACTTTAGCTAACTATACTTTTGATAAGTACAAGAAAAAAGAAGAAGATAATATTAAAGTTAATATTAAAACTTTAGTTATTGAATTAGATAGTAAAAAGAAAGTGCAGTTTAAGAATGGATTTGATCAAGGTATATTATTATCTGAAGGTACAATTAAAGCTAGAGATTTAGTTAATGAACCTGGTAGTGTAATGACGCCTAGTCTTTTAGCTAAAGAAGCTGAATTAATAGCTAAGGAGAATAATAATATTTCTGTAAAGATATTAGATAAAGCTGAGATAAAGAAATTAGGTATGGATGCTTATTTAGGAGTAGATCAAGGATCAGATCAACCTCCTAAGTTTATACACTTAGTATATAAACCAAAAGGTAAAACTAAAGATAAGATTGGTATAGTAGGTAAAGGTATTACTTTTGATAGTGGTGGTTTAAATATTAAAGTAGGTGATTCTATGGCAGATATGAAAATAGATATGGGAGGAGCTGCTACAGTTATTGGATTATTTTCAGTAGTAGGTAAAATACAACCTAAAGTAGAGGTACATGGAATTATAGCTGCATGTGAAAATATGCCTTCAGGTAAAGCTTTAAAACCAGGTGATGTAGTGAAAAATATGCAAGGTAAAAGTATTGAAATAGGTAATACAGATGCTGAGGGTAGAGTTACATTAGCTGATTCTTTAGCATATACTCAAAAACAAGGTATTAATACTATAATTGATTTAGCTACTTTAACTGGAGCAGAGATGATTGCCTTAGGAACACATTATGCTGCTTTATACTCAAATAGTAAAAAGTTAAATACAGAGATATTAAAAGCTGTAGACGTTTCAGGAGAAAAGATATGGCCTATGCCTTTACCAGAAGAGTATATAGAGTTAAATAAAAGTAATATTGCTGATATTAAGAATATAGCTAGTACTAGATATGGTGGGTCTATTACAGCTGCACTATTCTTACAATTCTTTATTGAAGAAAATGTAAATTGGGCTCACTTAGATATAGCTGCTCCTGCTTATGCTGAAAAACCTTTTAATAGTTATACTCCTATTGGTGGAGTAGGTTTTGGTGTAAGAACATTACTAGAATATTTGATTAATAAATAATTATGAATAATATAAAAGAATTACAAAAACAAGTTCATGATAATAAAGTAAAAAAGAATTTTAATGTCACTAATATAGAGAATGAATTTCTTTTACTTTATGGGGAAGTTTCTGAATCATATGAAGCTTATAGAAAAAAACTACCAGACCTAGGAGAAGAACTGGCAGATATAGTTATATATACTCTAGGTTTATCTGAAATATTAAATATAGATTTAGAAAAAGAAATAGTTTCTAAAATAAAAAAGAATAAAGATAGGGAGTATAAAAAAATAAATGGAGTATTAACCAGAACTAAGGGTTAATTATACTTATTAACAGCTTTATTAAAGTTTTTCTCTAAGATAGTTTCTATAACTAAATGAACACTATCAATTATTTCAGGTAGTAATTTCTTTTCTTCTTTATTAAACTTCTTTAAAACAAATTGTTCTGATTTACCTTTTTGAGGACCTATGCCTAATCTAATTCTTTTAAAATCTTTAGTTTTTAATTCATGAATAATAGATTCTATTCCTTTATGACCACCAGAAGAACGATTTTTAGATAGTCTAGTTTTACCAAAAGGAAGATCTATATCATCATAAATAATAATAATTTTATTATTTGGCAGTTTATAATACTTTTTTAACTTTTTAACAGTTATTCCTGATTCATTCATATACATTAATGGTTTTGCTAGAATAATTTTTTCTCTACCATGTTTAAATTCAGTTATTAAACTATTTGTATTTTTTAATTTTTTCCAGTTTAAGTTTTTCTTTTCCACTAAAGAATTTAATACTAATTGACCAAAATTATGTCTAGTATTTTCATATTCTTTATCTGGATTACCTAAACCAATTATTAATCTCATATTTTTTTTATTTATCTTGCATATTTTGACTTTTATGTACCAATATTTTTATAGGTACACCTTCAAAACCAAATTTATATCTTAAATTATTTTCTATAAATCTTAAGTAAGAATCATGTAAATCTGCTTTAAAATTTACTTTTATAGCAAAAACCTGAGGATTTGTTTTTAGCTGTTTTAAACTATATATGTAAGGATGTTTAGTTCCTTTACCTCTAGAAGGCTTATGTTTTTTAACTATTTTTTTTAATAATTTATCTAAAGCATTTTCTGTAATTTCTTTTTGTTTTTCAGAATATATTTTAGTTATAGTACTTAATATCTTTTTTAATCTAGTTTTTTGTGTTGCTGAACAAAATATTAAAGGTGACCATGATATAAAAGGAAAGAATCTTTTATAATAATTAGTAAATTCTTGAACAGTATCTGTTGTTTTATCTTCAATTAAATCCCACTTATTTGCTAGAATCATTATACCAGCTCCGGTTTCCATTGTTTTATCTAGTATATGTTTATCTTGCCAAGTAAGTTTTTTAGAAACATCTGTTACTAATACTACTATGTCTGCTTTTTCAATAGTTTTTAAACTTTGTGCTACTGATTGTTTTTCAAATGCATCAACAGCTTTTTTACTTTGTCTTCTCATTCCAGCTGTATCTACTAATACTATTTTTTGTTTTTCAAAAGTTAATTCAATATCTTGTGAATCTCTAGTTGTATGAGCTTTTTCAGAAACGATTAATCTTTTTTCTCCTAGAAAAGCATTAATCAAAGAAGATTTACCAACATTAGGTCTTCCTACTACAGCTACTTTAATAATTTTTTCTTCTGGTAGAGCTACATGTCTTCTTTTTACTTTTTTAATTTTTAAAAGTTTATTTACTATTTCATCAAGCATATCACCTGTACCAATGCCAGTTGTAGATGAAACAGGCCACGGTTTATCTAAACCTAGTTTGTAAAATTCATTAATTGTTTGCCTTAATTTATTATTATCTGTTTTATTAGCTATCAATATACTTGGTTTTTTACTTTTTTTAATCATTAAAGCTAATTCATTATCAAAAGGCATAAGACCAGTTTTTGTATCTACAATAAATAATACTAAATCAGCTTCTTTTATTGCTAATAAAGCTTGATTTTTTATTTCTTTATCCATGCCTTTTTCTTTTTCTTCTAATCCCCCAGTATCTATTAATTGAAAATCAAGATTTTTCCAAGTACAAGTAGCATAGTTTCTATCTCTAGTTGTTCCAGCAACCATAGAAGTAATAGCTTTTCTATCCTCAATTAATCTATTAAACAATGTTGATTTACCAACATTAACTCTTCCTATAATTGCGACTTTATATAATTTAGACATATTATATTTCATTATCTGTTGATGTAGGAGTAGAAGTACTTAATAATAATGGATCTATAGTTTTAACTATTTCAACTCCCTCTTCTATTTTTTGATCCATTCCTAGTACTATTAAGAAATCTATTTGTTCTAATTCTCTTTCATCGTCTCTAATATCCCATTTTTGTGTAATTATTTCATTAGAATATTCTAATGGTATTTTTGTTTTACTTTTGCTTTGAAAAATAGCTTCCAATGATTCTTCTGTTTTTGGCTTATTATCCGTATAATTATATATAACTGTAGTTATTTTATCTTGTTCTGGAGCATTACCATATCTTAATACATTATACCCTATTTGATTCAAATGGTTAACTGCTTCTAAAGCCATTCCTGGAATATCAGTACCATTTTGAATAATTATTTTAGCATTTTCTTCACTTAATTCTTCTAATTCAAAGATATTTTTTACTAATAATTGTATTTGTTCATAATTTCCAGTAATTGGTTGTAATATATATGCTCCTTGTTCAGAAAAACCAGCTTTTAAATATCCACCAGGTCTGTCATCTATTGATTGATGAATAATATTTTGAGTATCAATACCCTTAGACATATGAACCAATTTAACAGCTTCCCATGGTTCTAGATCTGTAGTTGTATATTTATTGAACAAAGAGAAAAGATCAGTTATTTTTTTAGGATTAATTAAAGTATTAAAAGATGTTACTTTATCTTTTATAGCCATTATTATTTTTTGTTGTCTTTTACTTCTAGCAAAATCAGAACCTTCACCATTATTACCATGTCTTGAACGAGCAAATCTTAAAGCTGTTAAACCATCCATTTCTTGTTCCCCTGCTTCAAATGATATTTCTTGATATCCATAATTAGCGTCAGGGAATTGATTATCAGTAAAACTTGTTTCTACATTTACTTCTATACCTCCTATAGCGTCAACAATTTCAGTGAATCCATTAAAATCAACAGCAGCAAAGTAATGTATATCTATATCTAAAGTTTTACTTAATACTTCTTTTGTTAATTCTCCTCCATTGTAATCATCAGTTTGTCCAATAGCATATATTGAATTTATTTTTCTATAATCATTTTTATGAAGAGGAACAATCATATCTCTTGGTAAAGAAAAAATACTAGCTGATTTAGTAGAAGGTTTAAAGCTAGCTACTATAATTGTATCACTAAGATATGGTCCATTATGTCCTGGTCCACCCATACCTAGTATAACAAAATTAATTCTATCTTGTTTTTCTCCAGCTAAGTATTTATTACTAGGTGATACAATATTTGTTATTTGTCTAATAAAATAGCTGTTTTTTACACCACCAAGAAGACTATTATTACTAGAAGATAACACAACTCCTCCAAGTGTAAATAGTATTATTAGGGTTATAAAAAAACAGGAAAAGCTTTTCCTACACACCTTTGTTTTTCTTTTATACTTATGAGGTAGTTTTTTTATTTTCCTTTTTATATTAGTTGAAGAAGATTTTCTAGATATTGGTCTTTGTTTCATCCTTGTTTCTTCTACATTATCTAAAAGATTTATTTTTCTTTTTTTAAAATCTATAGCCATTTAATTTAATGCAGTCTATACCTTAAACGTAAGTGTATTATACTAAGAAGAAAAGCAAAAGTCAATGTTTAATATATTTGATTTTAATTTAATGTTTAGGTATAATATTTAATATTATATTAATAAAATAATTATGGAAAATAATAAAAAAGAAGAGATAGATAATAATATTGAAGATCTTGATTTAAGTCATTTTTCTGAAGATGATGAAGGTCCATTAATAGCTTGGTATAAGAAATTTGGATTATTTCTTTTTGAAGTTGTTAAGGTTGTTGTTATTTCTTTGGCTATTATAATGCCTATAAGATTATTCTTGGTTCAACCTTTTTATGTAGAAGGTGCTTCTATGGAGCCTAATTTTTATGATAAAGAATATTTAGTTATTGATGAAATATCATATAGATTTAATGAACCGCAAAGAGGTCAGGTTATAATATTTAAAAATCCTAAGAATACTAAAGTCTTTTTTATAAAAAGAATAATAGGATTACCTGGTGAGAGAATCGAAATTAAACAGGGTATTGTATATATCAATGATCAAGAACTAAAAGAAACATATATTGATAATCTTTCTACTGTAAGTTATTCACCTATTACTTTAGAAGAAGATGAGTACTTTGTTTTAGGTGATAATAGGACTAATAGTCATGATTCTAGAGTTTTAGGACCTATACATCATGATTATTTTATAGGAAAAGTGTGGATTAGAGGTTGGCCTTTAAATAGAATTAATACTTTTAATTTACCAGAGTATATATATTAATAACAAACATATGGCTAAAAAAAGTAAAATACAATTAGTAAAAGGAATGAAAGATATTTTGCCTGATGAGCAATTATATCTTGATTTTATAAAATCAAAAGTTGGAAAATATGCTAATTGTCATGGATATAGAAGAATAGATACACCAATAGTTGAGTTTACTAATCTTTTTAAAAGAACAGTAGGTGAAGCTACAGATATTGTTAGTAAAGAAATGTATTCTTTTACTAGTCAAGGTGGTGATAAATTATCTTTACGTCCTGAAAATACTGCTGGAGTAATGCGTAGTTATATTGAACATGGTATGTTAAATCTTCCTCAACCTGTTAAACTTTACTATATCGGACCTCAATTTCGTCATGATAAACCACAAGCAGGTAGATATCGTCAGTTTTGGCAACTTGGTTTTGAAGCTATAGGAGATAATGAGCCAGTTGTAGATGCTCAATTAATAGCTATGTCATTTAATATTCTTAAAGAATGTGGTATAGAAGCAGATATTCAAATAAATAGTGTAGGTGATAATGAATGTCGTCCACATTATTTAAAAGCTTTAAAAGCATATTATCAGAGTCATAAAAAAGATTTATGTATTGATTGTAAAAAAAGATTTACTAAGAATACAATGAGATTATTGGATTGTAAGAATAAGAAGTGTAGTAATTTAGCTGAGAATGCTCCTAAGATGGTAGATCATCTTTGTGATGATTGTAAAGATCACTTTATGTTGGTATTAGAGTATTTAGATGAATTAAAAATAGATTATACTTTAAATCAAAATATTGTTAGAGGATTAGACTACTATACTAAAACAGCTTGGGAAATAACAGTCAAAGGAGATAAGGGTAAGTTATTAGCTTTAGGTGGTGGAGGTCGTTATGATGATTTATCTAAATTATTAGGTGGTAGAGAAACTCCTGCTGTTGGTTTTGCTATAGGTATAGAAAGAGTATTAATGAAAATGCAAAAGAAAAAAGTAAGTGTAGGTAATGATAAATACTTTGATGCATATATTGCTCAATTAGGTATTGAAGCTAGAAAAAAAGCTTTACAATTGTTTGAAGAATTAAAAGAAGAGGATTTTCTTGTTACTGAAAATATGTCTAAAAAAGGTTTAAAAGATCAATTAGATTTAGCTAATAAAAAGAATGCTAGATATACATTAATTATGGGTCAAAAAGAAATATCAGATAATACAGTTCTTTTAAGAGATATGGAAAGTGGAGTTCAAGAGATTGTAGATTATAAAAAAATTAAAAAAGAGTTAAAAAAACGTTTAGAAAAGAATACAACTAAAAGTGTAAAACTTAAAAAATAATTATTATTGACTTTTGTCTTAAAATCTGTCATTATAATAATATAATTAATAAAGAAAGAGAGGTGGAAATTTGTTAGAAGTTAAAAGAAAAGGTAATGAATCTTTTGAGTCAATGCTAAGAAGATTTACCAAGAAAACTATTCAAAGTGGTAAGATCTTACAAGCTAAAAAGATTAAGTTTTTTACTAAACAAAAAACAAAGAAAGATATGAAAGATACAGCTTTACGTCGTAAAGAAATCACTTCTAAAATGGATTATCTTAAAAAAATTGGTAAATTAGATGAATACGCTTTTAAGAAAAAGAAAAGAAGATAGTTATTAGTTTTTGTTTACCATACTACTATGGTAAACAATCTATTAATAATTATATAATGTTTTTACAACAAGATATAGAAAACAACTTAAATATAGCCCTTAAAGCTAAAGATACAGTAAAAACTAATACTTTACGTATGCTTAAAAGTGGTATACAGAATAAAAGTATTGAGCTTAAAAAAGATTCTTTAGATGATGAAGAGATTATTAATATTATACGTAAAGAAGTTAAAAAAAGATATGATTCTATAGAATCATTTAAACAAGGAAATAGAGAAGATTTAGTAGAGAAAGAACAAGAAGAAGTAAAAATATTAGAAGGATATTTACCATCTATGATGTCTGAACAAGATATTAGTAAAATTATTGATGAAATAATTGCTTCTGGAGAAAATAATTTTGGTTTAATTATGAAACAAGTTATGACTAAAACAAAAGGTCAGGCTGATGGTAAAATAGTACAAAAATTAGTAAAAGAAAAGCTATAATTAAATAATTAATAAAATCCCATGCTTAATAATAAGAAGATAACTCTAATATTTATTGTATTTTTTACAGTTATTTTTTTGTTCCCGAGTTTAGTTTTTGCTCAACCTGATATTTATGGAACCAATGAACTAAGTAATGCTGGTGTTAACCTTGGTACTAAAAGTATACAAGAAACTATTACTGGTATTATTAATATATTTTTAGGATTATTAGGAATTATAGCTACTGTAATTATACTTTATGGTGGTTTTCTTTGGATGACATCTAAAGGTAATGAAGATCAAATTACTAAAGCTAAAAAAGTAATAGTTAACGGTGTTATTGGTTTGATTATAATCCTATCATCATATGGTATATCTCGTTTTCTTTTAGGAAAAGGATATGATGTATTTTTTGGTGGTGGCAATGGAGGTTCTGGTGAAGGAGGTTATCATAGTGGCACTGGATTAGGTTCTAATATTTTAGAAAGTCATTACCCTAATCGTAATGCTAGTGATATACCTCGTAATACTAATATATATATTACATTTAAAGTACCTATGAATTTAGACGCTATTATTGAAGATCATTTGTGTAATCTTGATTGTATAAGTGCTGGTTATTTTATTGAATTATATAGAGAGGATGAAGTTGGTCCTTTAGATAATGCTGATTTAATAATAAACTTTGATGATGATCATAAGGTGTTTGAAATAAATCCATATGGTGATAATGCTAGTAATCATTTAGGAGATCCTAATGGTGATATTAGGTATCATATGATATTAAATGATTGGGAGTCAGAAACAGATGAACCAGCTTTTCCTTTTACTGGATACTATGATTGGTATTTTACAGTTAGCTCTGAGTTAGATTTAACTCCTCCAGAAGTAGATTATGTATTACCATCTGATAATTCTATAGATAATCCTAGAAATAGTATAGTTCAGATTAATTTTTCTGAAGAAGTAAATCCTATGTTTGCTGTTGGTGATACTAGTAATGGATTTAATAATATTACAGTAAAATCTAGTGGAAATGTAGTAGATGGTGCGTATTTAATTTCTAATCAGTATAGAACAGTGGAATTTATGACTAATGATCCTTGTGCTCAGAATTCTTGTGGCGGAGATGTGTATTGTCTTCCTATTGGTAGTTTAGAAGGTAATGTTACTACTAATATTACAGATATGGCAGGTAATAATCTTGATCCTGAATATACTTGGAATTTTGAAACTAATAGTACAATAGATTTAGAACCCCCATATGTAATTAGTATGGATTCAGGTACTGATTTATCTTTAACAGAACCAATATCAGTTACTTTTAATAAGAATTTATCAGCTAGTACTATTAATAGTGATAATATTACTTTGTATCAAAGTTCTATGGGTGATACTAATTTTTATTTAGGTTTAGAAAATAGTGATACTATTAATATTTATCATGACCAATTTGATACTTTGACTGATTATACTCCTATAATGAATTCAGGGATAAAAGATTTGGTGCAGAATTGTTGGTATCCTTGTTTATGTGATTCTACAGATAATTCTTGTTCATGTAATAGTCCTAATTGTTCCGGTGCCAGCTGTATCGGGAATGATATATAATTATATGAAATATATTAATATGAAAAAAGTATTATATACATCAATTGTTTCTTTCTTTATGTTTATACCTCAAGTTTTTGCTCAAGAGGATATTTTTGGACAGAATGAATTAGGAAATGAAGGTATAGCTTTAGGTACTAAAAGTATTCCTGAAATAGCAGCTGGTATTATTAATATATTTTTAGGATTATTAGGGGTTATTGCTGTGACTTTAATTTTATACGGTGGTTTTCTTTGGATGACATCTAAGGGTAATGAAGATCAGATTAAGAAAGCTAAAATGCTTATGGTTAATGCAGTAATTGGTTTGATTATAATAACATCTGCATATGCTATATCTCGTTTTGTTTTAAGTAAATTATCAGAAGCCACTGGTGTTGATGATATTGTTATTATTGATGATCCAGATAATCCATATTATCCAGATCCAACTTGTATTGATAATGGAGCGTTAAATATATGTAATATTAGTCCAAGTAATGGTACTATTGGTAGCTTCGTTGATATTATTGGATATAATTTTGGTGGTATTCAAGGTACAGTAACATTTAATGGAATTAATGCAGAAGTAGTTGCATGTGGTGGAGCTTCACCTATTTGGGAGGATAATAGAATTAAGGTTGTAGTTCCTGAAATATTTGATACATTACCAATTACAGCAGATGTAGCTGTTAATAGTGATAGTGGAGAAACAGATACAGATTATTTTACAATAAATGAAGGTGAAGCAGGTTTGAATATAGCATATGTAAGTCCTAGTGAAGGTCCTCAAGGTTTATCCAATGTAGAAATATGTGGTATTAATTTTGGTGATGATTCAGGCAGTGCTACTATGTATGGATTTGATAATGGATCAATTGAAGTAGTTTTAACCATTAACACTTGGTCAGATGAATTGATAGACGTTGATATAAGTTCTTATGCTATAACTAGTGATATTATAGTCACTGGAGATAATGGAGATTCAGATGATGAATATTTTAGGGTTACATGTTTATCTAATGATCAATGTACTACTGGTTGTTGTTCAGATAATTCTTGTTATTTAGAACATATTTGTATAGAAGGTACTGGTAGTTCGGGTCCTCATATTGATTATTTATCTCCAGATAATGGAACATCTGGTAATTTAATTACTATTTTTGGTTCTGATTTTGGAGAACCTGCTGGTAATGTATATTTTAGTAATAGTAATGGTAATCGTATACTTGGTAATATTCCTAGTAATTTAAATAATTCTTGTTCAATAGATTATTGGTTTGATGATCATATTATTATAGGTGTACCTAATAATGTTGTTGATGGAGAAGTTGATGTATTAACTAGTAGTGGTGAATATTCTAATGTAGTTAATTTTGATGAAAATGGAATAGTTCGTTCTGGTATATGTTTAGCTGATCCTAATGAAGGTTCTTATGGTACGGAAGTATATGTATACGGTGTTAATTTTGAAACTACTAGTCAATTATATTTTGGTTCTTATCTAGGTAATAATACTGTTATAGATAATTCTAATAATAATGCTAATTCTGATGTACCTTTAATAACTGGACCTATTAATATAACAATAGACACAGGTGGGGAAGTAAGTAATCCTTATCCTTTCTTAGCTACAGAAATAGCTGGTGGTTTACCAATTATATCTAATATTTCTCCCTTAAATGGACCAATAGGAGAATATATTACAATTATGGGTGCTAATTTTGGATATTATATTCCAAATTTTAGTGATGTTATATTCGATGATGGAGTAAATCAAATTAGTGCTAGTTTTGATTTTCCTGCTCAATGTAGTCAGAATTTTTGGCAAGAAGATAGTATTGTTGCTAAAGTTCCTGACAGCATTTCTCACAATAATTTTTATATATATATAATTAGAGGTGAAGATGCGCAAGAAAGTGATCCATACACTGATCAATTTACTGTTAATTTATTTCCCCCTAATCCTGGTATTTGTTTAATGCAACCAAGTAATGGTCCTGAAGGTATGGAAGTTAATTTCTATGGAGAATATTTTGGTGATACTACTGGTGATGTTGTTTTTTACAATAATCAAAATGCTGATTTATCTGAAGTAACATGGAATGATAATCAAGTATTAAATGCTAAAGTTCCAAGTGGTGCTCAAAGTGGAGAAGTTGAAATTATATCTTCTTATGGTACGGATAGTAATAATATGATGTTTAATGTTGGTTCTTGTCCTAATGATACATATTGTAGTACATCTGGTTTAGGAGACTATTGTTGTCCTAGTAATACAGGAGACTATTGTGATGATATTTGTACAGATGGTAGTAATAATTGTGAATATTCTTGGACTATAACAACAACAGACGGAGTCCCCAACGAAGAACAACTACAAGTAACAGGACATGACCCTAATTGTGATGGATCATGTACTTCTCCTTTAATTCAAGTACATTTTAATACAAATATAAGTGAAGATAGTATTAATCCTTCAGATTTTACAATAACAGAAGATAATAATCAATTTATAATAGATAGTGTTGTATTAGAATCAGAAAGAACTATACGTTTAGAATATACAACACCTTTAAATGCAGGTAGTACCTATGAAGTAACTATACCAACTTCTTTTTCTAATGTATTTGGAGATAATTTAGATAGTCCATATTTATATACATTTACAACAGGAAGTGATGAATGTGTAGTAGATAGTGTAGATGTTAACCCTGCTAATGCAGTATCAGATGCTACAGGAGATTTAACTTCTTTTACTGCTGAACCAATTGATTCTTCTGCTTCTTGTGATATTCCAATATATTGTCCTAATTGTTTATATTCTTGGAGTTCTACTAATACAGGTATAGCTAGTATTCAATCTGGTAGCACTATTGAAACAGTAGTATTACAAACAGTATTAACTTCTGGTTATGGGCAAACTAAAGCTGAAGTAGTATTAACTGATGATGGAAATGAACATTTGGATGATGGAATATTAGATGTTACCATTGATGGTGATGTCCCCAACGAAGAACAACTACAAGTAACAGGACATGACCCTAATTGTGATGGATCATGTACTTCTCCTTTAATTCAAGTACATTTTAATACAAATATAAGTGAAGATAGTATTAATCCTTCAGATTTTACAATAACAGAAGATAATAATCAATTTATAATAGATAGTGTTGTATTAGAATCAGAAAGAACTATACGTTTAGAATATACAACACCTTTAAATGCAGGTAGTACCTATGAAGTAACTATACCAACTTCTTTTTCTAATGTATTTGGAGATAATTTAGATAGTCCATATTTATATACATTTACAACAGGAAGTGATGAATGTGTAGTAGATAGTGTAGATGTTAACCCTGCTAATGCAGTATCAGATGCTACAGGAGATTTAACTTCTTTTACTGCTGAACCAATTGATTCTTCTGCTTCTTGTGATATTCCAATATATTGTCCTAATTGTTTATATTCTTGGAGTTCTACTAATACAGGTATAGCTAGTATTCAATCTGGTAGCACTATTGAAACAGTAGTATTACAAACAGTATTAACTTCTGGTTATGGGCAAACTAAAGCTGAAGTAGTATTAACTGATGATGGAAATGAACATTTGGATGATGGAATATTAGATGTTACCATTGATGGTGATGTTCCTGAAGTACCAGTTAATCCAATGGTTCAAGATATACAACCTGCTGATGAATCTAGTAGTGTATGTCCTAATACAGCTATATTAATGGATTTTACAGAGCAAATGAATTGGGATAGTCTTAGAGATTATGTTAAGTTATATAATTATAATGATGGTGATTTGTTAGAAATAAATGGTTCATATATACTTCAAAACAATGATTTAGATGGAGATGGAGATTTAGAAACCCAATTAATATTTAATCCAAATTCATACCTTGATAGTAGTTATTCATACATTATATATATAAATGAAAATGTAGAAAGTATTGAAGGTTTAACTTTAGATAATACTCAGATACTAGATGATATAGATAATGATGAAACTAATGATGGTTATGCTACTAGTTTTACTACTTGGTCTAATTTTTGTGAGATAAGCTATACTTTAATAAATCCTAATTTATATACATATTATCAATCAAATTATGCTCAAGATTTTACAGCTGAAACATATGATATATCAGGTACATTATTAAATTCTATAGATCTTAATTATTCTTGGGATATACATGATTTAACTTTAGTTACTTTAACTGATAATAGTAATCAAGTTGTTACAGGAACTTCATTAAATGAAAATGGTAATACAACACTTACTGTAGATGTAGATGGTGGTGATTTAGGTTCTGCTAGTGCTAGTGCTAATATAGATTTATTTTTCTGTGAAAATCCTTGGCCTTTAGATGCTGATGGTTATTTTGATTTCTATAACGATTTTGATCAATTACCTCCTAATGGAAATATGCATTTTAAGACTAGATATTGTAAAGATTATACCGAAGGTGTATTACAAGATGTTGTTACTGTAGGGTTTGAAGATGGTAATATAGATGGTGTTCCAATTAATTGGGATAGTTATATTCAAGCACATACAAGTGTTGGTATAACTAATTTGGAATCTAGAACAGGAAGTCAAAGTTATTTAATAACTCAAGATCCCAATGAACCATACCCAGGTACTTGTTCTCAAGCTTCTTGTGATGGTAATGGTTCTGGTTCTTGGCCTGATAGTTATTCTAGTGCTAGTAATTGTACTTGGGGTGGTAGTCAATGTACCATGAATAATGGAAATGTATACAATGTTGATGATAGTTTTGAATGGCCAGATACTAATAGAGTTACATATGCTTCTACAGCATATCAAGTTGGTAATTTAAACTGGAAATATGGAGAAGAATATACAATACAGTTTTACTACAAAGGTTATACTGATAGTCAAATAGAGCCTAGATTATCATATACATTAGGTTGGGGTAGTCAGTGTGCTGCTATTAATGGTCCTTCTGGAAACATTTGTACAAATAATGGTGGTAGTTATGAAACATGTGAAGCACAAACAACTCATTGTTGTGTAAATCATCCACATCAAACCAGTTGTTATAATGAACAATTATTAGGAATTGCTATACCAGCTGGAATATATAATGATTGGACACTATATGAAGGTAATTTTATCTATGATGATGAAGTAGCTAGATTATTAGATAGTAATGGTAATTTACATTTTGAATTAGGTCTTTCTGTTGGGTATAATACTACTGATAGTGATGGAACAGAGTTTTATGTAGATGATTTTAGTATAACTGGAGAAACATTACCTGCTTTACCAGATGAACCTTTACAAATTCCAATAACTGAACCAGATCTTTTACAAGATTTTATGTTCCCTATAGTTAATTTAGATATAGATAATTTTATAGGAATAAGAGTATATGCTAATCCACAGCATTTATCAGCTCAAGAATGGTATAATGCTCATGCTCCTAATCCTAGTGGTGGAGGCACAGAAGTATTGATAGATGGTTATCCAGCATATCGAGTTGGTAATACAATATATATTTCTGCTACTAATATCGCTGATGAAAATAATCCTGAGACAAGCTTATATACTAATATTTATTTACTTGCATATAATATAGGTGCTGGTGAAGCAACTATTAATATATTTAACCAATTAATAGAGGAAATGGAATTTAATACAAATATAGTTAGAGATAATAATATTTGTGTTACTAATAACCATCTTCCTTGTATAAGTGATTTTGATTGTCCTGGTTCAGATACTTGTGAGTCTAATAGTTTAGAATTACGTAGAGATTTTCAACGTTTAAGTGATTTGGTTAATATAAGAGATAATTTATCTGAATATAGTTTAGAACACCTTGCTTGTAGTAATGATTCTAATATTACTTGTGTAGTAGATGATAATTGTCCTTCTGGAGGTACTTGTGAAGCATATTATCCATTATTATCTTCTGGTACTTTTGTTTCTGGTATGTCAAATAGTAGATGGCCTTCTTGGCAAGATACATTAAGTACAACTCTAGGATATAGTTTACCATTAGATCCTATAAACTTATTTAATGGATATACTGAAGGTTCTGATCCAGAAACGTGTTGGAATGAAGATTTAGGAGAATTTACTTGTCCTTTTAATTCATTATTATATTTATATGATAATACCAGTGTTAGTAATGGGGATAATACAAATTCTGGTTGGGACTATAACCTAGCTTCTGATTTTGAATTTAATGAAAATGGTATTACTTTTGCTAATAATCTACATCCGCAAACTATAAATAATATGGAATATTTATCTGCTGATTTGGGTTTATATTGTAATGATACTCCAATTATATCTAGTAGTGGTTTAGGTAGTACATATTGTGGAGATGGCAATGTTGATGATAGTGAAACCTGTGAACCAGGTGAATATATGAATAACGGTTGTTTAATAGCATATGAAGATTATGGATGGTGGAAAGAACAGATTGTTGGTTGTAATCCTGCTGGCTCTCCAAATGAATGTACTTGGTACACACCAACACGAGAACAATGTGGAGGATATTGTGGTGATAATGAATTTCAATTAAATTATGAATTATGTGAAATAATTAATGGTTCTGATTTTTTCAATAATATAGAATATCATTGTGAAGAAGAACTTGAATATTATTGTGATGTTTCAGAAGCTACGGGTGATAGTTGTCAACCAATTTGTACAAATGGAACCCCAGCTAGTGCTTGTTTAGATAATCAATATACTCCTTTGGCTGAAGAATGTGATCCAACTGGTGATCCAGATGGATTAGATGGTTGGGATTGTACAGGAAATGGCGATATTAGTTGCACTAATTCTTGTTTTAGAGAATGTACCATTGGTACAGCATACGAAGGAGTATGTGGTGATGGTATAACACAAGATCAAAATTATTTTCCCCCAGGGTTAGAAGAATGTGATTATTCAGGATATTCTTCACCTATACCAGATGATTCTAATGCTAGTAATGCATATGGTTGTAATATAAATTGTACTTTTACTGATGAATATTGTGGTAACTCTCTTTATGAATATAGTTTTGAAGAATTATGTGATTATAATGATGCTACCGGAGATTATAATATAGGATGGGAAATGCCAGAGCCACATGAGGCTACAGATGAAAATCATCAATATCAATGTCGTTCTGTTTCTTCTGATTCATATACTAGATGTACTCCAACAGCTGGAGGATATTGTGGTGATGATATATCTCAAGATGGCACTGGTTCAACTATAAATGCAGGAGAGCATTGTGATGGCATTGATTATGATATTCCTAATCCTGCTGATTCTAATCCAGATAATCAATATTCATGTGCCATTAATTGTGAGTTTAGTACAGGGGGGTATTGCGGAGATGGTGATGTAACTGGTCCAGAGCAATGTGATACTCTAGGATTTATACAACCTCTGCCACATGAGTCTAATCAATCTTGGCCATATGCTTGTGTAGATTGTTATGATGAAGGAGGGTATTGCGGAGATAATATTATCCAAAATGGTGATGGTGATCCCGTTAGTGATACTACAGATTATTCAGAAACATGTGATATAGGTAACTTTACTGAACCTACACCTCAAGAATCTAGTGCTAGTTGGCAATATGAATGTAATGGTTGTTATGCAGGTGGAGGATATTGCGGAGATGGCAATGTTGATGATACATATGAAGAGTGTGAGGGTAATATAAGTTGTTCAAATTATGATTCACAATATATTGCTGGTCAAATTGAATGTGGTAATTCTGATACAGAAAATGCTTGTGAGGTTATTTCAACTGCTTCTTGTTGTAATGAAAATAAGTTATCTGCCAAGTTTCTAGTTGATAATGAGTTTACTTTATGGGTTAATAATAATGAGGTTGGTAGTGGTAGTAATTGGCAGTATTGTGATGATGATAATATGGGTGCTTGTGAATTTGAAATTGATGATAATGATATATTTGATTTTAACAATAATGAAAATGTTTTATCTTTCAAAGCTATAGATATAGGTGTTTTATATGGTGTTATAGGTACATTTTCTTGTCAATTAATGACTTGTAAGAGTATTTGTTATAAAGGAAGTAATGCTGGAAATCAATGTGATAATAATTCCGATTGCCCTAGTGGTTGGTGTATACATCCTGCTGTAGGTAAAGAAGGAGATAGTTGTACAGAAAATACTGATTGTAAAGGATATACTTTAGATAATCCAGATGATAATGATATTGATAATGACGGAACAAATGAAGGTGTTGATAGTCCATGGAGGCATAGGCCTAGTCTTTGTTTGTCAGATGATTTTGGTATAACTACTAGACATGATGGTCTTTGGAAATGTACTTATGGTGATGAACCTTCTGAAGGTTGGAAAGAACCAGGATATACAGAAGGATCAGAGTGGATATCACCAGTTGCTAGTTGGTTTAGTAGTGCTTGGAGTAGTCAATCACATTCTTCATATTGGGCTCATATGGTTCCGGGTGCAGAATCTATTTGGGCTGATGGAGCAGCAGCTAATGATACTATTTATTGTCGTTATTCCATTTTTCAATAATAATTTATATAAAATATTATGTTTAATGATTTAAAACAAGATCAACAAAGTGCAGGACAAACAAGTACTCCTGTTAATAATACAACACCGCCTATACAACAACCTGAGCCTGTTGTGCCTAAACAAGAGTCAGTTCAACAACCTGAGCCTATTACACCACAACCAGAACAACCAGTTAAACAAAAGCAAGCAGTAGATGATATGTTTGCTGATTTAGATCCTGTAGCTGAACAAAATAGTGCTGTGCAATCAGGAAAAATGAAACCTGTGTCTAATACTATGCCGCCTAGTCAAAGTCCTCCCCCCTTAAATACTCAGGATAATATAATGATTAGCGCTAGTGGAGGTGGAGGTGGTAAAAAAATAATTTTAGTTGTAGCTATAATTGTAATCTTAGCTATAATTTCAGTTGTAATTTATTCTTTAACATCAGGTGAACCAGAAGTTAATAATGAAAACACTAATACAAATACTAATGTAAATGTAGATTATAATACTAATGTAAATGAAGAACCAGTTATTGATGAATATAATATAGATGATGATTCAGATGGTTTAAGTAATGGTGAAGAAATAGAATTAGGAACAGATCCTTTAGATGCTGATTCAGATAATGATGGACTATTTGATAGAGAAGAGGTTAAAACACATGGTAGTAATCCATTATCTTCAGATTCAGATAATGATAGTCTTTCTGATTATGATGAAGTTACATATTGGAATACAGATCCTACAGATGAAGATACAGATGGTGATAAATTTATAGATAGTGAAGAAATATTAAATGGATATAATCCATTAGGGTCAGGTAAATTAAATAATTAAGAATAAAATAATTAAAATATAAATAATTATGTTTGACACAAAACCAAAAGAGAATCCTAATATAGGAAAAGATATTAAAGGTATTCCAGAAAAGAAAAGCTCTGGAGGTACAGATGAAGTAATGCAAAGTGCAAATGTTCATACAATGCCTGAACGTTTTTTACCAAAAAAACCTAAATCTAAAGTTAGTGGTAAACAAAAAGTAATTATTTCAGCTATTATTTTAATAGTACTATTATCAGGAGTTATTGGTGGTATTATTTATTTTGTTAGTAAAAATATTAATCAGAGTGATGATAATCAACAAGTAGTACAAAATGAAAATACTAATACTGAAAATGAGAATATTAATGAGAATGAAAATACTAATACTGAAAATGAGAATATTAATGAGAATGAAAATACTAATACTGAAAATGAAAATGTTAATGAACCAATTGTACCTCCTACATCAGGAGAAATAGATATAGATGAAGATGATTTAACAGATGAAGAAGAGATTATTTATATGACTAATTCAAGAAGAGGAGATACTGATTGGGATGGTCATAAAGATGGGGTTGAAATACAAAATCTATATGATCCATTAATTAGTGATGAATTATTAATAGATTCAGGATTAATTACTGTATATCAGAATCCTACTTTTAATTATAGTATTTTTAGGCCAAAAACTTGGCTTTCAGCACCTATAGATCCAGAAACATTAGATCAAGTATTATTTACTCCAGATTCAGAAACAGGTGAATTTATAACCCTTTTGGTAGAACCTGCTAATAATCTAAGTTTAACAGAATGGAAAGATTTAAATTATACAGATGTAGAATTTGAGAATTTTTCTTTAAGTGATAAACCTGCTTTACGTTCTTTGAATAGTTTAGAAGTTTTTGTTAAAGTCAATGAATATATATATACTTTAACTTATGAAGTACCAGAAATTTTAATGGATGCCAGAAATTTTCAAACAACTTTTATTATGATGTTAAATAGTTTTGATATAACAGAAGTTGAAGAAGAGGATGACGATAATAACGTCACATTGGATTGTACAGAATATACATATAGTACTTGTCCTGATGATTGTACTAAGCATTGTATTCCATCTTCTCAAGTATGTTATGAAACAGAAGAGGGTATAGTTTGTGATTCAACAGATGATTGCGAAGGACCTGGTAGTTGTGTTAATTAATAATTATGATTTTAAATCTTAATAAAAGAAGTTTTAAAGTAGATTTTTCTTGGTTACTAGATTTAGAAAAAGTAATTAAAAAAGAATTAAAAGTTAATAAACAAATATCTTTAGCATTGGTTGATAAAAAAGAGATTAAAAAATTCAATAAGGTGTATAGAAAAAAAGATAATATTACTGATGTATTATCTTTTACCTTAGATGATGAGTATGTTTTAGGGGAGATTATAATCTGTTTAGAACAAGCTAGAAAACAAGCTAAAGAAAAAAAGGAAACATTAAAATCAGAATTACAATTATTAACAGTACATGGTATTTTACATCTTTTAGGTTATGATCATGAAAAAGGTTTTAAATATGCTAAAGAACAAGAAAAAAAAGAACAAGAAATATTAAATTTAATAAAATGAAGTGTCCCATTTGTTATAGTTTTAAAAATGCGTTTAGAGGTTTAAAAACGGTTTTAAAAAGTGAAAAAAGTTTTAGAATACATTTAGTTATAGCTTTTTTGGTAATGTGTTTTGCATACTATAAAAACTTAGATAAAGTATTATTGGTAGGATTACTACTAATAATAGCTTTAATTTTAGCTTTAGAAATATTTAATTCAGCTATTGAACGTTTAGTAGATATTTTAGCTCCTAAAACACATAATTTTGCTAAAGAGATTAAAGATTTGTTAGCAGCTATGGTTTTGGTTGTTGTTTTCTTTGCTATAGCTATTGGTTTAATAATATTTTTTCTTTAATTAAGTATTAACATTTGGCAAAAATTTATTATTTAGGTATAATATATAATATAATTAGAAAAAAATTACATGGTAAGTAATAAAGATATAATTACTGGTCTTGATATCGGTACTAGTGCTGTAAGAATAGTTATGGCTAAAAGGTTACCTGAGGGTGATTTACAGGTTATTGGCGCTGCTGATACTCCATCCCAAGGTGTAACTAGAGGAAGTATATCTTCTGTAGAAGATGTTATTTCTTCTATTTCTGAAACTATAGAAAAATGTGAAAGAATGAGTGGTGTTAATATTAATCAAATTGTAGTTGGTATATCTAGTACTCATATTAAAACTATAAACAGTCAAGGTGTAGTAGCAGTTTCTAAAGCTGATGGACAAGTAGAATATTCTGATATAGAAAGAGCATTAGAAACAGCTGAGAATTCAGTTAATATACCTAATTATGAAGTTTTAGATACTTTACCAATAGCATATAATTTAGATGATCAAAAAAATATTACTGATCCAATAGGTATGTCAGGTGTAAGATTAGAAGTTGAAACCCAAGTTATACTTGCTTTATCTTCTCAAATTAAAACTTTAGGTAGATGTATATATAGAGCAGGGCTTGATATTGAAAGAATTGTTTTATCAATATTAGCTAATGCTGAAGCTGTTTTAACCAATAAACAGAAAGAAATAGGTTCTGCTGTTGTTAATATTGGTTCTTCAACTACTTCTTTAGTTGTTTTTGAAGAAGGTTCTGTATTACATACAGCAGTTTTACCAATAGGTGCTAGTCATATTACTAATGATTTAGCTATTTGCTTAAAAACAGATGTAGATACTGCTGAAGCTGTTAAAAAAGATTATGCTAAAGCTATATCTGAAGGTATTTCTAAAAGAGATGAGGTTGATTTAAATAAATATTCAGAAGATGAACCAAAAGGTAGTTATGTTCATAAAAAAGATATCGCAGAGATTACAGAAGCTAGAATGGAAGAAATATTTGGTATGATTAATGAAGAGTTGAAAAAAATTGATAAGAATGGTAAGTTACCAGCAGGAGTAGTTTTAACAGGTGGTGGAGCTAAAATAGCTTCAATAGTAGATTTAGGTAAAAAAGTATTAAAACTACCAGTTTTCCTAGGATATCCTATTAAAAAAGATTTTCCTATAGATAAATTAAATGATTTAGAATATACTACAGCCTTAGGTTTAGTATTATGGG
>CAYZIE010000003.1:0-44832 GCA_964478385.1 uncultured Gammaproteobacteria bacterium
CCTTTCTAACAATCTACTAAAGATTGTATTAATTATTAATTATATGTTGCATGCACGCTTTATATCTTGACATTTTATCGTTTTTGTCTTACTCTCTAAAAGAGGCTAACATTTTCCTTTTATTAGGAAAAGATGACCCTCGAAATCGCTTTTCTTTACAAAAACCCGCTTATTGGCGGGTTTTTGTGTTTTATATATTTTTTATATTTTGAGGTCTTAAAAATAAATCACATTTATTGATTTTTATAAATCTATTATTTGTAAATTTACTTGTCCTTTTTCTAAACATACAAATTGTTTAATAATCGATTTGTAATTTACTTAATGACCTAAGAATATAATTGATCATCTTTTCCATCTGCATATTAACAAAGAAAAAAATACTGTCAAGAAAATTATACACAGCTTAGAATATAAAAATCTTTGACAAAAAAATAAAAGTAATTATATAATAAAATGACATGGGTAGCACTTTAAAAACCCTAGACACAGGAGGTCTATTATGTGTATTACATTACACGGTCTTAATGGAAATTATTTTTTTATACTTTGCGGCGCTGATAATCTTTCTAACCCTTTTGCAGAAGAATTAAGTTATAATTTAAATTATAATTGTATTGATGAATATCAAAAAGAAGATGATGAGTTATCTGATGAAGAATACATTGTTATAAAAAAGAGACTAGCTAGTCTCTTTTTTGATACTTTGGATTGTTATAAAAGGAGTAAATGTGGTATAATAAAGATATTAAAATTAATTTAAATGATATGAGGGAAGAAAATCAAAATTTGATTCCAGAGAATCAAGTTCAAAATTTAGAAGAAACTACTCAAGAAGAAAATCAAGCGATAGTTTCACAGGAGGTTAGTGTAGATTCTCAAGAATTGAAGAGTAATAAAAAGATAATTATAATTATTGCTACCATAGTATCTTTTATTATAATTATAACTAGCTTTTTTTTATGGCAAAAAGTAAGTATTGAAAAAATAGACAAAGTTTCAAATGAAGTACAATTAAAAAATATAGTTAATGAAGAAGAGTGGCAATTAAATAATGAAGAAACTAAGGAAGAAGAAATCTATATTTATAGCTTAGAAGAAATACAAGATTTTCCTGAAGTAAGTTTAGCGATGATTCTGCCATGTTATTTAAATAGCAATCTAGATTTATTAGAATATTTTACTGCTGAGCTTAAATTTTGGGGAGAGGATTCTTTAGGCGAAGAATTTTGTAGTCGTTTTGAACTTAGTCGAGAAGCTTCTCTTTATTTAGAGACAGCTATTAAAACTGATACAGATAACGATGGTTTAAATGATCTTTTAGAATTAATGTATTATACAGATAAGACTAAGACAGATACAGATAATGACGGATATGATGATTTAACAGAAGTGGTCTCAATGAATGATCCAAATAATATTTTAACAGAACAAGATAATGTATTTATGATGTTAATTTCAGAGGAATTTGAAAAAAATGATCCAGATATTAACATTATATCTTCTTCTTGTCTTTCTTTAAGTAGAAAGGGTCGTCAATTTGATTGTTTAGAACTTGCGGCTAGGCAAGGTGTAGTTACTGATTTAAGTTTTTGTGATGCTATTCAAGGTGTAAATACAGAATACTTAAAGAATAATTGCATTGATAATATTTTAAGAAAGCAAGCTAATGAATCAAATGATATAGATGAATGTTTGAAATTACCTGGTGAAGAGGAAAAATTTTCTTGCTTAAATGACTTTATGATAAAAAATCACACATTAGAACCATGTGAAATAGCTGGTAAAGAAAAATTTACAACTTGTATAAGTGCTTCATATCAAGATGTTTTTGCTGCATTAGATAGTAGCGATGATTGTTATAAATATAAAGACTGGTTTAAATTTGAGTCTGAGTTTAATAGATGCTTAGAAGCTGTTGCTATAACAAAAAAAGACGCTTCTTTGTGTTTTGAAGAAGATATCTATAAACCAGATTGTATCAATCTAATAACCAGAGAAGCGGATATACCAAAACAATGTGCATATCATATTATAAATCCAGAAACCGTTGATCATGGAAGAACTTTAACAACAAATTCGTTTATTAAGTGTATAGAGATAGCTAAAAAAGAAGCGAGTGAAGAAGAAATTAAAGATATTGCGGTCCAAGGGTGCTTAGAATTAGATATAAGTAAATCTCCAATGATAGAAGATCAAGCTATTTTTATGAAATCTTTTTGTATCTCAGATATAGCTAAATATTTTAATGATCCATTATTATGTGAATATGATGATCATAAAGATGCTTGTTTAGATATTTATAACTAAATTATATGGAAGAACAATCAAAAAAAGAAAGCCATGTAAATACGGATAATATTGGTCTTGGCAATGAGGGTATTAAGAAAAAAACTGTAAGTGACAGGCAGATTAAAAATTTATTTATTATATTTAATTTATTCTTACTTCCTCTTATCGCTGGTTCCGTGGGTATGCTAGGCCAGATATTATTTGGCATATATTCTTTAATTAGAGATGGCACAGCAGAACTTCAAATCTGGTTTATATTTTTATCACCAATGATTATAGCGTTTGCTACAGGAGTATTTATATTAACTAGGTATGTAAATAAAAGTATTTTAAGGTTTAAAAAAGACGGGGATAAAAAACATTTTATTAAGAGAATTATTGTTCCAATGATTTTGGTTTTAATAATTTATTTAATATTTTTTATTCCTATAACTCTTCAAGAATTAGGCTTGCAATCTTAATTATATAAAATATTAACCCTGCACCGTGATGGTGCAGGGTTTTTTAGTACTTGTGATTATGAGTCTGGATGTATGTTCCAGACAACACCTCCCTGCATCATTCCAAATTCAATACAATGATTATGGGAGAACAAACTCCAACAATGATGTGGCTTACCGTGATAAGCCAATGTAAGTGGGCTGCAGAAGGGATGGTCATATACGCTGATCTGAAACCAAGGCATATCATCGTAGTAGCCATGTGATAAAACCTTGCCTGTCATTACTTGTGGCCGTTTGAGCTTACCTTGTTGTATGTTTGGCCTTATGTCTACTGTGACAATGTCGCCGATTTTGGGAAGACTTTGTTGAGATGACATCGTTTCGCCTCCTGTTAAAGAACCTTTACTCTATTTCAGTTCACCACATCAGGCGATGTTCTGGAAGAAGTAGAGGATTTTTTAAAGAAATCCTCTGAAAACTTGTTGAAATGAGTCCCCGTTTACTTTGTGACATAGGGACTCTGAAACTAGTAAAGAAGATGATGAGTTATCTGATGAAGAATACATTGAATTATTACTCATTGAATATGAACTTGATAATGATTATTACGTAGAAAATCTTAAGTTAGAAAATTAAAAGAGGTTAAAAACACCAAGATAAAACATATGTAGCCTCCTGAATTACAAAACCACCAATATAATTGGTGGTTTTTTATTTTGTTTATCTTATTTACTTTTTTCTATTCTTTTTAATGCTGATATAAATGCTGAGGTTCTTAAATCTGTTTTATATTTCTTTGATGTTTCTAAAATATCTTCCCAAGACTTAACCATTTTCTCTTTAAGTTTTTTATTAACCTCATCTTCACTCCAATAATCATCTTCTTTATTTTGTAACCACTCAAAATATGAAACAGTCACACCACCTGCATTAGCTAAAACATCAGGAATAATAATAACATTGTTTTCATATAATATTTCATCTGCTTTTGGTGTGGTTGGACCATTTGCTAATTCAATAATAATATTTGCTTTAATATTTTTAGCATTATCTTCTGTGATTTGGTTTTCTAAAGCTGCTGGAACCAAAACATCTACATCTAAGGTAAATAAATCTTCTTTGTTTATTTCTTCTGCGTTATCAAAACCAGATAAAGATTTATTTTCTTTTTTGTGTTCAATAACATTATCAATATTTAACCCTTCTTTATTGTATATACCTGTTTTAGAATCAGACACTGCTTCTACTTTGTATCCGGCATCGTATAATAATTTAGCCATAACACTGCCAGCATTACCAAATCCTTGAATTGCTACACCTATATCATTACTATTTTTTCCCTCTTTTTTTATTATCTCCTCTAAAATATAAAAACCACCCCTAGCAGTAGCAGTGTCTCTACCTTTAGAACCACCTTTGTCTAATGGCTTACCAGTAACAACGCCTAATTTTTCTTCCCCTGCTAATTTAGAATACTCATCTGTCATCCAAGACATAATTTGAGCATTAGTATATACATCAGGGGCTGGTATATCTTTATTAGGACCAATATCTTCAAAAAATGCATTAACCCAAGCTCTAGAAAGTTTTTCTATTTCATTATTACTTAAAGATTTTGGATCAACTATTACACCACCCTTACCACCACCCATTGCTATATCAACAACAGCTGTTTTTATTGTCATCCAAAAAGACAAAGCCTTTACTTCGTTTAAATCAACATTAGGGTGAAAACGTATCCCTCCTTTATATGGACCTCTGATGCTATTATATTGAACACGGTATGCTTCAAATATCTTTAACTCTCCGTCATCCATTTTAATAGGTAAACTAGCTGTTATCGTTTTCTCAGGAACACTTAATCTAGTTAGTATATTTTTATCTAGATTCATAATTTGGGCAGCCTTTTCTAACTGCATCAATGCATTATCATATGGATTCATATTTTTTAGTTTAAATTTATTTATTCCAATCTGGTATTAAAGCTGGGGTTCCTTGTAAGTATTTATATGCTTGCAATGCTGCTTTAGCACCTTCACCAGCTGATATAATAACCTGTTTATATGTTATCTCTGTAATATCTCCTGCTGCAAACAATCCTGGAGTTTTAGTTTCACAATCAGCGGTAATTTTTATTTCTTTACGATCTGTGATATCTACTAAATTTTCTACCCAATCAGTTTTTGCTATATGACCTATTTCGATAAATACACCATTAACATTTATTTCCTTTTCTTCACCGTCTATTACTTTATATACTAAAGATTCTACACCACTCTTACCTTTTATTTCTTTTACATTAGAGTTTAAAACTAATTCTATATTTTCTATATTATTAACTTGATCTATTAATACTTGTTCACCAGTAACCTTATCTCTTCTGTGTATTAAATATACTTTATTTGATTCTCTACTTAAATATTCTGCTGCATCTAAAGCTGAGTTACCACCACCAACAACAACCACATCTTTGTTTTTATACAAAGGACCATCACATGTAGCGCAATAACTAACACCTTTTCCTGTTAATTCTTTTTCTCCTGGAACTTCTAAATTTCTAGGAGTTAAACCAAATGAAAGTATAACTGATTTAGCTTTTAATTCTTTTTCTTCTAATACCTTAACTGTAAAAGTATCATTATCTTTTTTAATATCAATAACCTCTGTAAACATAAATTCTGTTCCTGACTCTTGTGCTTGTTCTTGAAATTTCTGCATTAATTCTAAACCCCCAGTATGTTTAAAACCTGGATAATTTTCAATATCATCAGTTAGTGAAGCTTGCCCACCTATATCCTTAGATATAACTAGTGTTTTTAAAGAACGACGAGTTGTATAAATAGCTGCTGTTAAACCGGATGGTCCAGCACCTACTATTATTACGTCATAAATCTCTTTGTTCATATAACTATTGTTTATTGTTTATTTTCTCTATTAAAGAATCCTTAGCTTGTAAACCAACCATATCCTCAACAACTTCTCCATCTTTAAATATTTTCAAGGTCGGAATACTCATAACTTGAAACATAGATGCTGTTTGTTGGTTTTCGTCAACGTTTAATTTAGCAATTTTTACATTTTCATTTCCTTCAAATTCTTTTGCAACATCTTCAATTACAGGTCCTTGCATTTTACAAGGCCCACACCAAGGTGCCCAAAAATCTACTAATACAATTCCTTTAAACTCTTTAACCTCTTGATTAAAATTTTGATCATTTAATTCTAAGCTCATATTGTTTTTTATTAATTATTAATTAAGTTATTTTAAAAAAAATATTTATTAGTTTTTTTAATTCATTTTTACTATCTTTTTTCTTACCAAAACACCCATTAACCTTATCATTTACTAAAAGTTTTGTCACAGAATCTAAAGAAGCTCTAGCAGCTAAAACTACTCTTACTATTTCTTCTACATCTCTTTTTTCATTATACATCTTTTCAATAGACCTAACCTGTCCTTCTATACGGTGTAAATGGGATGTTATTTTTTCTGGATTACAAACTTTTTTATTCATATTATATACCCTATGAGGGTATATTATCATATTAGTATTTCTATGTCAAATACTTATCAAACCTTGACAAATATAATAATATATTGTTATATTATTTAGTTCTTTTAAAATCATAATATAAGGAGAAAAATGATGCTAGAGAAAATAGCCTGGTTAATCCAGAAATCAAGAGAGGAAAAAGAGACAACAATAACAAAAACTCATGAGAATCTTTTTGATATAATCCGTGAAGAGTATGAGATTATAGACAATGAGCCAATTCTTTATGATAAAAATGTCGGTTTGTTGCTTGTTGATACACAACGTGTATTAAGACTTCCTAAGGTATATTCAGAAGATGGTGTTTGCACAAGAAGGTTTAATCAAACAATTATGCAGAGTAAAGCTACTCAAATTCTTGTTGATTTAATAAGGTCTTTGTATAATATTATTGATTCTACTGATGTTTTAAAAAATAAAACGCCAGAAGATCTAAAATATCGAATAAAGCTATGTTTTAAAGAGAGCGACGAAGCTCTTGGTGTTTTAAACAAAGAACCTGAGTTCTATCGAGAAAGAACAAGACATGTTGAATACCCTCAATTCTTAAACCGCTTAATTTAATTAGGCGGTTTTTTCTTTATTACACCTATTGACAAAATAGATAAAATATGCTATTATGTATATATTAGTAAGTTGCTAATACTGTTCATTGAAACAAAGGGAGGTTGTAATGAATTGGTTACCGAGGTTCTTTCAAATAATCTTCAAAATACTTTTCTTTATCTTGTCTATCTGCTTAATTTGCGGTTTTCTTTACTGGGTTACTTTACCAAGTCATCCATACAAAGACATGGCAAGGCTCTGGGGAGTTATTGGAGGTGTTGCAGGGATATTTATAGTTTATACACTTATCCTTGGAACAGTAGGGCTTGAGTGGAAAAAAAAGACGACTACTAGGGTATACAACCCTATTTTCATCCTTCTGCTTATAGCTATTATAAAACTACTGTTTTAAACCCCTATTTTAATAAAATAGGGGTTTTTTATTTATCTAAAATAAGATAAAAATATTTATTTTTTGTTATTTTCATCAAGGTCTGGACCATCTTTTTCATCATTAATATCACCAACCAAAGATTCTAATACATCTTCCATTGTTACCAAACCAAGTATTTCACCTGTTTTTCTTGTAATAATAGCCATATGAGAAGTTTTGTTTCTCATTTTATTAAACAAAACATTAACCTTAGTATTTTCGTTTACTTGTATAATTGGTTGAATATATTTCTCTAACAAATCTTCTCTATTATCGCTATTTAAAACTCTCATAATATCAATAACATGTATATATCCTATAATGTTATCTTTTTGGTTGTGGTAAACTGGATAACGACTAAACCCTTCTTGAGCAACAAAATAAGCAACTTGATCTATTGCTGTTTTATCATTTAATACACTAATTTTATATCTTGGTGTCATTATACTTTTAACATCTATATCATTAAACTCTAAAACATTCATTATCATTTCATGTTCTTCAAAGTTAAAAATACCTTTTTCTACTGCTAAACGGCTAAATGCTTTAAATTCTTTTTCTGAAACAGGTAAGTTTTCTTTGTTTTTAGTTAAAATCTTTAATAGTTTCTCTAAAACTATGATCAAAGGAAAGAATAGTAATTGTAAAAAATATACAAAAGGAGCAAAAAATATTGCTAATTTCTCTGCATTTAGTTGAAAATATGCTTTTGGGTACATTTCGCCAAAAATTAGAATTAAAAAAGTCATTACACCTGTGGCTATACCAGCACCATTAGAGCCAAAAAAATCAATAGCTAAAACAGTAGCTAAACTAGCTGCTCCAATATTAACTAAATTATTACCCAAAAGAATTGTAACCAATAATTTATGTTTATTATTTAATAATCTTTGTAAAATTACAGCTTTTTTGCCTTTTGTTAGTAATAAAGACCTAATCTTAGCAGAAGATAACGAAAACAATGCTATTTCCATACCAGAAAACCAAGCAGAAAATAATAATAAAATAAATAAACTAAAATATATCATATTTTTTATTAATTAAAAAACAGCCTAAAGCAGGCGCTTGTTTTATGTATTATTTTTTTTAACATCGAGTTTGATTCATTTAAACTCTCCATAAATATATTATACTATAAAAATCCAAAAGAGCAAGTAATTAAAAAATTTGGTGATCCTACTAGGAATCGAACCTAGATCTAGAGCTTAGGAGGCTCTTGTTTTATCCATTAAACTACAGGATCTTATTACCCCTAAAAATAACGCTTTTTTATTTTTCTTTACCTAGTTTTTAAATATATTTAGTGTCGTAAAATAAAAAAATTAAGCTTTGTTTTTACTACTTTTTACTCTATTTTTAAATAACAAATTAGTATATATTTTACTTTAAAAAACCACTTAATAATATAAAAAATATCTTTGTATATAATATAATACAATAAATGTTAAAAGTCCATATTATCCACTTTGACTTTTTTTGCCCTTTACATTAATATTTATTCAGTTAGAATAAAAGTAATTAAGTAATAATTATATGTTTAATAAAAAAGAAGCAAATCATCAAAAAACAATAGAAACTATCATTGGTCCTTCTGTAAAGGTTGAGGGAAACTTCAAAGGAGAAGGAGACCTTGTTATAGAAGGAATGTTGGTTGGTAGTTTACAAACAAAGAAAAACCTTAAAATAGGTTCTGAAGCTATAGTTGAGGCAGGAATTAAAGCTAATAATGCTTTTATTTCTGGAAAAGTAAAAGGCAATGTTGTTATTAAAGGAAAACTAGAAATAACAAATACCGCTGTAATATTAGGCGATATTAAAGCACAAATAATATCTATTGAAACAGGAGCTTTAATAAATGGTCAGGTTACAATGCCTATTGAGCAAATTATAACAACAAAAGAAAAGAAACAAGAAAAGAAAAACGAAGAAGAAATAAATATACCTGAAGAAAAAAATCCTCAGGAATAACAAAGAATTATGTATCTATACGTTTACGATTCATTTTTAAACGATAAAAAATACAATAGTTTACTTATAAAAATAGAACAGAGAATAACTGATTTAGGAATAAAAGGTAGGGTAGCTAAGTTGTCTATACTTAAGAACATGAAAGAGTTAATCTCTGATGCTGTAAAAGAAGGTGTAGAAACTGTTGTTGTTGTTGGTGATAACCAAACATTTTCTAAGGTTATTAATGTTATAGCAAGTCTTGATGTAACCCTAGGAATTATACCTGTTGATAATAACAATAATATTGCTGAGGTCCTTGGTGTACCTCCTAAAGTTTTAGCTTGTGAAGTTTTAGCTTCTAGAATTATTAAAAAAATAGATCTTGGTAAAATTAATAACCACTATTTTATTAATACAGCTGAGATTATAAATAGAGATGTCGATATTCAATTTGATAACTTTAATGTTCAACCAACAACTACTGATAGTCATATAGCTTTGTGTAATTTTCCTAATAATCAAAATATTTCAGCTAATATTAGCCCTGTTGATGGTATTTTAGAAGCTATTATAACCCCTGTTAAAAAAGGAGTTTTGGGTAAAAAAAATATATCAGGTACTATTCTACCTTTCTCAAAAATAAAAATTACCAGCAACGAAGAAGATCAAGTTCCTATTATAGCTGATAAAAATATAGTTATGAAAACACCTGCTGAAGTGTCTGTTGAACAACAAAAAATAAAGGTAATTGTTGGACCTGACAGATTGTTTAATTAAAATTTATATAGATTATTTCTCAATAACCTCTACGGTTGTTTTTTTCTTGCCTAATATAATATATTGTTGAGCTACTGAAAATAAAGTAGTTAAAAACCAATAGAATGTTAAGCCTGATGGAAAGTTAGCACCAATTACAACTGTAATAACAGGCATAAAATACATCATTTGAGTACCCATAGAATTTACTTGTCCTTTTTGTTTTTTATTTATCATCATTTTAGATTGCCAAAACTGTCCTGCACCAGCTAATAGTGCCATAATAAGGCTTTTTTCAGATAGATCTAAAAATCCAAACGCAACAGGATTTAAAGTCCCTGGGTTAGAAACAAAAGAGTATAATGCGCTCATACTTCCTTCTTTTGTTAAACCATCAAAAAATACTCTATAGATAGCTATTAAAAATGGTAATTGTACCAACATTGGAAAACAAGAAGAAAATGGGTTGATCTTATGTTTTTTATATAAAGCCATTAGTTCTGGCCCCATTTTTTCTTTATCATCCTTATACTCTTCTTTAAGTTTTTCTATTTCAGGTTGAATGTTTTGTAGTTCTTTTTGTGCTTTAATAGATTTTTTAGATAAAGGGTAAAGAACTAATCTAATAATCAATGTAAGTATAATAATGGCTATACCTAAATCATGATTAGGTACTATATTGTATAAAAAAACTAAAAGATTAAATATTGGTTGATAAAATAAAGTAAAAAATATTGCCATAATGTTGTATTTTTATTAATTAATTGGATCTTTTCCTCCTTTAGAAAAGGGATTACATCGTAATATTCGCCAAAAAGATTTAATCACCCCTTTAAAAACCCCATATTTTTCAATAGCTTGATATGAATACTCTGAACAATGAGGATGAAAACGACAATAACCGTGTGGAAAATATATTTTAAACCACCCAGTATCAGGAGAAAGTGTTTTTTGATATATACGTATTATCTTTAATAATACTGTTTTAAGCATTGTTTAAAGTCTTAATTTTAGATAACCCTGAAATAAGTACTGTTTCTAGTTTTTTAAATTCTAGTCCTAAAGCTTGTTTTTTAACTATAATCAATATATTGTATCCCGGTTTAATATTGTTTATATTATCTTTAATAATAGCTCTTATCTGTCTTTTTGTCCTATTACGTACTACAGCTCTTTTATCAACCTTAGTAGAGACAATAACACCTATTTTTGTAGTTTTTTCTTTGTTTTCCTTATGTTTTATAACAAAAGTAGGTAAAAAAAGAGTTTTTCCTGTTTTTATCAAGTCTTTAATCTCTTTATCTTTAGATAATCTATTAAGTTTTGCTAACATATATAAAAACTAAACAGCTAGTTTTTTTCTTTTTTTAGCTCTTCTATTTTTTAATACATTACGACCAGGTTTACTAGACATTCTTGCTTTAAAACCGTGTTTTCTAGCTCTTTTCTTCTTTTTTGGTTGGTATGTTCTTTTTGTTGACATAAAAATAATAATTAACGAAACAATAATAACACATTTAATACTCTTTGGCAATACGTTTATACCTCGTTTAATTATTAACAAAATATACACACTTTATTCTATTTTAATGGTTTTTATAAATATTGTTTTATGTTATTATTATTAATAATCAGTACTTGCTTTTAAATTTTATTTTTATTAGTATATAAGCATATATTTAAACAAATGGTTGAACATGATAAAGTTTGGCAAAATGTTTTAGGCCAACTAGAATTATCTTTAAGTAAAGCTAGTTTTGAAACTTGGTTCAAAGACACTTTTATAATACAAATAAATGATCGGGAGATTATTATTGGTGTTCCTAGTTCTTTTATTAAATCGTGGATAGAAAAAAAATATAATAACCATATTATACAAACACTAGAGAAGTCTTTATCAAAAAATAATCTACAGGTTATCTACAGGGTAGAAACAAAAAGTATTTCACCTAATATTGGCCAAAAAGTAAATAATAAAGAAGAAAAAGATAAGGATACTGTGTATAAACAAAAGTCCAGTAAACCATTATCTAGTTTTGGTCTTAATTCTAATTATACATTTAATAGTTTTGTTGTTGGTCCTGGTAATGAATTAGCACAAGCTGCTGCTAATGCTGCTGCTAAAACACCTGGACAAATATATAATCCTTTATTTATTTATGGTGGTGTTGGGCTAGGTAAAACACATCTTATTCAAGCTGTTGGTAATCTTATATTAAATAAAGATCCTAAAAAGAAGATATTATATATTAATAGTGAAAATTTTATAAATGACTTTATTTTTTCTATAAAAAATGGGCAAACAGACAAATTCAAAGAAAAGTATAGAAATATAGATGTGTTATTAATAGATGATATTCAATTTATAGCAGGTAAAGAACAAACTCAAGAAGAGTTTTTTCATACATTTAATGCTTTACATCAAAATAATAAACAAATAGTTATATCCTCTGATAGACCACCAAAGGCTATACCATCTATTGAAAATCGTCTTATATCACGTTTTGAGTGGGGTATGATAGCTGATATTTCATCTCCTGATTTAGAAACAAGGGTTGCTATTCTAGAAATAAAATGCCAAGAAAGAAACTATAATTTAAATAAAGAGATAATACATTATATAGCTGAAAGCATACAAGATAATATTAGAGAATTAGAAGGGGCTCTTAATAGGATTATAGTTTTTCATCAATTAAACAACTCTAATCCAACTATAGAAAGTGTACGATCTATACTAGGTGGTATATCTACCAACCCTAAAAAAGCTGGTTTAACTAGCAAAAAACTAATTCGAGCTATTTCTAACTTCTTTGATATAGAGATAAAAGATTTACTAGGGACAAGTAGAAAAAAAGAATTTGTTACACCTAGACAAATAACAATGTTTTTAATGAGGGAAGAATTAAAAGCTTCTTATCCTAATATAGGGCAAGATATAGGTGGTAGAGATCACACCACAGCTATGCATGCATGTATAAAAATGAGTAAACTTGTAGAAACAGATGATAAAATAAAAAACGATATTGCTATTTTAAGAGAAAAAATATATGAATAACTTGTTAAAAACTTTTTAACTTCTTGTTTATAATATAATTGACAAACTGTTAATAAAACAATAAGTTATTAAGACAAAAATATAAAAAAATTATTATTGTGTATAGATTATATTTTTATCAAACATTTATTAACTAGTTATCCAAAAGTAAAAAATATTAAAAACAAACATTTTACTCAATAAAGTAATGAAAATAATAAAAATTATTAACATATCAACAAGCCTTACTACTACTATTAATTTTATATATAAATAATAACAATAATAATATGAAGATAATTTGTACTCAAGAAAATTTACACAAAGGGTTAAATATAGTTTCTAATATAGCTGATAAAAACACTAACCTACCTATTTTAAATAACGTACTATTAAAAGCTTCTAAAGATGGTTTAGAGTTAATTACAACAGATTTAGAGATTGGTATTAAAGTATTTGTAAGGGGTAAGGTTATAGAAGAAGGGGAATTTACAGTTGAAGCAAAACTACTTAATAGTTTTGTTAGTCTATTACCTAAAGAAAATATAGAAATAAACCTTAAAGGTGATAATTTAGAAATAACAAGTAAAGATCAAAAAACAACCATAAAAGGTTTGAAAGCAGAAGACTTTCCACTTATACCAGAAACAGAAAAAGAGTTTGAAATAAAAACATCAACTAATAATTTTAAAAATTCCTTAAGTCAGGTTGTGTTTTCAGCTTCATTAGATACATCTAGAGTAGAGATAAATGCTGTTGATTTTATATTTAAAAATAATGAATTAATTTTAACAGCTACAGATAGTTATAGATTAGCTGAAAAAAAATTAAATATTTCAAACAATAAAGAAAAAGATTTAGTGATACCATTAAAAACAACCCAAGAGGTTTTAAGGATATTAAACGAACAAGACTCTCAAGATGTAAAAATATATTTTAATGACAACCAAATTGTTTTTACTTTTAATGGTGTAGAATTAATTTCTAGAATTATTGATGGTAAATATCCAGATTATAAACAAATAATACCAAATGATTTTACTACAACTGTTAAATGTAATGTAAACGATCTTATACCTGTTGTAAAACGCGTTTCTCTTCTTTGTAAACAAGGTATTAATGATGTTTTTTTAAGTTTTAATAAAGAAGAACAAAAGATAATAGTATCAACAACATCATCAAACAAAGGTGATAGTACTACAAGTGTATCAGCTGATATTCAAGGAGATAATAATGACGCTATATTTAATTATAGATATTTACTAGATGGTTTAAACAATATAAAAGAAAATAGCGTTATTTTTAGTGTGAATAATAGTTCTTCACCAGCTTTATTAAAACCAGGTAGTAGTAAAGATTATATTTATTTAATAATGCCAATTAAACAATAGTTGTATATTTTACATTTTTTTGTTATAATATTTATACCTTTATAGGTAAATTAAATATTCTTTCTAAATTATTATTTTTAGAATAGAAAACAAAAAACACCTTTGCGCGATAGGGTGTTTTTTAATTATGTTTATTTTTCTACTTTTATAATATTAACAGGACATTCTTTTTCGGCTTTTAGATTACAATCTAAATCACTTTCATGTATTTCTCCTACCCATATACTATTTTTTTCTTTTGATCCTTGTAATTTAGATAATCCATCATCTTCCATTTTCCAAGATTGAGGACATAGTGTTGCGCATAGACCACAACCTATACACTCTTTTCTTTTGTGAGTTATTTTATAAGTTTTTGACATATTATTTTTTCTTAATTATATAAAATTTATCATTTTCTCTTACTCTTTCTAATACAGGTATAGTTATTATATCACCTTTTTTAGCCTTTTTAATATTTTTCCTATCTTCAGATCTTAATTTACTAATTTTTCCAAATATAACCCCTGTATTTTTACCTGTTATAGAATATTTATCATTAATATTTATATTATATGCTTGTAATAGTATTTCAGCAACTTTTATTTTAGGATAATAATGTTTTACTATACCTGTGAATATTTTTTCTTCAGTAGCTTGACTATTACCACTAGCAGACCATTCTTGTAATTTTTTACCAAGATAATATCCATCACTTAACCCCCTATTAAAAACTTTTTTTAACTCTTTTTCAAGTTTTATTTTATCTTTTTCTGTATATTTATCTTTTTTTATTAATTTAATAGCTTTGTTATATGTATTTACAACAGTAGCTACATATTCTGGTGACCTTCCTCTACCTTCTATTTTTAAAGATTTGACGCCTAGTGATATTATTTTATCTAAAAAACTAATAGTACAAATATCTTTAGGACTCATTACATAGTTGTTGTCTATAATTAATTCTTGATTTGTTTCACAATCACTAACCTTATACTTTCTTCTACATAATTGTCTACAAGCACCTCTGTCAGCAGAAGAGTTATACTGATAAAGACTCATTGAACATCTACCAGACACAGCTATACATAAAGCTCCGTGTATAAACACTTCTATTTCAATTAATTTACCATTAGGTCCTTTTATTTTTTGTTTTTTAATTTCTTTTATTATATTTTCTATTCTGTCTAAATTTAACTCTCTAGCTAAAACTATTCTATCAACAAATTGAGAATAGAATTTAACAGCTTCGATATTTGATATAGATAATTGTGTAGAAGCATGTACTTCTATGTTTATACTTCTAGCATATTGCATTGCAGCAATATCAGAAACAATTAAAGCATCTACTTTATACTTTTTAGCGTCATCTATTATCTTTTTCATTAACAATAGATCATTATCATATAATACAGTATTAATCGTTAAATAACTTTTTATCTTATTTTCTTTACAAATTTTAGTTATTTTTTTTAAATCTGAACTATCAAAATTAGCTGCAGAAACAGCACGCATATTCAATTGATTTATACCAAAATAAATAGCATTAGCACCATTTTTAATCGCAGCATGTAATGATTCATATGAACCAGCTGGGGCTAGTAATTCTATATTATTCTTCATAGTAAATAATTAAACTATATATTAAGTATTTTGTCTATATACATAAATATTTAAAGTAATTGAAATTGTTATTAAAGTTTGCTAGTATTAAACTTATGATAGCATATATAAAAGGAGAGGTAATTCAAAAAAACGAAAGATCAATTATACTACTTACTAATGGTATTGGTTACGAGGTTTTTTTAATTAATAATGATTTAGAAAACATAGAAAAAGGTAAAAACTGTGAATTAAACATATATTCACACATTAAAGAAGATATGTTTGATTTATACGGTTTTAAAGATATAGAACAATTAGATTTTTTTAAGAAGATTATATCAATATCAGGAATTGGACCAAAAAGTGCTCTTAATATACTATCTTTAGCAGATATACATGATTTGAAAAGAGCGATTAGTAGTGAGGATTCTTCTTTTTTACAAACAGTATCTGGTATAGGTAAAAAAACAGCAGCAAGAATTGTATTAGAGTTAAAAGAAAAAATTGTAACAGAGATTTCAGATCAAGAAATACAAAAACAAGGATCAGGACAAGTTATAGAAGCTTTAATATCTTTAGGGTATAAAGAAACAGATGCTAGAGATGCTGCTAAAAAAGTACCAGATGATATACAAGAATTATCAGAAAAGATTAAAATAGCATTGAAAGAAGTAAATAAATAAAATGGAGGTTTTAGTTCAAGATAATAATTATGACGATTTTTTAAAAAACAGATTTTTATCTGGTTCTTTTTTACAAAGTAGCTATTGGAAGTATTTCCTTAAAAAACAAAATAAAAGATATTGGCAATTAGCGGTTGTAGACAATAATGAAATAATTGCTATTTGTTTAATTTATGAAAATAAACTACTCTTTGATAGAGGTTATATTTATTCTCCTAAAGGACCTATTTTTCTTTCAAGTTTAAGTGATCAACAAAAAAAAGAAGCATTAGAGTTAATATTATCAAAAGCAAGAGATATAACTATTAAAACAAAAAAGAAAGAAGAAATATTTTTTAGACTAGAGACAGAAGAAAATAAAAATATTTATGATTTTTTAATTAAAACAAATGATATTCAACCTAGAGATACTTTAGTTTTAGACTTAAAAAAAGATATCAAAGAATTATTAGGTGAAATGCATCAGAAAACCAGATATAATATTGGCTTAGCTAATAGAAAGGGTGTTAAAATAACTTTTAGTAAAAAGAAAGAGGATATAAAACATTTTCTTGATGTTATAAAAAAGACAGCAGATAAAAAAGAAATATCTATTCATTCAGATGAATACTATAAATTACTTTATTATACATTAATTGAAAAAAGTATTGGACAACTATGTTTAGCAAGTATTGATAATAAGGTTGTTGCTGCAAATTTAATAATTAACTTTGGCAATACAGTAACATACTTACATGGTGGTACGGACTATAGTTTTAGAAAACACATGGCTCCATACTTATTACAATGGGAAACAATAAAACAAGCAAAAGAAAATGGTTTTTCTTTCTATGATTTCTGGGGCATAGCTCCTGAAGATGGTTCTAAAACAAAATGGAAGGGTATAACTAGATTTAAAAAAGGTTTTGGTGGTAACATTATCACTAGTCCAGGTACATATGATATGGTATATGATAAACAAATGTATTTTATATATAATTTACTTAAAAAAATTAAGAGAATAATAAAAAAATGATTAAAAAAGTATTAATTTCTGCAGCTGGTAGAGGTAGTAGAATGTTAGACCTAGCTAAAGATAAACCAAAGCATTTAATTAAGGTGAATGGAAAACCTTTTTTATATTATTTATTAAACAATTTAAAAAAAGCTGGTTTTGAAGAAATAATAATGGTTGTTGGGTACAAAAAAGAGTTTATGGATAAGTTTTTAGAAGAGTACGGTAAAGAGTTTAATGTAACCCTAGTTAATCAGTTTGATGCCTTAGGAGAAGATAGGTATGGTACAGCATGTCCATTAGAATGTACTAAAAACCTTTTAAAAAATGAAAGTTTTCTAGCCGTTTATGGAGATAATCTATACTCAGTAGAAGATTTAAAAAGGTTTAATATTGATGATGATTATTGTTATATAGCAGGATTACCACATGATGAACCACAAAACTACGGGGTGTTACACGTAGATGATGACGGTTTTTTAAGAGGTATAGTAGAGAAACCAAAAGAGTATGTTGGTAATTTAATTAATACTGGTTTATATAAGTTTACCCCAGATGTTTTTAAATATTTAGATCAAATTGATTTATCACCAAGAGGAGAATATGAATTAACAGATGTAGTTGATATACTAGCAAAAAAAGGAAAAATGAAAGCAAAAGACTTAAAAGGTATATGGTTAGATTTTGGTAAACCACAAGATGTTGCTAAAGTAGAAGAATATTTAAACAGTGAAAATGATTAAAAAAATAGTAAAAAAAATAATACCAAAAAGATTAATTCTATTTTATCATTGGTTTTTATCAAAAATAGCCTCTTTGTATTATAATAATCCCAGTAATAAAATTATAGTAATAGGTGTAACAGGAACAAATGGTAAAACAACAACTGTAAATATAACCTCTCAATTACTAGAATGTTTAGGGAGTAAAACAGGACTAGCCTCTACTGTTAATTTTAAGGTTGGTGATAAAAAATGGTTAAATGATAAGAAGATGACTATGCTTGGTAGATTCCAAACACAAAAACTACTTAAACAAATGGTAGATAATAAATGTAAGTATGCAATTATAGAAACATCTTCTCAAGGAATAGAACAATATAGACATAGTGGTATAAACTATGACGTGGTTGTTTTTACAAACCTAACACCAGAACATATAGAGGCTCACGGTGGGTTTGAAAATTATAGAGCTGCTAAAGAAAAATTATTTGAACACTTGAGTAAAAGCAAAAAGAAAAAAATAGATAATAAAAAAATAAATAAGATTATTATAAGTAATGCAGACGATAAAGAAACAGAAAGATTAAAAGAATATAAAACAGATAAATTTATAACATATAGTTTTAATAGTAATTCGGAACATAAAGGAGATAATTTAAAACTAGAAAATGGTTTAGTTTCTTTTTCTTTAAATAATCATAATATAAAAACAAAGTTTTTAGGAGAATTTAACGGGTATAATATATTAGCAAGCATATCAACAGTACTTTCTTTAGGTTTTGACATTAATAATATTATTAAATGCGAATTAAAAGGAATTCCTGGTAGACAAGAGTTTATAACACAAGGACAAAACTTTAATATTTTAATAGACTATGCTCCAGAATCGGAAAGTTTAAAACAATTATATAAAGCGTTAAAAAACCTACCTAAGAATAAACTAATACATGTTTTAGGATCTTGTGGCGGGGGAAGAGATAGAGATAGACAACCAATATTAGGTAAATTAGCTGGTAAAACAGCTGATATTATTATCATAACCAATGAAGATCCATATGATGATAATCCTATGGATATTATAAACAACATAGCTAATGGAGCAGAAAGTGTTAATAAAAAACTAGATAAAAACTTATTTAAAATAGAAGACAGAAGAAAAGCTATAAAAAAAGCACTAAAGATAGCTAAAAAAGATGATTTAGTGTTAATAACAGGAAAAGGATCAGAACAGTTTATTTGTGTTGCTAATGATAAAAAAATAGAATGGGATGATAGAAAAGTAGTAAAAGAAGAGTTAAAATCGTTAAAAAACCAATAATTGTGGATAACCTGTAGGTAAACATTAATAAATGTGTATATTTTTTGCTAAAACAAGATAAAATAACTAAATAATTTGACAATTGATTTAAAATATACATAAGATATTTTATCTAATATTAGCTAAAATAAATAGAATATTATTACTTTTCACCATATAAAACACAAACACTTGACAAAGGTATTTTTTTTTGGTAGCATTTAGCTATGAAATTTTCTAAGACTATACTATTTTAGTCTAAAAATAAATCTAACAACTGACCTATAAAGGGGTGAGTTTGTTTTTTGTGCATTTATAAATAAATTATATAAAACAGCATTAAAAGCTGTGCTAATTAACTTAGTAAATAATATATGCCCCAAGCAAAAATACAATCTCGTAAACTTTTTACATCATTACGAGAAGCTGTTAAACTTCCCGACTTAATAGAAGTACAAAAGAAATCTTACGATTGGTTTCTTGAAAAAGGTTTAAAAGAACTTTTTGAAGAAGTTTCCCCTATTAAAGATTTTATAGGAAGAGATCTAGAACTTTCTTTTTTAGACTATTATTTAGATGATCCTAAATTTGATGAAGTAGAGTCAAAAGCTAAAAATATTACTTATGAAGCTCCTTTAAGAGTTAATATTCGTTTGAACAATAAAAGAACAAATGAAGTTAAAGAACAAGAGATATACTTAGGTGATTTTCCTTTAATGACAGAAAGAGGTACGTTTATAATAAACGGAGTTGAAAGAGTTATTGTTTCACAACTTATAAGAAGTGCAGGAGTTTTCTTTTCTTCAGAAGTTCTTAAAGGTAGAAAATGTTATGGTGCTAAAGTTATTCCAAATAGGGGTGCTTGGTTAGAGATAGAAACAGATGGCAATAATATTATATATGTAAAGATTGATAGAAAAAGAAAAGTGCCAGTAACAGCACTATTAAGAGCTTTTGGTTATGATAGTGATGAAGAAATAATAAATTTATTTAAAGAAGTAGATAATCATCCAGAAGTAAGTTTTATTAAAACAACATTAGAAAAAGATATTTCTAGTAATGAAGCAGAAGGTTTAAAAGAAGTATATAAACGTATTAGACCTGGTGATTTAGCTACAACAGAAAATGCTAAGAGTTTAATACATTCTATGTTTTTTGATTTTGATCGTTATGATTTTGGTCGTGTTGGTAGATATAAGATAAACGCTCGTTTTTCTTTAGATCTTCCTAATAATAAAGAAACAAGAACACTAAGAAGAGAAGATTTAATTTTAGTAATTAATGAAATAATAAAACTTAACTTATCCCAAGAAGATGCTGATGATATTGATCATTTGGGTAATCGTAGGGTAAGAGCTATTGGTGAACTTGTTCAAAACAGATTTAGAATAGGTTTAGCTAGAATGGAAAGAATAATCAAAGACAGAATGAGTACTCTTGATATGGTTAATTTAACACCAAATCAACTTATAAACGCTAGACCAGTAGTTGGTGTTATTAAAGAGTTTTTTATGAGCTCTCAATTATCTCAATTCATGGATCAAGTTAATCCATTAGCAGAGCTAGAGCATAAAAGACGTTTATCTGCTATGGGGCCAGGTGGTTTATCAAGAGAAAGAGCTGGTTTTGAGGTGAGAGATGTGCATAGAACTCATTATGGAAGAATTTGTCCAATTGCTACACCAGAAGGACCTAATATTGGTTTAGTTGGTCAGTTAGCATCTCATGCTAGGGTAAATGATTTCGGATTCATAGAAACACCTTTTAGAAAAGTACTACATGATATAGATAATAGTGTTAAAATAACAACAGGTAAAATAGCAAGGGAAGACACAAAAGATCCTAAAACAAAAAAGACTATAATTTCAAAAGGAGAGACAATTAATGTTACTAAGGCTAAAGAAATAGCTAAAACAGATTTAGAAACTATAGCTATTAAACCAATTGTAACTAATGAAATAGTATACTTAGACGCTTTTGAAGAAGAAAAGTATAATACAGCAGCAGCAACAACACTAATTGATGACGATGGATATTTTGAAGAAGAATATACAGATGTAAGATTTAATGGACAACCTAGTTATGAAAAAGTTGAAAAAATAGATTTAATGGATGTTGCTCCTAATCAAATTATTAGTGTTGCTACATCTTTAATACCATTTTTAGAGCACGATGATGCAGTACGTGCATTAATGGGAACAAACATGCAAAGACAAGCTGTTTCAGTTATTAAACCACAAGCTCCTATTATAGGAACAGGTGTTGAATCTAGAGCAGCTGCTGATTCTGGTCAAGTTGTTTTAGCTAAAGAAGATGGTGTTGTATCTAAGGTAGATAGTAATACAATTGAAATTACAGGTAATAAAGGTAGTGTAACAACATATAGATTAAATAAATTTACTCGTTCTAATACTTCTACTAGTATGAACCAACACCCTATTGTTGATAAAAATGATAAGGTTAAAAAGGGTCAGGTTGTAGCAGATGGTGCTGCTACAGATCATGGAGAATTAGCATTGGGTCAAAACATGCTTGTAGCATATATGACTTGGTCTGGTGGTAACTATGAAGATGCTATTCTAATTTCAGAAAGAGTTGTTAGAGATGATAATTATACCTCTATAAGCATAGAAGATTATTCAATAGACATTAGAGACACTAAACTTGGTCCAGAAGAAATAACCAGAGATATTCCAAATGTAAGTGAAGAAAAATTAAAAGATTTAGACAGAGAAGGTATTATTAGGATTGGCGCCAATGTTTCTTCTGGTGATATATTAGTTGGTAAAATAACACCAAAAGGAGAAACAGAGCTTTCTGCAGAAGAAAAACTATTAAGAGCTATATTTGGTGAAAAAGCTAAAGATGTTAGAGATACTTCTTTATACTTAAAACATGGTGAAAGAGGTAAGGTTATAGACATAAAAGTTTTTTCTAGAGAAAAAGGTGATAAATTACCAGCTGGAGTTATAAAAACAATACAAGTTACAGTAGCTCAACTTAGAAGAATACAAGTTGGTGATAAAATGGCTGGTAGACACGGTAACAAAGGTGTTATATCTCGTGTTGTACCAGACTCTGATATGCCATTCTTAGAAGATGGTACCCCTGTTGATATAGTTTTAAATCCACTTGGTGTTATATCACGTATGAACCTAGGTCAATTATTAGAAGTTCATTTAGGTTTAGCAGCTAATAAACTAGGATACAAAGTAGCAGTACCAGCATTAAATGGAGTAGAAGAAAAAAAGATAAAAGAAGAATTGAAAAAAGCTGGTTATCCAGAAGATGGAAAACTTCAATTATATGATGGAAGAACAGGAAAGCCATTTGATAGTAAAACAACTGTTGGATATTCATATATTTTGAAATTGAATCATTTAGTGGAAGAAAAAATACACCAAAGATCTATCGGTCCTTATTCTTTAGTAACCCAACAGCCATTAGGTGGTAAAGCTCAATTTGGTGGTCAAAGATTTGGAGAGATGGAAGTTTGGGCTTTAGAAGCATATGGAGCTGCTAGTACACTACAAGAAATGATTACTATTAAGTCAGATGATGTTCCTGGAAGATCTAAAGCTTATGAATCAATTATTAAAGGAGAACCTATAAAAAGATTAAATATTCCAGAATCATTTAATGTATTAACAAGAGAATTAAAAGGTCTTGGATTAGATGTGGAACTAATTGGCGAAAGAGAAAGGGTTGTTGAGGAAGAAGATAAGGTTAATATTGTAGAAAAAAAAGCACCAATTAAAAAAGAAAGTAAATAAATATATATAAATATATGCCTACACCATCATCAACAAAAACAACATTTATGGCAAGAGAAAAGGGAACTGTATTAGAGTTTGATGCCATAAAATTAAAACTAGCTTCACCAGAAGATATACATGAATGGTCTTTTGGAGAAGTATTAAAACCAGAGACAATTAATTATCGTACACAAAAACCAGAAAAAGATGGATTGTTTTGTGAAAAGATATTTGGCCCAACCAAAGACTGGGAATGTTATTGTGGTAAATACAAAAGAATAAGACACAAGGGTGTTACTTGTGATAAATGTGGAGTAGAAGTAACCAGGGCAATAGTAAGACGTGAACGTATGGGGCACATAGATTTAGCTGTCCCAGTTTCTCATATTTGGTTTTTAAGAGGTGTTCCATCTAAAATAGGTTTAATATTAGATTTAAGTATTCAATCTTTAGAAAAAGTTATATACTTCGCTTCTTTTATTATAACAAAAGTTAATGAAGATGAACGTAAATCAACTATAGATCAAATTAAAACAGAATTAAATAGTAAAAGAAAACAAATTGATAATGAATTTAAACAAAGAACAAAAGAAAAAAATGATAAGAAAGTAAAGTTAATAGCAAAAGGAGAAAATAAAGAAAAAGTTAGTAAAGAAATTGAACAAGAGTTAATTAATTTGAATGTTGCTAAAATAGATAAGATAAAAACCTTAGAAGAGGCAGCAGATACAGCACTTAAAGAACTAAAGGATCTTAAGGTATTACAAATTATTTCTGAAACAAAATATCAAGAACTAGCATTACGTTATGGACATGTTTTTGAAGCTAGTATTGGTGCAGAAGCTATAAGAGATCTTCTCAAGAAAGTAAACTTAAAAGATGTATATAATAATCTAGAAAAAGAAATAGAAATATCAATTGTTTCTAAAAAGAAAAAACTAATTAAAAGATCAAGATTAATTAAAAGTCTTTTAACTAACAATATTAAACCTGAATGGATGGTATTAACAGCTATTCCTGTAATGCCACCAGATTTAAGACCAATGGTACAATTAGACGGAGGACGTTTTGCATCTTCTGATTTAAATGATCTATACAGAAGGGTTATAAACCGTAATAATCGTTTAAAAAGATTAAAATCTTTAAATGCTCCCGAAGTTATTCAACGTAATGAAAAAAGAATGCTACAAGAAGCAGTTGATGCTTTAATAGATAATAATGCTCGTCATGGTAAAACAGTAACAGCTTCCACAGGTCAAAAAAGAACATTGAAGAGTATAGCTGATATGTTAAAAGGTAAACAAGGTCGTTTTCGTCAAAACCTTTTAGGTAAACGTGTTGATTATTCAGGTAGATCAGTTATTGTTGTTGGTCCTCATTTAAAAATATCTCAATGTGGATTACCAAAAACAATGGCATTAGAATTATTTCGTCCTTTTGTTATATCTCAATTAATAAAACAAGAATTAGTACATAATGTAAGAAGCGCTAATAGATATATTGAATCTGGTCAAGCAGAAGTATGGACTATTTTAGAAGATATTATTAAAGATTCACATGTAATGTTGAATCGTGCTCCAACATTACATCGTTTAGGTATTCAATCTTTTCAACCTGTATTAATAGAAGGTAAGGCAATACAATTACATCCATTAGTTTGTTCTGCTTTTAACGCTGATTTTGACGGTGATCAAATGGCTGTTCATGTACCAATAACAGAAGAAGCAAAAGAAGAAGCAAGTACATTGATGTTATCTGCTAATAACCTATTAAAACCAGCCACTGGTGATCCTGTTGCAACACCTAACCAAGATATTGTTTGGGGTTGCTATTACTTAACATATATAAAAGATGATGCTAAAGTTGTAAAGATTTTTAGCGATGAAGAAGAAGCAGAAAGAGCATTTTCTTTAGAATTAATAGACTTACAAGATTTAATAAAAGTAAGAATAGCTAGAGAAGATAATAAGATTATAGAAACATCTATTGGTCGTATTTTGTTTAATAAAATACTTCCAAAGAAAATGTCATATATTAATAAAGTATTAAATAAAAAAGAACAAAAGAAAATAGTAGCAGAAACATTTAGGCGTTTTTCATACAAAGACACAGTTGAATTATTAGATAATATGAAAGGTATTGCTTTTAAATATATCACTCTTTCTGGTTTATCTTGGGGTATGAATGATATTCCTAAATTAAAAACAAAAAAAGAACTTATAAAAGAAGGTGAAAAATTAGTAGAAGAGATTAAAGAACAATACAACAATGGTTTGTTAACAAACAAGGAAAGACATGTAAAAATTATTGAAGTTTGGTCAGGAATTAAAAATCGTATTACAGAACAAAGTCAAAAGACATTTGATCCTACTAACTCAGTGGCTAGTATAATTGATTCTGGTGCTAGAGGATCATGGTCTCAGATGATTCAAATCATGGGAGTTAAGGGTTTGGTTGTTAGTCCTTCTGGTGATATTATAGAATTACCAGTAAAAGCTAATTTTCAAGAAGGTCTTGATGTTTTAGAATATTTTATATCAACCCATGGTACACGTAAAGGACTTTCAGATACTGCTTTGCGTACAGCTAGTGCTGGTTATTTAACCAGAAGATTAGTTGATGTGTCTCAAGATCAAGTAGTTTTAGAAAAAGATTGTAAGGATAAAGAAGGTTTAATTATAACAAAAGAAGAAAGTAAAGAAATTAATGAAGTATTATTAGAAAGAGCAATTGGAAGAGTTTTATTAGAAGACATAAAAGATCCAAAAACAAAAAAGGTTTTAATTAAAAAAGGAACACTTGTTAGTAAAGAAGATGTTGAAAAGGTTGGCGATATTAATCTTGAATATATTAAAATAAGATCATTATTAACATGTAAATCTTCTCGTGGTGTATGTCAAAAATGTTATGGTTATGATTTAGGATATAATAAACCAGTTGAATTAGGTACAGCAGTAGGTGTAGTAGCAGCGCAAAGTATCGGTGAGCCAGGTACTCAACTTACAATGAGAACATTTCACACCGGTGGTGTTGCTGAAGGAGATATTACTCAAGGTTTGCCAAGAGTAGAAGAACTTTTTGAAGCAAGGATACCTAAGAAAAAAGCAATTCTTGTACCTATTTCAGGTATAATAGAATTTGATGATGAAAATAAACTAATATCTAAAGAACAAAGGATTATAAAAATAATCCCACAAGAAGCAAGAATTGAAACATATGAAATAGATGATAAAACAGATATTAAAGTTAAAGATGGAGAAGAGGTTAAAAAAGAACAAACAATATTTATTGTAAATAAAAAATCTACCAGAACTAATTTAAATGGTCTTGTTAAGATAAAGGGCAAAGAACTTAAAGTTATAAGTAATCAAAGTGATCCAGTAGAAGTTATTATACCAGCAGGGTATAATTTATGGGTTAAAAACAAAGATATAGTGTCTGAAGGACAAGAAATAACTGAAGGTAGTGTTGATTTACATGAATTATATTCTTTGAAAGAAAAGTTAAATGTTCAAAAATATATTATAAAAGAAATTAAACATATTTATTCTTCTCAAGGACAAAACTTAAATGATAAACATGTAGAATTGATAGCAAGGCAGATGTTTTCTAAAATACTTATCACAAATGTTGGAAGTACTAGTTTGTTACCAGGAGAAATTGTAACATCTGCTCATTTTAATGAATCTAATAAAAAAGCAAAGGGAGACATAGCAAAAGGAGATATATTATTACTAGGAATAACTAAAGCAGCTTTAACATCGGATTCTGTATTATCAGCAGCTTCATTCCAGGAAACAGCTAGAGTATTAATAGATGCTGCTATAACAGGTAAGGTAGATCATTTAAGAGGACTTAAAGAAAATGTTATTATAGGTAGAAAAATACCTGCAGGTACTGGTTTTAAGAAGTAAATATAAATATTATAAACAAAAGGCAACCCATTAAACAAAGGGTTGTTTTTTGCTTTATTTTTATCAATAAACATGGTAAAATACATAATACATAGCAGCAATAATTAAGTGTAATATGAGAAGAAAAAAGAGAAAATATAAAAAACAAACAGAAGAAAAGCATAGTCATTGGAATCTAAGCGTAGAAACTAAAAGTGGTATTTTTACCATCATAATATTTATAGTTGCTTTTTTAAGTTTTTTATCAATTTTTGGTTTAGCAGGAAGATTTGGAGAATGGTTGAATATTGGATTAGGTTATTTATTTGGTGCTGCAGATTTGGTTTTCATATTAATACTACTAACACTAGGATATATTTTAATAAAGACAAATATAGACTCTCTTAGAAAAACCGTGTATGTAGGATTGTCTATGATTATTATATCTATAACAGGTATATTAAACTTTTTTGTTAATGAATTTACATTTAGTGAAATAGTTAAAGATGGTATGGGTGGCGGAGCTCTTGGTTTTGTTGTTGGATTTTTAGAAGGAGTTTTAGGTTTTTGGGGTACACTAATAATATTAATAGGTATATTTTTAATAGGTGTGTTTTTAGCTTTCAATACTTCTTTTAGGGATATTACAGAAAAGGCTAAATCAGCAGGCATTTTAAAAGAGAAGTTTTTACCCGATACTGATGAATACGATGAAGATTATGAAGTAGAAGAAGAGTATGAGGGCGAAGAAGAGATTGAAGAAGAATACAATGAAGATGATGAAGTAGAAGAAGAGTATGAGGGCGAAGAAGAAATTGAAGAAGAGGTAGAAGAATCAAAACAAAGAAAAAATTTAAAAACAGAAATTCCTCTTGATTTATTAACAGACTCATCTACAAAACCAGATTCAGGAGATATTAATTCTAATATGAATAAGATTAAAAAAACTTTTGATAGTTTTGGTATAGAAGTTACTATGGTTGATGTTAATGTTGGTCCTACTGTTACTCAATATACACTAAGACCAGCTGAAGGTGTTCGTTTGTCTCAAATGTTAACATTGCAAAATGATTTAGCTCTAGCACTAGCTGCTCATCCACTAAGAATGGAAGCACCTATACCAGGTAAATCTCTTGTTGGTATAGAAGTTCCAAATCATTCTATATCTACAGTTAAACTTAAAAGTATATTAGGTAGTAATACATATAAACAAGATAAGGGAAACTTAAAACTAGGTTTAGGTAAGGATGTAGCTGGTAATTCTATCATAGCTGATTTAACAAAAATGCCTCATTTACTAATAGCTGGTGCAACTAACTCTGGTAAATCAGTGGCTATTAATAATATTATAATAAGTTTAATGTATCAGTGTTCTCCTCAAGAGTTAAATTTTATTTTAATAGATCCAAAAAGAGTAGAATTAGTTAACTTTCAAGATATACCACATTTGATAACACCTGTGATTAATGATGCTGATAAAGCTATAAATGCCTTACGTTGGGTTATCAAAACAATGCATGAAAGATATAAATTACTACAAGCAGCAAACAAAAAGAATATCAATAGTTATAATAAATCAGTTATAGTAAATAAATTACCATATATGGTAGTTATTATAGACGAATTCTCTGCATTAATGTCTATGGCTTCTAAAGAAATTGAAAGTGCTGTAGTAAGTTTAGCTCAACTAGGTAGAGCAGCTGGTATACATTTAATATTAGCAACACAACGTCCTTCTGTTGATGTTATAACAGGTTTAATTAAAGCAAATATGCCATCACGTATAGCTTTTGCTGTAGCTTCGGCAACTGATTCAAAAACTATCTTAGATTCATCTGGTGCAGAAAAATTATTAGGAAATGGTGATATGTTGTTTGTAACATCAGATGCTTCTAAACCAAAAAGAATTCAAGGAGCATACACTACAGATGAGGAGGTTATGAGTGTTGTTAATCATATAAAAGAACAAGCTAAGCCAGAATACAATGATAGTGTTGTAGAAAAAACAACTGGACACACACCAGGTTTTGGTCTTAGTGATGATAATGAAGATTCTTTAACAGAAGAAGCAAAAGAAATCGTTTTAAAAGCAGGAAAAGCTTCAGCAACATTATTACAACGTCATTTAAGAATTGGCTATCCTCGTGCCGCTTCTTTATTAGACGCATTAGAAAACATGGGAGTGGTTGGTCCTGCTGATGGTTCTAAAGCTCGTGAAGTGTTGATATCACAAGAAGATTTAGAAGAAAATTTTTCTTCAACATTAGATGAAGAAGATGTTGATGAACTTGAAGATATTGAAGAATAAAATTTATGTCTGGTTTTAAAAAAAAGAAAATAACAAAAGGACAAGTTTTGTCTGATAAATTAAAGAAAGCTCGTTTAGAAAATGACCTTTCTTTATTAGATTTACAAGAAAAAACTAAGATACAAGAAAAATATTTAAAAGCACTAGAAGATGGTGAGTATGAAAAGTTACCAGGAGATGTTTATGCTCGTACTTGGATCAAAGTATGTGCTAAAGTTTTAAATCTACCAGTTAAAGAATTATTAGACGATTATTCTGTAGAAAAATCTGTTATAACAAATACAAATAACTTAACAAAAGAAGAAAAAAGAACAAATAGTATTAAACATAATATACTTAAACCAAGGGTTATTAATTTTTTTATCATAACTTTAGTATTATTATCTTTATTAGGTTATTTGGTATTTGAGGTTGTTAATATAATTAAACAACCACAGATTACAATTACAGAACCGGTTAATAATTTCAGAACAACTGATAATAATATATTAATTAAAGGTACTACAGAAATTGGTGTAGAATTAAAAATAAACAATGAAACAATACTATTAAATAATGATGGTTTGTTTGAAAAAAACATTAATTTATCAATGGGCTTGAATAATTTAATAATAAGTGTTAAAAAGAAACATAGTAGGACTAATAATATAGAATTAACTATATTTAGAGAGTCTTTGGAGGAGGAAGATAATTAGTAAAAAGCAAGCAATACAGGCTAGTTTGCTGTATAAAGGAAGTAAAATTATGTCTAAAAGTAAAGATAAAAAAGATAAAAATGATCAAGCTGCAAAAACAGCTATAGATCAAATACGTGAACGCTTTGGTGAGGGTTCAATAATGAAATTAGGTGAAGCTAAAGCAATGAATGTTGATTCAATTAGTACTGGTTGTTTGTCTTTGGATATAGCGCTAGGTGTTGGTGGTGTTCCAAAGGGTAGGGTAGTAGAGATATATGGCCCAGAATCATCTGGTAAAACAACATTAGCTCAACATATAGTAGCTGAAGCTCAAAAAGTAGGTAAGGTTGCAGCTTTTGTTGATGCAGAACATGCTTTGGATCCAGACTATGCTAAAAGAATAGGTGTTAATATAGATGATTTATTAATTTCACAACCAGATACAGGAGAGCAAGCTCTTGATATTGTAGAAACACTAGTTCGTTCCGGGGGCATTGATGTTATAGTAGTAGATTCAGTAGCAGCTTTAGTTCCCAAAGCAGAAATAGAAGGTGATATGGGAGATTCTCATATGGGCTTACAAGCTCGTTTAATGAGTCAAGCACTTAGAAAATTAGCAGGTATTGTTCATAAGAGTAATACAATGGTTATATTTATTAACCAAATAAGAATGAAGATAGGTGTATTTTTTGGGAATCCAGAAACAACAACTGGTGGTAATGCTTTAAGGTTTTATTCTTCTGTAAGAATTGAAGTTAGAAGATCTGCTCAAATAAAACAAGCTGAAAAAATCATTGGTAATCAAGTTAAAGCTAAGGTAGTAAAAAATAAAGTAGCAGCACCATTTAAAACTACAGTTTTTGATATTATGTATAATGAAGGTATATCTATTGCTGGAGATATATTAGATACTGGTTTAAATTTTGGAGTAATACAAAAAGCTGGTAACTCATATTCTTATGGAGATACAAAATTAGGTGTAGGAAGAGAAAACGCTAAAAGATACCTTAAGGAAAATAATAAATTAATAAAAGAAATTAAAGAAAAGATTTGGAAAGAATATAAATCAGCAGAAGTATAAATATCTAAATTATAAAACAACCACCTTTTGGCGGTTGTTTTTTTTATGACTAATTAGTATAATTTTATTATTAAGTAAAATACAAATGTCAGTAGCTAATAAAATATTTATTAATACATTATGGCAAGTAGTTATACGTATAACTAGTATTATTATAGGTGTTTTTAATTTAGCTTTAATAACTAGAATATTAGGGCAAGAAAACTTTGGTTTTTATACTACTATTTTTGCTTTCGTACAAATGTTCATGGTTCTTTCTGATTTAGGATTGTATTTAGTCTTATTAAGAGAAATATCATCTACTGAAGACAAAGAAAAAGAAAATAAAATAGTAAATAATATTTTTACTATTCGTGTTTTATCTTCTTTTATAATTTTAATTTTAATACCATTAAGTATTCAGTTTTTTCCTTATCAAGAAGTTGTAAAAACAGGTGTTGTTTATTTTATGCTTGCTTTCTTTTTTCAAAGTTTAATTTCTACTTTAAGCGCAGTTTTTGCTAAGAAGTTAGCAATGCCTAAAGTTGCTATAACTGATATTTTAAACAAAGGAATTTATTTTATAGTATTATTATATTATTTTAATAGTATTAATTTAAATACAGTTTTATTATTTAATTCTATTACACAAGGCTTGGCATTCATATTACTATATATATTTTTAAGAAAATATATCACATTATCTTTTGCTTGGGATTTTAAATATTGGAAAAGGGTTTTTCATTATGCTTGGCCACTATCAATTACTGTAGTTTTAAATTTAGTATACTTTAGAGCAGATACTTTAATATTATCAGCTTTTCAAAGTCCTTCTGATGTTGGTATTTATGGTGCTCCTTACAGGATCCTAGAAGTTTTAGCTACATTTCCCCATATGTTTTTAAGTTTAATGCTTCCATTGTTTACTGCAGCCTGGATTAGTAAAAACTTGGATAAATTAAAAAGAGTTTGGCAGTATAGTTTTGATTTTTTTAGTATTATAACAATAGGTATAATTGCTTTGGTTTGGTTAATTAGTGAAAAAGCAATGATTATTTTAGCCGGTAAAGAATTTGCTGTTTCTGGAGGAGTTTTAAACATATTAATTATAGCTACAGCAGCTATTTTCTTTGGAACACTGTTTATTTATCTAGTAATTGCATTACAAGCTCAAAAACAAATGATTAAATATTTTTTTATAACAGCTGTTTTAGCAATAATATCTTATTTTGTATTTATACCACTATATTCTTACTGGGCAGCAGCCATTATTACGTTAATAGTCGAAGTATTAATACTATATTTTGCTTATTCTGTAATTAAAAAGAATGTTAATATTAGACTTAACTATATTGTTTTAAGAAAAAGTTTATTAGCAGGTTGTTTGGCTTTTGTTGTAACTTGGTTTATAAAAGATATTAATTTTATTTTAACTATTATTATATTTTCATTAATTTATTTATTAGTATTATATTTAAACAAAGCAATATCCAAAGAAATATTTAAAAAATTAATAACTAAAGATATATGATTATTTGGTTAATTACAATTATATTTTTATTATTCTTTTCCTACTTTTCTTATATGAATATAGTTTATGGTTTAAGTGTAATAATAATATTACTACCTAGTTATTTATTAAGATTATCTTTTTTTGGTTTACCAACTACACTCTTAGAGTTAATGATTGTTTTACTTTTTATTATTTGGTTATTAAAAGATAAAAAGTATACAAGGATTAATTTTATTTTTAAAAATAAAAGTGAAAACAGAATACCAAAAATATTAAGGTGTTTATTATTATTATGGATTATGGCTAGTTTACTTGGTTTGTATATTAACCCTACTTATTCAGCTCTTGGTTTATGGAGAGCATATTATTTAGAACCAATGATGTTCTTTTTAATTTTTATATATTCCGTGAATAGTATAAAAGATATAAAATATATAATTAATTCTTTATTTGTTTTAATTCTTTATTTGTTTATAGTAGGTGTTTTTCAATATTTTACTGATTGGAATCTTTTATCAGCATATAATTACCCTAACCCTAAAAGATTAACATCTGTTTTTTCTTATCCTAATGCTTTAAGTTTATTAATAGCTCCAATATCATCTTTTTTTATAGGTTTATGGTTATCATCTAAAGATAAAATAAAAAATATACTCTATTTTATTATTTTTATAACTAATTTTATTTTAATAATTTTAAGTAAAAGTCATGGTGCTATTTTAGCTATATTATTAACATTATTATTTTATTTATTCTTTACTAAAAAAATACAAAAAGTATTAAAATTATTTATTTTTTTAATATTTTCTATTATTCTATTTTTATTACCATTAAATAATTATTATACAAATATTAAACAACAACTATTTAATCCAATCTTAGATTTAAATGCTACATCTTTAGAAATAAGGAGTAGTCAATGGCAAGAAACATTCTTAATGTTAAAAGATAATTTTATCACTGGAGCTGGTGTTGATGGCTATCAAAGCATTATGAATCAATATCATAAAATAGACTGGTTAGAAGTTTATCTTTATCCGCATAATATATTTTTGAATTTTTGGAGTGAAATAGGTTTGTTTGGGTTATTAATATTTCTTTCTTTATTTGTTTATATAATTTATTTATTAAAAATCTTGTTTAAGAAAAAACATAAACTAAGTTTAGCACTATCAATGTCTTGGTCTGTTTGGTTTATTCATGGTTTGGTTGATGTTCCTTATTTTAAAAATGATCTTAGTGTTTTATTTTTTATACTTTTTGCTTTAACAACCGTTTCTTTTAATTTATTTAATAATGAAGATTAAATTATTATTTATAGTTATAATATTTTTAAGCTTGGCTGTTTTTTTACATTTTTATAATACAAAGCTAGAAAAAAGAAATAAGTTTTCTGAACCATCTATATTATCATTTGATTATTTTAAAGATAAGATAGAGAAAGAGAAGAGAAAAAATAAGGTTACTACTATATTGTTTACAGGAGATATAATGCTAGCTAGAAATGTAGCTTACTTATCTAATAAAAACAATAATTTATTTTATCCATTTCTTAATATACACAGTTTTTTACAAGAAACAGACTATACTATAGGTAATTTAGAAGGCCCAATACTTGAAGGTTATTTCCATGTGCCTAGTGGTAGTTTTCGTTTTTCATTTACACCATCTATTGTTGAAATATTACATAAAACAGGATTTGATTTATTATCATTAGCAAATAATCATATGTTGGATGCTGGAGAAGATGGTTGGAGAGAAACAAAAGAACAACTAAGTAGATTTAATATTAATAGTTTTGGCCAACCATTTGATTCCGGGCAAGATAATGGATTTTTGCTAGAATTAAACGATAAGAAAATAATGTTATTTGGATTATATACTTTTAATTATGATTTTTCATTTGATAAAACTATTAAAAATATTAGTAATCAGGTTAGTGATGGTGTTATAGACATAGTTTTTGTTCATTGGGGCGATGAATATCAATTAAAACATAATTACACCCAAGAAGAATTAGCACATACATTAATAGACAATGGAGTAGATATGGTAATTGGTCACCACCCGCACGTAGTTCAAGATATTGAAGAATATAATAATAAATTGATTTTTTATTCTTTAGGTAACTTTATTTTTGATCAGTATTTTTCCAAAGAAACACAGCAAGGTTTAGTATTAAAATTAAATTTAAGTAATATTAAAAATACAGTAGAATTATTTCCTGTTGATATGGTTAAATCACAACCAGAGTTAATGATTGATAATGAAGTATTTTTACAAGATTTATCTAAGAGAAGCACTAAAGAATTAGAAGATAAAATTAATCAAGGTTTAATACAATTTATATACAACTAATATGTTAAAATTAATTTCTATTATTAAAAAAAGTTTAATTCATCCCTCTGTAATAATACTATTATTAGTTAATATAATACCTATGGCGGGTGTTATTTATTTTTCTTGGGATGTATTTGCTATTATGATTCTTTATTGGTTAGAAAGTGTTATAGTAGGATTTTTAAATGTTGTAAGGATGATTAAGATTAATAATAATTCTTTAAACTCTAAATTTATTCCATTCTTTATTGTACATTTTACAATATTTATGTTTGTTTATCTGTTTTTTATATTATCAATATTCAAACCTCATTTAAATGAATTCAATAATCAAGTTGAAGGTATAGTTTCATTATTTAAATACTTTTCTAATATATTTATATCTTTTTCTTTATTATTTCTTAGTCATGGTATATCTTTTGCGTATAATTTTGTTTATAAAAAAGAATATAAAAAGATAAATTTAAAAAAACAAATGCTTAAACCGTATCGTAGAATAGTTATAATGCATTTTGTTTTAATATTTAGTAGTATAATTATGACAAGGTTAAATATAACAATTGATGTATCAGCTATATTAGTATTAGTAGTATTAAAAATATTTTTTGATTTAATATCTCATATTAAAGAACATTATTCTACAACAATTAATTTACAATAAGTACCATTTTTGGTATAATATTATTATATGAAAAAAATTAAAAAAGCAGTTATACCTGTAGCTGGTCTTGGTACTAGATTTTTACCAGCAACCAAAGCACAACCAAAAGAAATGTTAACTTTAGTTGATAAACCACTTATTCAATACATAGTTGAAGAAGCGGTAGCATCAGGTATTGAAGAGATTATTTTTGTAACCTCTTCTACTAAAAGAGCGATTGAAGATCATTTTGATCGTAGTTTTGAATTAGAATATAGATTAAGACAAAAAGGCAAGAAAAAAGAGCTTGAAGAAATAGTAAGTATTTCTAGTATGGTTAATTTTGTTTATGTTAGACAAAAAACACCAAAAGGATTAGGCCATGCTATATATACAGCTAAAGATTTAATAGGTGATGAACCTTTTGCTGTATTATTGGGTGATGATATTATTGATTCACGTATTCCAGCTATGAAACAAATGATTAATGTTTATGAAAAATATGGTGATATGGTTGTTGGAGTAACAAAAGTAGCTAAAAAAGAAACAAATAGATATGGAATTATTGATCCCATTGTTATAAACAACAAAGTTTCAGAAATAAAAAAAATGATAGAAAAACCTAAACCCGCTAAAGCACCTTCTTGTTTAGCTGTTACTGGTAGATATGTTTTAACTCCAGAGATTTTTAAATATTTATCTAAAGGTAAAAAGGGAGCTGGTGGGGAAATTCAACTAACCGATGCTATAGCCGAACATATTAAAAACAAAGCTGGTTATGCTTGTACTTATGATGGTAAATACTATGATTGTGGTAGTAAACTAGAGTTTGTTAAAGCTATTATAGACTTTGGTTTAAAAAGAAAAGAGTATAGAGCAGCTTTAAAGAAACATATAAAAAGTATATGAGATATAAACTAATTACAATTTCAATTTTATTTATACTCTTAATAACATCTGGTTTTGGTTGTAAATGGAATCCTTTTAAAAACAGAGGTATAGAGTATAAACCTGTTACTTTAGAGTATTGGGGTGTTTGGGATACACAAGCACAAATAAATCAAATAATCAGTAAATATAAATCTACACATCCAACTGTTAAAATTAATTATAAAAATTTTAGATATGATGAGTATGAAGATAAACTATTAGAAGGTTGGGCATTTGGCAATGGGCCAGATTTATTCGCTATACCAGTATCTTGGTTAAAAAAATATCAAGAACACTTAGAACCAATGCCTTCTGTTACAAAGATTCCAGTTCAGGAAGTTAAAGGTACAATTAAAAAAGAAGTTATTACCACATTAAAATCTTTTAAGGGCTTATCTTCTTATGATATCAAACAAAAATATGTTCCAGTTGTTTATGATAATATAGTTATTGATAATAAAATTTATGGACTACCATATTATTTAGATAGTTTAGTAACATTTTATAATTCTGATTTATTAATAAGTTCAGGTATAGCAGAACCAATAAATGATTTTCACGATTTAATAGAACAAGTTCCAAAACTTACCAAGGCTACACAAGATGGTCATATTTATCAATCAGCAGTAGCTTTAGGTGGTACAGATAATATACCTAGATTTTTTGATATTTTTTCTAGTATAATGTTACAAAACGGTGTTCAAGCTAAAGGGGATAGATTTGATCCATTAGAAGATTATAATTCAGCAGAAAGATTATCAGGTACATTTAGTTTCTATACTGATTTTATGAAACCAGGAAGAGCTAGTTATAGTTGGACAAAGGATAATCCAAATGCTTTTGAAATGTTTATAAACAATAGACTAGCGTATTTCTTTGGGTATAGTTATCATGCAGATGATTTAAGAGAAAGAGGTGTTCAATTTCAGTGGGATATAACTAACTTTCCTCAAACAAGAGGAGCTGAAGGTACTAAGTATTATGCTAATTATTGGGTTAATGTTGTTTTTAATAAATCTCCTAATAAATCAGCTGCTTGGAATTTTATTCAAAGTTCAGCTACTGATAATTCAATAAAAGACTTTTTAAGAGATAATAAGAAGCCAACCGCTTTAAGATCTTTTGTAAATGAACAGATGCAAGATAATAATTTAAGGGTTTTTGCTTCTCAAGTTTTAACAGCAGATAATTGGTATAATGGATATAATTTTGAACTAGCAGAAGAGTATTTAGCAGACACTATAGATGGATTAATAGAAGGAAGATATACATTAGCTCCACGAGATAAGTTATTAGAATTATTTGTTAGCCGTATTAATCAAACATATTATAAATAAATATATTATGAAAAATAAAAAAACATTTATTATTTTAAGTATTGCGCTTACACCACTATTGGTTAATGCTAGTGTAGTAAGTTTACCTAAGCCACTATCTGCTGATAGCATTCCAGATCTTGCTGCTAATATGATTAACGGAATACTAGGCATTACAGGTGCTATTGCTTTATTCTACTTTGTTTGGGGAGGTTTAACATGGATGACTTCTGGTGGTAATGCAGAAAAGATTAAAAAAGGTAAAGATACAATAGTTTGGGCTATTTTTGGTCTAGCAGCTATCTTTGGTAGTTATGTTGTATTAAATTTTGTTTTTACAAAATTACTTCAGTAATAAATAGTTGTAAAAAAAACATTTTTAATATATAATACTATATATTATAAGATAAATAGAAAGGGGGTGAACTAATGAATAAAATAATTACTTCTTTATTGCTTTTTATGCCTATGATGGCTTCTGCTCAAAATGATATCTTTGGACAAGACAGTCTAGCAAATGCTGGTGTTAATCTTGGTACTAAATCATTACCAGAAACAATTGCTGGTATAATAAATGTCATTTTAGGATTCTTAGGCATCCTGTCTACAGCTATTATATTATTAGGTGGTTTTAAATGGATGACTTCTCAAGGTAATGAAGAAAAGGTTGGTGAAGCTAGAAAATTAATTGGAGCAGGTGTAGTTGGTTTAGTAATCATACTATCTGCTTATGCTATTTCTAAATTTGTTCTATCATCTTTATACAATGAGACAATAGAAGAGCAAGGATAAGTTTAGAACTAGTCTATTTTAGTCTAGACTATAGTAGACTAAGTTGTTTAGTCTACTAGAGCTTATACTAAATAATAAATATATGATCAAAAATAAAATTGTTTACTTTATTTCTATATTAAGTCTTTTATTGTTAAAGCCCAAAACATTACCAGCTGTATCATATACAGAAACTGGACTGGAGAAAGCAAGGGGTGAGTTACCAAGTGGATCTATTCCTGATATTATAGCTATAATTATAAATGGTTTATTAGGGTTAGTGGGTACTTTATTTGTTGTTTTAATTGTTTATGGTGGTTTTTTATGGATGACATCTGCTGGTAACGAAGATAAGGTTAAAAAAGCCAGAGAACTTATTATAAACGCTTCTATAGGTATTGCTATTGTTATTTTGTCTTATGTAATTGTTAAAACTGTTATGAGTATTGTATTAGATGAAGGACTTAGTACAGAAGAAGTAGCAGAAGGTAGTTCATAATAATTTATATATAAAAGTAAAACCCTGTGCTGTATAACAACGCAGGGTTTTTTGTTTATCGACTTCTAAAAATTTGAACCTTCCATCCAATTGGCTCACCTTTCCAATATTGATTATCCTTTTGGTCGATTTCAAAAGCATACTTCTGTGCATTACGTCGATAACGTTTTTCGTTTTCACTTGGAATCCAGTGGAATGTAGTTCTGGTAGGAACCAACAAGGTTATACTACTAGCTTCTCCTGGTTGGAGAACACCATATTGTGTACCCTGTGAATCCCAAACCTTAATAGATTCAGAACTACAATTAATAACTATACCAGATTGTAACATCTTGTTACGTAAGAATAGGTTATCAATTATAACTGGTTCACCAGTATACATTCCAGTACGTTCTAGACCTACTCTTTCTTCATTGCTATCAAATCCATATTCATGCCACCAGGCAACCGTATATTTTGTATCTTTATACGTTCTATTGGATTTGATGATGAAGGTACTATCTGGATCTACCTGTACAAAATCCATTCTTAAATCATTTGCACCATCTTTAAAATCAATAAAGATTGGTTGCGAAGACTTATTAATGAAAGTTGCGGTGAATGTTGGTTTGTTATCACCAAAACGACTGTTCAGTTTGACTCCTTCCATGTTTTTGTAGCTAGCGCATCCAGTTACAAAAATCATGGTCACTACACTAAGAACCACCAGATGCTTTTTCATGACTTTCTCCTCTCTTTCTCTGTTTTTTCGACTCTTGTTAAAGAACAATATAATATATCATATTTTCTTTATTTTGTCAATGTTTATTATTTATTTGTTTTTACACAGAATAATGATCCAAGGAAAACTTATTTTTATAAATACTATATCAAAATATTTATTAATAATATTAGATATTGTTTTTTTATTCCAAAATTGAACATGTTCTTTATCTTTACCAAATCTTTTTACATTATTAAAAGCTAATAAATTAGCAATACTGAATGCGGGCTCATAAGGAACGCTTATTAAGCAATAATTATTAGTAAGCTTTTTTATGTTATTTAAAGAGTTATAAAGAGTTTTATTATCTAAGTGTTCTAGTACTTCTAAAACAAGTGTTAAGTCATAAGATTTGTTTATTTTTTTAATTTTACTTATATCATCTAAATAAAACTTATGGTCAGGTAGTTTTGTTTCTGCTATATTTATACTTTGTTTTGATATATCAAGACCTTGTATTTTTATCTTTGGTAAAATGCTTTGTATTTCTTGTATAATAAAACCTTCACCACATCCAATATCTAATATTGTGTTAATATCAGGTGTTTTTTTAATAATTTTAATAATGTTTTTTATAAAACGATTGATTAAGTGTTTTTTTATTAAATTTTTCGTTTGATATTTTTTTAAGTTGTTAGATTTTTTCATTTTTAAAAATATTTATAATATATATTTATTATTTGATTTATTAGTGGGAACCCTATTATTTCTTTATTATTTATTATTGTTGGGTAAACCCACGGGTCATTTAACCCTATTATCGATATTAGTATAGATAATAACATAATGATTTGAAAGATAATTTTTTTATTATTTTTATATATACTTTCTTTAAAAATATACATAGTAAAAAAATATATTAATGGAGTTATAGCTATAAACCAACGAAATCCATAAGTAGAACCAGTGTATCCTCTGAATTTTAGAATATAAAACAAAGATATTATTATAAACCCAGATAATATTAATACTACTTCTTTCCTTAATATATTATTTTTATCTCTTATTATTTTAAACATAGAATAGAAAGAAAATAAAAGTATTGGTGAATATAATAATAATCCTCTAGATCCAAAATATATATTAAAGATATATAAAAATATATTACCATTATTAGCCTCTAACATTTTATCAAAATCTTCCCAGTATTCAGGGTGTAGTTGAGCTGGTAATATATCACCTATAATTATATAATTTAAACACAGATGTAAAATTAAAAAAGGAGCAGAATTTAAAATATAGTATTTTTTCCACTTATATTTTTTTAATTCACTATTTAAATATATATAGAATAATATTAAAAATGTTAATCCTGTAGGTAAATCTATTGTTGCAGATAAAGATGTTAATAGAGATATTATAATTATATATCTTTTAAGATTTTCTTTCTTGTTTTGTTTTATTTTAAGTAGATAATAAAAAGATACAAAAAGTAATGATCCAGCTATTGTATGATTGTTTAATGTTATAGAAAATGGAAGGTATAGTGTACCCAAACCAAAACCTAGTAATAGTATATTTTGATATTTTTTTTTAATTTTGAATAACTCAAAAGATTTATATAAATAGTATAATAATAGTATAAAAGTAGATCCAACCAATAAAAGCGTTATAATATAAACGGTTATGTTATTATTTGTAAGATAAAAATCAACAGGATTTCCAAAATTTAGATTAATAAAATTATGTAATACATAATAGACGCCAGCACCTATAACTGATAGTACAGGTGGTTTAGATGAGTAGTAATCATTATTTATTTTAATTTTATCATTTGTATAAGTATATTTTTCGTTTATTGTAAAAGTTTTTCTCTCAACAATAGATTCCATTGTTATGAACCTAGACGCAGAATTAGCATTGTTTACATGTTTATGAGTAAAAAGACATATAAAGACTATAAAAAAAAGTATTATGTATAAGTGGCTTTTTTCTTTTTTTATTTTCATCCTTTTTTATTATATGTTTTTTTTATACTATATTTATTACTTTTATCTTTTATTATTATTTCACTCATTAAACCAAGTGATATTAGTTGGATACCAGTTATAATAAGTAATATAACTAACATAAGTAACGGGTAGTGATTTTGTATACTTCCTGTTAATAATTTTAAGTATGTTAAATATAATCCTATAATAAAACCAATAATAAATAGCAATAATCCTATTGTGCCAAAAAAATGTAATGGTTTTTGAGTATATTTAGTTATTAATAGTACATTAATTATATCTAATAAATAATTCTTAATTCTACGTATACCACTTTTTCCATATTTTGAAGAGCCATATTTTCTTTTGTTGTGCTTTATTTTTAATTCACCTATTTTGAATCCTTGTTGATTAGCTAAAACCGGGATAAACCTATGAAGCTCTCCATATACATCTATGTTTTTTATAACGTTTTTACGATAAATTTTAAAACCACAATTAAAATCATGTAATTTAATATTTGTTAATAATGAAACAGTGTTGTTAAATATTTTTGAAGATATTTTTTTAATTATTGGATCTTTTCTATTTTTTTTCCAACCAGAAACTAAATCATATCCATTTTTTATTTTTTCTATAAATCTAGGTATTTCTTTTGGTTCATCTTGTAGATCAGCATCCATAGTAATAATTAAATCTCCACTAGTATATTTGAAACCAGTTGATAGAGCTGCTGATTTACCAAAGTTTTTTCTAAATTGTATTATATTTATATTATTATTACTTTCTTTAATTCTTTTTAAGACTTTTAAAGAATTATCAACAGAACCATCATCTATATATATAAGCTCATAACTTAAACCAAGACTATTAACCGTGTTTATAATTTTACTATTTAATTCTTCTAATGATTCTTCCTCATTAAACAAAGGTATTATTATTGATAAGTCTTTTTTCATATTATTTTATTTTATAAACATTAACATTACCATTATTATATATTAACTTAGTATTAAGATCTTTGTCTAATCTTTTTTTAAGCATCTTATGCCTACTAGTCTCTAAAAATATATAATTAGAATTAAATGATTCTTTTATTATCCTAGAAAGATTATGGCCTATCTCCCCTTTTGTTATAGATATATATAATTCTTGTAAATCTTTATCATAATTATACATAAATGTTGGATCTAAGCCTATCATATAATAATTACTGTCATTGTGATAGAAAAGTAATGGCCATTCATCCCAGTCAGCATGAAAGATTATAGACTCAGAAGGTATATTGTTTTTAATCCACTCACTAGTTTCTTTAAATTTATCCATTTCCCACCTATCATTTATTTTAAGGTCTATTGTTTTATGAATAATGTTTGGAAGTATAAGGATGATAAAAACAGAAAAAACAATAATAAGATATATTTTTAAATAATTTGGTAATTCTTTTATTACTTTCTTTATCTTTTTTTTATTAACAACGTTTTTAATATTAGTAAAACCACAAGCTACAAACAACAGACTAAAAGGAAGATAGTATTCAACATATCTTTTAGATTTAATTGTTAGTAATAGAAAGATAAAAGTTAATATAAAACTAAAGATACTTTTTTTATCTATTTTATTATAATTAAATATTAGTAATACTAAAAGTATAATAGCCAAGATAAATATATGTGGCGCAGAAGATATCACTTGCATTATACTACTACCATACCATTCCCCACCAACAGCAAACTTATTACCAAAATTAACAATACCTATTTGTATTATTTGTTGATAATAGAAATATATATTATGTGGCCAGTAAGGATTTATGATTAACCCAGAAATAATACCAAGTAATAAAGATAATATAATCTTAATATTTTTAACTGGTTTTTTATTATGAAAAATAATATTAATTATTTTACTCCAAAATACTTTTATTTTTTTAGTATGATAATATGAATATACTCTATCAGTTAGTATGTAAATTAAAGTAATAAGTATTGCTAAAGGCCAACCACCGTATAACCAAACAAAAATAAATCCAAGTAAAGTTATTAACCAAGTTTTTTGTTTAAACAAAGCATATATTAATACCCAAATTAATAATAATGATAAACTATTAACCTTAATTAACATTAAACGATAACTAGCACCAGTTAAGGTTATAAACAATAAAGTAAAAATAAAAGGATAAGCAATAGATAGTTTTTTTAATAACCAATAAAACACTAAAACCATAGTAATAGTAAAAAATACAGCAGCTATTTTAACAGTAATTAAAGGATTATTATTTAAATATGTAAAAGGTATTAGTATTAAATGATAAAGAAAATGATGATCAGTGAAATTATTATTTAAAGTACTAAACTGCATCCAAGGTAATTCTTTTAATAGTATTCCTTTTCGTAAAAATAGAGTAATTTTAGCATGATAGAATCCGTCAGGATCACCAATGTAGTTGTTCCATTGTAAATATCCGTAATATAATGACATTATAATACTAAGGAGTATATAATCTAGTTTATACTTAATTATTTTAGTAAAATTCATATATATATTCTATCAAATACACTAAAAATAATAAAGGATTAAAAGGAAAGAAAAAATCTCCGCCAGGCATGGATACGGAGATTATGTATTTTTTTATTACGGGCTTAACAGAACTAATCTTTCTTATACTTTATTCTCTTTTTAACTATTAGTCAAGTTTTATTACCATTGATTTTTTACTATATAATTGGTAATATATTAATATCTAAATAATGTTTT
>CAYZIE010000004.1:0-30247 GCA_964478385.1 uncultured Gammaproteobacteria bacterium
CCATAGTTCAACGGATAGAACAACGGCCTTCTAAGCCGTAGATGTAGGTTCGATTCCTGCTGGGGGTACCATTATTCATGGTGAGTGTAGCTCAATGGTAGAGCACTGGTTTGTGGTACCAGTGGTTGTGGGTTCGAGCCCCATCACTCACCCCATCGTGTAAAAGCAAGGTTCAAAGCCTTGTTTTTGCTTTTATATTGGGTAAAATCTCTTAGTTCTAACCCTCTCATTAGTTTTTTATCTTTTTTAGTTAGGTTAGAAATAGGAATTAACCATTCTTGTGGAGTTATTTTTAGTTTTTTATTATGTAAGGTGTATGTTTGTCCTATAGTATTTAATACTTCTCTTTTTATATTAATATCTTTTGTGTTAGTAAATACTTTTTTAGCATTAACAGCAAAATTAAATGCTTTTTCTATTTTATCTATCCAATTTTCACTATTATCTTGATTTTGATTTAATTTCTGCCTAGCTTGTTTTATTTCTTTTTTAAGAGAATTCTTTTCTTTTATAAATTCTTCATCATCTATTAATTCTTTTAATCTCATTTTTGTTAAATTATCTAGTTGTTTCTGTAATGCTAGATATTTTTTATTTAACATTTTATATATTTTTTCTCTATCATTTACTTCTTTAGAATTTAAATCTTTTATTACATTTAATGCCCAGTTTTTAAATTCTTCTGGTATTGTATATTTTTCTATTTCTTTAGCTATTTGTTTTTCTAGCTCATCTAGTGTAATACTAGGTTCTTTGCAATTTATTTCTCTCTTTTTTCTAGTACATCTATAGTATGTATAATCTTTATGTTTATTTTCTGATTTAATATGTTTTCTCTTTGTTTCGGCTGTTATTAAACAACCACAATTACTACAAGTAATTATTCCGGTAAAAGAAAAGCTATTTTTTCTAATTCTTGGTTTAGTTGTTTTTTTAAATATTTCTTGTACTCTATTAAAATCATCTATGGTTATCATCGGCTTGTGTTTTCCTTTGTATAATTTATTATCATATTTAAAATATCCATAATAAAAAGGATTTTTTAATAATTTATATAATTCACTTTGAGACATTGGCTTATTGCCGCCTCTTTTTGTTTTTCTAGTAGTATAGCCCCAATCGTTATTTACTATATTTAATAGTTTTCTTATTGAATATTTTTTAGTAAGCATTAACTTCCAGATTTTTTCAACTAATTTAAATCTTTCCGGATCTTTTACTATTGTTTTATTTACAATATCATTTAAATATCCTTGTGGTGCTAACGCAGGAAACCATCCTTTATCTATTTTACTTTCAATACCTCTGATAGTATTTTTTCTTAAATCAATAATAAATTGATTAGCCATACCACTCTCTACATTGAACAGTATTACATTATCGCTAGGTAGATATTCTTTTTCTATTGTTTGTATAGATTTGATTATATTATTTTGTAGCATCCAACTTATTCTTCCACTATCTACAGGATTACGAGTCAATCTGTTTACTTGCCAACACAAGATACCATCAGCTTTACCATTCTCTATTTCATCTAGCATTTTATTAAACTCAGGTCTGTTATCTGGTTTCTTAGCTGATTTAGACTCTTTAAATATTTTTATTATTTCAATATCAGAATTTATGCTAAGATTTTTCAATTTATTTATCTGATCTTCTATGGATTGCATTTGTCTATCTTCATTTTCAGAAGATTTTCTAGCATAAATAAAATATCTTTTAATTTTATTGTTCATATTTTTACATACTTAAAGGATGGTCCTAGCTTACCTGAGTTATTATCACAAGATAATTTATCAGTAGAACCATCCTTTTAAGATGATAAATAATTAAATCTTGTGAATTTTTTATAACTTAGGTAAGCACATATATTATACAACCAATTTTAGCGTACCGCAACTATTTTTAAGTTTCTTTTTTATCTAAACGATGTATAACTCATTTTTGTGATATAAAGAGCTTAGAGATAGTACCTTTAGCTATTTTTGGTTGTCCTCAGGTACTTTTTGAGCTCTTAGTATATCGGAAATTATAGCTTTTTTAATATCACTAGAATAATCATCTTTATCTACTAATTTATTAAACCAGCGAGATATTGATTGTTTTTTAAGTCCTTGTCCTTTTGTAGCTACAAAGAAACATACATAAGTGCTCCAGTATGGATTTTTTTCTCTGACCTTGTTAAATCTACTTTTGATTGATTTCATGTTTGTTTTTAATTAATATTGTTAAAAGATTTATAAGTTTAATACCATTATCAAAAGCCTCTTCCTTATTTATTTTTTTACCATAATATTTGAAATAAATTTTTTGATATTCGGCTATTTGTTTTTTGGTTAAACTCATAAAAATTATTTATTCTTTTTATAATAATTTATTATCGTGTCTAAAAAACCGGCCATTGTTTTTGTATGCATATTTTCTTTTATCCACTTTATTTGTTTCTTATCTATTCTGATAAGTCCTTTAAATCTAGTTTTTCTCTTTTTGTAACTCATATTTTATAATTCATAAGTATACTTAATAGCTCCTTTCTACTCCTCCCAACCCGAATAGAATTCTTGTTTACATACTTACTACTATTCCTACTATTATTAGTAGACTACTTGTTTTTATGCCCACCTCTAGAATCTCGTCTAGAGTCAAAGTGGTTTCTATTATTCGGTACAGGGTATCGTGTCAGTCGCTATAAGAATAAAAATAAAAGTAATTTATCTTTATTTTTGCAGTGACTAACATTTTTAATGTTCTCTCACTACTAAGAGATGAAATTTCATCGGAAACAAAAAAACACCTATTTTATATAGATGTTTTATTATATTTATTAGTTAATTATACTATGAAATTTCTTTAGATTTTTGGTAGAAACTCTCTTCTTATTTCTTTGGTATTACGAATTTCACCACTATGCCTTAATTCTGACATGGGAGTAAGTTTAAATTTTGTTTTATAAGATCCTTTTTCTTTATATTCAAAAAATGGGTCTTCTTCTAAATTAAATATTTTTTTTAATTCAGTTGATAATAGTTGCTTTCTTTTAGCCCACATTTGTCTTTCTTTTATCATTCCGCCAATACTGTTTAAATTTAACTCTCCTTTACTAGTAGACAATCTTAATAACAATTTCCAAGATTTATTTTCTATTTTATCTTTACTTCTTTTTTTAAAAAATCCAAGATTTACATTATTTGTTTTCTTAAATGATTTGTTATTTATTAATATTTCTATATCATATTCATTTAAAAATTTAAGCTCAATATCTTCCCATATTAAATTTTTTGGTAATTTTTTTATAGAGTATTTATTATCTTCTTTATCTTCGTATGTTCTTTCGTTTGATTCAAGTTTAGATATTTCTGTTAATAAATGGTTATTTATTTCTCTTGCGTATTTTTTAAAGTTTTTAATTTTCAAATAATGTAAGTTATTGTCAAAATATTCTTCATCTTTTTTCTTTATTATATTTTTTATTTCCTCGTTTGCAAATAGTATATTAACAGAATCTAGTCTTTCTAAATGCTTATATTTATTATCAATTAAATATTTAGTAATATCTTCTTTATTGAAACTTTTATGAAATATTAATAAATTATTTAATGAGCTCCATTTTTTTACTTCTTTTTCTCTTTTTATATATTCATAGTATTCTCGTCTTTTGTTTAAAGATTTAGAAAAAACAAAATTTCCATATATATTATTATTTATTCTATTCGGATCTATGAATTTATCAACTAATTTATTATATCCTAATTGAGAGATACTTACAGCAATATCGAATAAGTAATTTTCAAGATTATCTGAATAAGGTTTAGATATACCTCTTTTGCCTTTTTCAAAATCCTTTAAATCCTTTAATATATTTTTGTGAGAATATCGTCCTTTGATTTCTTTTTCTTTTATTTTTTTATCTTTAATTATTTTTAGAAGTTCTTTTTTAACTTTTTCTAGTTCTTTTATGGACTCTTTTTCTAGTAATTCTAATTTCTTATACTCTTTGTTTCTTTCTTCTATTAATTTAGTTATTGTTTTTTTAAAATCGGGTATTTTAAGAATATAATCTATATATTCGTATAAGCCAGTAAAGAAATTAAATAGATTGGTGGACCCAATAAATGAATCATAGTATCTTTTTATATTTTTAGATATATTATACATATAATTTATGATATTTATACTTTGTAAACTTATGTTTAATTTATAACTTTATGGGTTATTTGTCTAGGTTTTTTTGATTTTTTATTAAATAAATGGTATATATAATATATATTTAATATAAAGTATATGAAAAAAATAATTTTAGTATTAATACTATCATTGATGTTAACTGGTTGTTCTCAAGACAAATATAGTAGTAATTCACAAGATGTTTTTCATGGATATAAATGTACTAGTAATTGCAGTGGACATCAGGCAGGATGGGATTGGGCAGAAAAAAAAGGAATTTATAACGCATCTGATTGTGGCGGTAAATCAACTTCCTTTATAGAAGGATGTAAAGCATATGCAAATAATAATTAATTAAAAAATAAATATATGAAGTTAGAAAATAAAGAAGTTTGGAAAGTTGCTATTCCAGGAATATTAATTTGGTTATATTTTTGGATAACATTCAATGAACCGCACCCATTAATATACCCATCAGCATTGATGATAGTGTTATTATTATTTTTATTTTTTTATAAACCAGGCGGTAAAAAAATGAAATTAGATGGAGATAGTTTTGTGACGGCATTAATTGCTTCTGCTGTGTGTGGTTTTATAGCAATGATTATATCATTTATACTTACTTAACAATTAAATATAAATAATTATGGATTTATTTAGCTTAAAGTTTAAAAAAACATTATTAATAATAGGTGTGTCATTAATTATTATTCCAATTATTAATAGATTATTAATAAATGAAGGTAATATTATAATTGGGGTTTTGTTCTTATTAGGGATTAGTTTTTTAATATTTTTATGTATTTTATTATTCATTCAAAGCAGAAAAAATACAAAGTTAGCTATTATTATATTGTCATTAGGTTTATTATCACTATATTTTACAGATATTATTATAATTTCTTTTTTAACATTTATTTTTGCAACTATTTTATTATTTAAAATAAAACAATTAGATAAGAAAAATAAAGTTTTAATTATAATTGGTTTACTATTATCTTTATATTCTTTTTTGGCTTATATTTTTATAGGTCCAAGCATGTTAAAAAATATTAAATACGAACATAAGGTTCAAGAAATTAAACAAATTATTAGTGACGAAGATTTATTTAATAGAAAAAAAGAATGTGCTTCATTACAAGAAGAGATTAAAGGATATATGAATTCACAAAAATATGAATGGCAAGGATTAAAGGTATATTATAGTCCAGTTTTAGATACTTGTATGTATACTTTTAAATCTAAAATTAATTGGGATGAAACATGGCATCATTCCTGGATGTTTTACGATTATTTAAATGGTAATGAAAGAATATTTGGTGGGACCGGTTGCCAAAGTATTTATGAGGTTGGATTTGAAGAAGAATGTAGAAAAGCTGAAGAAGAAATGGATATAATAATTAATCAATACACAAAGAATGATAATAGTTATCCTGAAATTACATGGATGTCTATTGGTAAAAAAACTGATGGTCGTAATGTTGTTAATTGGTCCTTTGAAGATGGGAGATATAAAAGTGCATGGAATTGTTATAATGAATGTAAAATGATAGTTAAAGATAGTAATTTTTTAGGTAAGGCATTATTTAGTGAAGATATGCCAACACCTAATGGTTGTGATACATGGTTTAATGTTTCTAAAGATAATAGCAAATTAATGAATAATATTTCTAATATTTGTATTAATATTCAATGTATCAATGGTAAACAAACACGAGAGTTTTGTTTTGGTAAAAAATAAATAATAAATATATGAAAAAAGTAATATTATTATTAGTATTATCTATAATATTAACTGGTTGTGAAGCAAAATATAGAAGTTGTTTAGAAGAATGTTGTAGAATTGGGGAGCTTAGTAAATCTGGTAAAAGTTGTGATGTAAAAACATCTAATATGTTTACTCCTCCCGAAAAAGAATGTAAAAATATATGTATAGAAAAATACAAATAAAAACATTTTATAAAACTTATTTTATTCTTTTTATATTTTGGTTTTTATCTTCTTTTTAGACATTCAAAACAATTATAACTAGCAATAACAATTAATATAGTGTGAGTGGTAAGGTATATATACTATATTTTACTACTATATATAGTGAGTTATCTATTATTAACAAAACAGTTTGGTATAAATATATAAAATGTAAGGTATTAGAATAAAAATTAGTCTATCTATAATATTATATATAATATATAAAAAGTAATCCCAGGGTATATACCCCCCACTACAAGTTTAAATTAGAAACATAAACATCATTATTTAATAGACTGTTCCTAATAAGACTTATAGTGTGACCCCATTCGTTTCTTATTAAAAACTTTTGTTTAGAATAGGAACCGGTTGAGGGTACAGTAATCATTTCTTTTAGGGATGATTTTTGTGTTTTATAGAAAGCTTTTTGGCTTTTTATTACTTCTTCAAACAAAGGATTAAGTATAGTTTTCTTTACCTTTTTATTATTTACTATTATCTTTTTAAAAAATAAACTTAGATATTGTTTTTTAGTGTTTTCGCCAGCTTTTATATATGCAGAATGTATATTTTTAATAAAGTTTAATAATTCTTGTATTTTATCTATTTTTAACTCCTTATTATAATCTATTTTACTTAATTGTTCTTCAATATCATCTAATCCATTTTTCAACTTCTTTTTTAAACGAGTAAAATCTTTATCTTCTATAATGCCATCTAATAATTTATCTTCTAATCTATCTCTTTTTAATTCAAGAGATGTTTTTTTATTTGTTAAAATTTTTATTTGTTGTTTATTAACCTTTTGAGCTTCTTTATATCCTAGTTTTACTTTTTCTAAAATTAAATCTATAAAATCATCTGAAAATTTTATTTTCTTAAAGATATTTTCTACTTGTTTTTCTAATTTCTCTAATGGAGAATAGCTTTCATTACATTCTTTTCTATTTTGACAATAATAATATTTTTTAGTTTTCTTTTTAAAATATCCAGCAGTCATTCTTGCGTTACATATACAATATAGATATCCTCGTAATAGGAATGAATATTTTCTTCTTCTGCAAGCGTGATGATTGTGCTCCGCAAATACTCTTTGTACTTCATCATATAATTCTTTAGATATTATTTTTCTTATAGCTCCATCAGATATTTCACTATAACCTTTTTCAAGTAATATTTTTTGTATATGTTCTGCTTTGTATTTTGGTGGTAACAAACCTTTTTCTGTTGCTATTTTATTTAAACCACTTATAATTCCCAAACTTTTTATATTTAATTTGCTAAGCTTGTAAATCAAAGCATCTCTTTTGGCCATCGGGGATATTCGAATTCTTTGTTGTTTTTTTATTTTTAATTCACATCTTAGGAAGCTTTGCATTTCTTTTATAAATTTTTTATTGTTTTTAACAAAACTTAGTATATCTGATGTTTTTGAATTTAATCCTACTCTTATATTTAGATTTCCATTAAATTCTTGTTGACAAGTTCTTTCCCATTCTTTAATACCATCTTCTTTATATTCTGCATCTAAATGACATCCTGTTATATTTATACCCTGTAATTTATTGGTTTTATTGAAAAAGAGATAATCAAAAAAAACATCATTCCAACTTTTATCTATTTCCCATATATTTTCTAATATAATTTGTGCTTCTTTGAAAAATTTATTAATAAAGTATGCTTTATCTCCTTTTTTATATTCATCTAGATTTATTTTATTCATCCATTTTAATTTGTATTCTTCTCTACTTGATAATCCATTTACTGGTAATTTTAATAGCTTTCTATATTTCATTAGTAAAGAAATGAACCTTTTTTTTGACAGAATTCTTCGATTTATCTCTTTAACTTTTTTATCCATATATTTATTGATATAATTCATTTATTGTTATATACTTAAAATATCAAATAATACTAGTATTAGCAATAAAATATATGATTTATCCAACAAAAAAAGAATTAAATAAAAAATGGTGGCATAGATTAATTAAAGTATTTTTTTGGATTTTTTTATGTATAGTATTTATATCTATAGTTGTTTCAGTGCACCCAGAAAAAAATAAAAAGAAAGCTATTATTTTTAGTGACGATATAAAGTATTCAAATGTTGATAATATTATTGGTGAGTTTGAATATATATGTCCATTTTATGGAGAATATAATAAAAGAATGGAATACAATAAAAATATATGGTATATAGCGGAGATGTTGATAGAAGATAAATGTTCTCTTGTCGAGAATAGAGAAAAATATACATTAATTGAAAAACCAGTATTTGATGGTTTTCTTACTGCCCATTCATACTTAACAAAAGAAAAGGATGAGCATCAAAAAATTTATCAAGATGACAAAAATATAGTTCATTATAAAATATATTATGAGCATGAAGTTAAATATTGGCAATATATACTGTATATAATATTCATGCCATTAATTATTGCGACAGTATTATTTTTGATTTATAGATTATTGTTATTAATATTATATTATATAATACACGGAAATAAAAATATGAAAAAATAATAAAATAAATATATGAAAAAGTATTGTGAAAATTGTAAAAATCCAACAGACCACAAAAAGAAACGAAATCTATTTATCTGGTTATTGGTAGTTTTGTTATTTCCTATTGGTCTATTGTTTTTATTACTCCCTGCATCTTACATATGTCATAAATGTAAAACTTATAAATAAATATATGAAAAAATTTAATAAAAAAGAATTAGAATTTAAAAAATTAGAAAATTCTTATAAACTGTGTCCGTTCTGTGGGGAGAAAATAAAAGAAGTAGCTATTAAATGTAGATTTTGTAACGAATGGATAAAAAAAGACAAGAAAGATAAAGAGATTAAGATAAATCAAGATATTGATAGTATTAAAAAAGAAATTAATAAGGAGTATAAAATAAAGGATATGATCGCAGAGGAAGAACAAGGTATATTTCTAAAATCTTTTTCTATAGGTGCTATGTTCGGTGTACCTTGGTATTCTATTTATATGAAATATTATCTTGGATTAATTTGGACAGCTGCATTATTCATTCCAATTCCATTTGCTGCGCCAATAGTAGCTTTATTTTTTGGTGGTATTGCGAGAAAAAAAGCTTGGGAAAGTAGTGATTGGTCATCTTTTGAAGAATTTAAAGAGAGGTCTAAAAAAGTAGAAACTTTCTCTATAATTTTATTTGTAATAGGAGTTATTATAGCTGCTATAAATATGAATTATTGATAAAATATATGAAAAAAACAATTATTTTATTAACAGCATCTTTATTATTAACAGGATGTATTAATAATAAACAAGTAGATATTTCTAATAACGAACAAGCTAATTTTGATAATAAAATAGATTGTTATTCTATGAAAAAAGAAATAGAGAATGAATTAAATGTATATAACAATAAACAAGTATCAGTTAAGATTAGCAAAAGATTGTAAGGTAGATAAAGATTTGGTAGTGGACCATTATATTCCATTGTCTACTAATGAGTTAAATAAAAAATTAAGAAATTTGAAAGCTGAGCCAGGCAAAAAAGTAAAATCCCAAAGCTTTGGCTCCAATGATTTGGATAATTTTACTTTAGCTTGTAGTAGGTGCAATGGGTTTAAAAAACATAAAATAATAAAAGTATGAAAAAATTATTATTATTTAGCCTGTCATTCTTATTAGTAGGCTGTACGGGCCAAAATGATGAGGTAAAAGATGGCAAGGGCGAAAGCCAAGTGGAAGCTCCATACTATATAAATTTACTAAAAGAATTCCAGACTAATCCATCCGTGGCGGCCTTTTATGATCTTTGCGAAGAGGGTAAGGATCTAGAGACACACATAACAAGAGAGGTCCTTAGTGATGATCGATTATCCATGGATCAAGTGCCTATTACTCTATACGAAGCTATACCAAGTTGTGAGAAGATAGAGGACGCCGATTTTATATTTGTCACAGCTGAAGATACTGGACTGTTGGCAGAATTGAAAGATAGCGATACTGATGAAGTAAGAATCAGAAAAATAGAATTCAATGATAATATTAATAAAAAAATTAGAGATAACGCAGTCTACGGGTATGATAAAATCTCAGCTGAAGATATAACACCATTTTTTGAAGCTACCTTACATCAAACAAAAATGCAGCGTATGTATTCAGGTTATCATAAATTTATTTCTGGCTCTGCTAGCGGAAGTATACTTCTAACAATGAATGAAATTCATGAAGTTATTTGTTATTCTTTTAGAGCTATGACTGGAGAGCGAGGCTGCTTTGAGTTTTAGTTGTTAAAGTTGGAATATTTATTACTTCAGTCCATAATAACTCAGTTCCGATACGTTCTACTATGCCACCCCATAAGGACATCTCTTTGTATAAAGAGGTGTTTTTGTTAAAACAAGTAAACTTTACAAAAAATGTAAAATATATTAGAATATAGACTTATTTAATCATTGAAAACATGACTAAAAAACAGGTAATTAATAAGATTGCCAAAGGAATGTCTACTTATTTCACAGAAGTAGAAAAGATAAAATTAGGTGAATCAGAAATTGATTTCCTGCTATTAAATACTCCCCCAATATGTAACTATAGATGTAAAAAGTGCTTTACATGGGCAAAGTCTAGAAAAATAGAGAACCCTCTTAAATTATCAGAAATATTAAAATTAATTAAAGAAGCAAAAGAATTAGGTGCTAAAAATATTTCAATTTTAGGAGAGGGTGAACCATTATTACATAAAGACATTAAAAAGATTGTAGCATATATTGATAAACTAGGTATAGTGCCTATGTTAGCTACGAATGCAAGTCTTCTTAACAAGTCAATGGTTGATTTTTTGTATAAACATAATGCTACTATAGGTTTTAGTTTAGACACTTTAGATCCAAAAGAATATAGAGATTTTTGTGGTGATGAATCTGATTTAAATAAAGTATTAGATAATATTAATTATGCACGTAAAGTATTTAAAGATGATATTTATCAAAAAGGTAATTATAAGGTATATCGTTTAGTTATACATATGACTGTTACTCCACAAAATTTTAAGAACATGTCTAAGATACAGGAATTTTGTGGTGAAGATATACTTTTTGATAGTCAACCATTAGCAATTGTTGGGGATGCTAAAAAAAATACTAAATTTTTTGGAAAAGCTAATACATATGAAGAATATCAAAAGAATAGTCCAACACGTTATCGTCCAATGGTTTTATCAGAAACAGAAAAAGGAAAAAATATTTGTTGCTTATTTTATTATGGTTTAGCTATTAATTATAACGGAGAGATAATGTTTGATACACACGCTATTGATATGGTTGGGTATATAGGTAATATTAGAGATTATCCTTTAAAAGATTTACTAGCTAGATTAAAAAAAATTAGAAAATTATTTGTAGATAATTACGAATTTAATTATTGTCCTGTTAGAGATAAATCATATAAAGAATTTGTTAAGTTTATTAAAGATAGTGATATTATTTCTAAATAATTTTTTTAATTATTAATAAAATATATGGAACAAATTGTAAAAGGAACATCTAATTACTTTGAAAATATTGAAAATATCAACTTAAAAGATCATGATACTGTTTTTTTAATGCTTTCTATACCTCCTCATTGTAATTATAGATGTAAAAAATGTTTTAATTCACTTGATTCTAAAAAAATAAAAAAAAGTTTGAGTTTAGATGATGTGTTAAAAATAATTAAAGAAGCAAAAGAATTAGGTGTTAAAAGTATCAATATCTTAGGAGAAGGTGAACCTTTGGTGTATAAGAATATTAAGAAAATAGTTGAATATATAGATGAATTAGGGATGATACTTACAATGGCTACTAATGCAAGAATGTTAGATAAAGATATGGCTGACTTTTTATATAAACATAATGTAGTAGTAGGAATTAGTTTAGATACACTAGATGAAAAAGAATATATTGAATATTGTCGTGGTAATGCTGACTTAAAAGAAGTTCTAAAAAATATTAATTATTTAAGAAAGTTATATTCAAAAAATATATATAAAAAAAATGGATACAAAGTATATCAATTATTAATACACTCAACAATTGCATCTAATAATTATGAACAGATGGAAAAGTTAAAAGATTTTTGTGGTGATGATATATATTTTGATTGTCAATTAATATCAGCTGTTGGTGATGCTAAAAAGAATATTTCTTCTTTTAAAAAAGGTAAAAAAACATTCAAAGAAATTCAAAAGGAAATAAAGCCACCAATGATATTATCTAAAACAAAAGATGGTGAAACAATTTGTGGTTTATTTTATTATGGTATATTTATTGGATATACAGGAGATGTTATACTAGACGCTTCTATTGAAGAATCATTAAAATATCTTGGTAATACAAAGAAACTTAGTTTAAAAGAATTAAACGATAGAAGAATTAAACTTAGAGATATTTATTTACAGGGTTATAATCTTTCAGGATATTGTCCAATTAGAGATAAAAAAAGTTTGAATAAATTTAAAAAAGATTTAAAAGATAATAAAATTAAAATTTAGCATGAGTTTAAAAGAATTAGATTTACATGTTACTAATAAATGTAGTTTACGATGTAAACATTGTGTTTTTTCTTCTGGAGATAGAGCTATGAAAGAGATGAATCTAAAAGAAATTTTTAAACTTATTAATGATTTTTCTAAAATTACAAAACAAAAAGGAACTATTAATTTATTTGGTGGAGAGGTTTTATTAAGAAAAGATGTATTTGATATTATATCTAAAATAAAAGAAAAAGGTCTATCAGTTGGTATTACATCTAATTGCAATGTTCCAGATGGGGTAATAGACAGATTACTAGAAGAAAAGATAGATAGATTTACCTCAGATTTAGATGGTGGTATAGCTGAAACACATGATTGGTTGCGTAATATGGATGGTAATTTTGATAAAGTTGTAAATACTTTAAAAAAATTTGTTGATAAAAATATATATACTACTGTTAATTCTGTTCTGTATAAAGATAATATTGATCAAGTTATACCTATTTTAGAGTTATGTGAGAAATTAAAAATAAATGGATTAGCTTTTTATTATTTAACACCTACTGGTCGTGGTTTCAATATTAAAGGTAAAATAGTTAATTCTAAAGAATGGATAAAAACAAAAAAAATAGTTTTAGATTGGTTAAAAAACAATTCTCCATCTTTTACTATTTATTGGGAAGAAGCTTATGAATTAGTAGATGATCCATTAAATATACCTCGTAGATGCGAAAAAGAACATGATGAGACTATTTTTGTAAGATGTGATGGAGAAGTGTATTCCTGCGCTTTATTAGAAGCTTCCCCTTGTAGTTTTGGTAATATAATTAAAGAAAAATTAGAGGTTATTTTAAATAAACGTAAAGAAAAAGCTTTTTTACATTGTGATGGTTGTCCAGCATTAGCATATTATAAACATAAAGATTTATTTAAATCTGATCCTAGAATTAGTTCTAAAGGAGTAAAATTAGGTTGCCCATATAGTTATAGAATTATATATGAAAAATGATTGGTATAAAAAATTAGACAAAGCTTTAATAGACAAGGATAGTAATTTATTTAAAGAAATTCCTCATACAGATTTACACTGTCATAGTATAACCTCTGCTCCACTTGAATCATTTAAAAAAATTAATTCAGATATACATACACCACCTAAAACATTTAAAGATTTTTTTAGTTTTAATGATTATATTCAAGAAAATATTAGTTCTTCAATAAAGAGTATAGATGATTTTCGTTTTATTATTCATAATGCTTTTTCTAGATTAGTTAATGAAGGTGTTATTTACACTGAAATGAGTTTTGATATTGCTTTACCAGAATTTTTTAAAATATCAGAAGATGAATATCTTAATATTATCTTAGAAGAAAAGAATAAAGTTAAAGATAAACTAGAAGTTTGCATTGAGATTGGTATAGATAGATCATTTGATCCTAGAAAATCTTATAAAATTTTTAAAAAAATTATAAAAAGTGATATTATAGGTTCTATTGATTTATATGGGAATGAAAAATATACTAAAGTTGATGATTTTATTAATATATATAAGTTAGCATATAATCATGGTCTTAAGTTAAAAGCTCATGTAGGTGAAATAGGGATAGCTTCTGAAATTAAAGAAGCTGTAAAAAAATTAAATTTAAATGCAATTCAACATGGTATTAGAGCTATAGATGATAAATCTGTAATTGATTTTCTTATAAAAAAAGATATAGTATTAAATATATGTCCGACTAGTAATATATGTTTAAATTTAGTAGATAATTTATACTCACATCCTTTACGTGAATTATTTGAAAAAGGCTTAATAATAACTATTAATAGTGATGATTACACACTTTTTAATACTAGTGTTGCTCAAGAATTAATTAATTTAAATAAAGCTGGAATCTTTTCTCCTAAAGAAATAGAACAACTTATAACTAATGGTTTAAATCAAATTAAAGTATAATATGATTAATAAAAAGTTATTACCAGAATTTATTGAATTAGAAACTTCTACTTTTTGTAATAGAAGATGTCCTTGGTGTCCTAATAGTATTTATAAAAGAGGTAGTAAACAAAAACATATTAATAAAAAGTTATTCCTTAAAATTATAAAAGATCTTAAGAATATAGACTATAAAGGTTCTTTGGCTTTGCATAATTATAATGAACCATTATTAGATAGATATTTATATGATTGGATAAAAATTATCAGAAAAGAATTACCAAAAGTTAAAATTATTATTTTTACAAACGGTGATTTTTTAACAAAGACAATTTGTAATAAGTTATTAAATAGTGGTGTATCTACACTATATATTTCTGTACATGATACTATAGAATCTAAAGACTATGAAAATTCTTTACATAAATTTTTAAATAAATTAAAAATTAAAAAAATATATAAAGATATTTCTGATGATTTAGGAAAAAAATATAAAATTAATTATAATAAACTAGAAATTATATACTATATTCCATTTACACATATGTTAACGTCTAGGGGTGGTATTATGAAGAATTTGATGACAGAAATTAGTAATAGTAGTTTTTGTTATTTACCATTTATTTCTTCAGCTATTGATTATCAAGGTAATGTAAAGGTTTGTTGTGAAGTATATCCTTCTAATAAAGAACATAGAGATTATGGAATAATAGGTAATTTAAAATTATCTACATTTGATGAGTTATGGTTTTCAAAGAAATATAATAGTTTTAGAAAAAAGTTTTTAAACAATAATATTGATAATCCTCTTTGTAAAAAATGTCCTAAAAATGACTTTGGTTTGAATAAAAATAAGTTAAGTATTTGGAAGAAGTATTTATAATAATTAATAAATACCATTGACAAAATATTTAATATATGGTTAAGTAAGATTATTATTATTTAAAAAATAAAAAAGAGGAGCGTGATTATCATGGAAATAAACATGAAAAGAGAAGAAGCAAGACAAAAAATAATTGATTTATTCGTTAAAGAATTAGAAGGAGATAATTCTGAAAGAATAGAAGATGAATTTGCTGATATTGCTTCTGAATATGCTGCACTTGGTTCTGTTTCAAGTATTAATACAATGAAACAAGAAGCGAAAAAGATTTTTGAAGAAAAAAATAAAAAATCAGATATTCGTGATAGAATCGATAATGCATAATGCTAAAAGCAGATTTTGCAAAAAGTCTGCTTTTCCATTTATTATAAATTAATAAAGAAATATGAAATTTGAAACTTTCAATAAAACAGAGTCTGATGAAAATATTATTGAAGAAGATAATAATGATTTTGATGAAGAGAAATTATCTTTTAAAGAAAGAAGAGAATTAAAGAAAATAAAAGATATATTTAATGAACAAATAGAAGTTATAAGTGAACAAGATAAAATAGAGATAAATGATTCTGCAAAAAGAGGTAAAGATCCATCTGAGAAAAGAATTAATAGACAAGAAGCTTATAAAGAACTAAAAAAAGATAAAGAAGAAGTTGATATAGAGAAAACACTAATAAGATTAAATGAAGAAAAAAACCAAGAAGCTAAAGAAAAGATTTGGACATTATTATCATATGCAAATGCTAAAAAAGCTTATAGATTACATAAAAAATGGTATGCAGAAAAAACTGCTTTAAAAGCACTAGCTATTAATCAAGAAGAAAAAAACCAAGATAAAATAAAAACATATATTGATACTTATACAAAAGAACATCCATTTACAGAAGTAGATACAGAAAAAGATAGAAGTATTATAAAAGAAACATTAGAGAGAAAAGCAAGGATATTTATGGATTTAAATATAAATGAATTAAAGAAAAAAGAAAAAGAATTAGATGATAATTATAAAAAAGAAGATGAAGAAATGTTAAGGTTTAGAGAGATTATAACTAAAAAATATTATAATGATGATGAAGATAAACAAAGTGAAATGAAGATATGGAATATAGAAAGAGATGAAGAGTTAATAAAAAGTAGTATTTAATTAAAATAAATAAATTATATGGCAAAAAGAAGACATCATGTAGGAAGAAAGCAAAAAACAAGTTCTAAAAAAACTAAAAAAAGATTAGAGATAAAAAGGTTAATGCTTGAAGAAAAAGCTAAGAAAAGAAAAAAATAAAGAAAAAAATCACTTTTTAACAAAGTGGTTTTTTGTTTAAGAAAAAATCCCCCTATACATAAATGTAATAAGGGGATTAAGTCCTCCTTTCAAGCTTTTGCCATGGAATTTTTTTCTGCAATGCATCCAAATTCTATTTCAGCACTTTCTATAGATTCCTCCATACTTAAATTTAATATAATGCTTTGTATAAGATCATTTGTTGTAGTATCAATATCTTCATTGTGTACTAAACGATCATAAAAATTAATATCACTTAATTGCATATACTTACTTAATCTTTCTATAGAAGTTTCAAACTCTCTTTTTCCTGTTGGAAGATTAGAAAATTTAATATCATTAGTAAGATCAATTCCATCATTAAATGAGATTATTTTTAATTTATGCCAAACATCTACCATTTCTATTAATGATTCTTGAGAAAAACAAGTGCCAATTTCGTTTATAATTTTTCCTCCTCTTCTTTTTTGAATGAAACCATGTATTGGCTTGTTTCCGCAATCACAAATATAAAATAAAAAAGTTGATTCACGACTCATTTTATTCTCTCCTATAATTTCCATGTTTTAAAGAACTTATTTTATCAGATTATTCTGATTTTTTAAATATACTCTTATAAAACATAGATGTCAATTAGTTTTTAACATAATAATTATTTAAATAACTGTAATTATATTCATTATTCTTCGTCTTATATAATATAAGTATTAAAACTAAAAATATGAAAAAAATAATTGTATTATTTATTATAACTATATTATTAAGTGGTTGTAATTCTAATTTAGAGAAAGAAAAGCAATATAAAAAAGTTAATAAAGATAATGAAACTTGTTTAGAGGGTGAACCTTGTAATTTTTTAAAGAAGTCTGATAAAAGATTAGAATCCATACCAGATAAAGAAGGATTAGATAATAATCAAAATAGTAATGAAATAGTTAATGATAATATCGTTGGTGTAGAAGATGGTAATCAAATTATTGATAATCAAGATAGTAATGAAGAAGAACTTGATAATAATGAAGAAAATGATGACCAAATTAATGACAGTGAAGAAGAACTTGATAATAATGAAGAAAATGATGACCAAATTAATGACAGTGAAGAAGATAGCGGTGAGAAAGAAATAAACAATCAAACATATTTAGCATTTGGTGATATTATTGATAATGTAATACCAATATTATTTAATAGTAATGAGGATATAGCAGGTTTTCAATTTTCTTTGTTTTCAAACAATGAAGATATTATAATTATAGATACTTATGGTGGAATAGCTGAAGAGTCTAATATTGATGTTATGGTTGGAGATGGGACTAATATAGTATTAGGAATATCACTTGAGGGTAATATAATATCTGAAAGTACCGGTATTCTTACTAATTTAGAATTTGAAAATTTAAATATTCAAGGTGCAGAAATTTGTATTTCTGATATAGTTATAAGTGCAGTTAATGGTGATAATTTAAACACAGTAGAACAAATTTGTATTAATATATAATAGTTCATTAAATAGAAATGAAGTAATCATGAAGAAGTTTAAAGAATATATTTCTTTATCTTGGCAAATAATAAGATTTCCTTTTATAGTAATATGGTATACTATTAGATATCTTTGGAGTCAAATATTGAAGTATAGAGATTCTCACATACAATAAAACCCTAATAACTAGGGTTTTATTTTTTTAGTAAAGATGATAATATAAGTATATGAAAAAAATGTTTGAAAACTTTGATAGAGAATTAATTCCAGAAAAACTTAATGATGAAGAAGCACAAAGTATTGTAGAGGATATTAATGATAATAGATTAACCTTAGACAAAGAACATTCTGAATATTTTAATATTATTATAGACAAAGAAACAAATAAAAGATATAAAATATTAAGAAGAAAGTTTATCAACGATCAAGGTGAGAAAATTAAAATAAAAGATTATTTAATACAATTATTAGAAAGTTTAGATTAAAAAAGAGGCGACTTGTAAAAGTCGCCTCTAGTATTAAAGAGCTATTTTCCACGTTCATAAAGCAAAAGCGTGAATATAGGTGTAATCATGAGGTACCAAAGATTATGTTCAGTAATAGCAAATGCTATTGCTAACATAAGTGCAATGCCCCAGAAATTAGCCATAAAGTCATTAGGTTGTGTTTTGTAGCCTATATAACTACCTAATGCACAAGCACTAATGTTGATGAGGATATTCATAATACCCTCCTAATTAAATAGAATATCATCAGCGCCATGACTAGCAAGGCCACCAACAATACCACCAGCTACAGCTCCGCCAACTGGTCCACCGATAGCACTACCTCCAGCACCAGCAAGGCCACCAGCAGCACCATCAACCACTACAGTTACGCAAAATCGAATAACATTGCGCCAGCTTTTATTTTTAGGAATATATGAATTGTGGTAAACAGGTTCTTGATTACCACGATACTTATCCCAAAAATCTGCTGAAGACAAGGTAGTGTCTAGAACTTGTCCCAACATAGAATCATGATTAGGTTGACCATAAAGAGTACAATGTTTTTTATACACCTGGTGGATGTTTTTAATCTCAGCCTCTGAAGAAAATCTATCCCACCATTCTAATTGATCTGGTTTAAGAATATTAGAAACAATCTGAACAGGATCTTGCTGTGCCATTTCACGACCCCATTCAACAATAGTTAAAATATCTTCATCTGAGAAAGATTCAATATTATATTTACTAGTCATTTGATTGACTGTATTGATAATAATATAGTTTTTCTCATAAGAACTTAAACTACCTTTAATATTTTTTTCTGTATCAATATTTTTATATAATTCCTGAAGAAGTTCAGTATGAATTTCACCAATAGTGACATTAGTATTATTCCTTGGTGAAACAGGACTATAGTCACTACAAGCACCGATATAAAGTACGAGTAAAATGTTGATAATCATGAAGAAAATCTTTTTCATGGTTTTACCTCCAGAAAGAGTGAAGTTTACAAACTACAAAACAAGTGTTTAGACAATCAAGTTGATACCTCCTTTTGTTGAAAGAAAAAACATCTCAATAAATGAGACGTTGTTATAAAATAAATGCCGGTTACACTATTAACTCCCTATAATCCAAGTGTCCAAATACAGATTATAGTTCTACGTCTCATTATTTAAATTATTAAAGAACTTTTTACAAAAAAACACCACTTAGTAGGCGTTTCCAGTTTTAATGTCGGTTACGCTACTGACTCCTAGTTATCCAAGCGTCCAAATACAGATAACTATTCTTTGTCTCATTGATATTCTATTGTAAATACTATATTATCATAGCTTTTATTCTTTGTCAATATTTGGTATACTAGATAAGTATTTAATAATAAATTATGTTTTTAAAACTACTTTATGTATTAGGTTATTGGATATACTTTATTGGAGAAAGTATTACAGAAACTTTTACTTTTAAACCAGTTGACAATACAAATATAATTCTAGATCCATATTATTATCATGCTTGGAGATTAACCGAAGGAATTGGTTTATCAATTATAATTCTTTTATTAATATTTAATTCTAAAGTTAGAAGTTTTCCTTTATCTTTCTTTTCCGCTTCTTCAGGATTAGCTATTTATGAATTTTTAATGCGTAAAGTTGGTTATAATGATTGGACATATCAAAAAACATCTACTTGGTTTAAACTACATCATCCTTCTTATAAATTATGGATTATAGTATTAATAATTTCAATAATTAGTATAATATACTTAATGATTAAAAATAGAAACAAATGAAAAAGATAATATTTTTTGTATTTCTTTTATGTATACCTTTTTTAGTTAATGCTCAAGAAGAAATATTTAAAGCTAAAGTTATTGATATAATTCAAGAAGAAGAAATAGTAAATGAATCTGGTAGTCTTATACAACAAGATTTAAAATTAAAAGGTTTAGAGGGTAATTTTAAAGATCAGGAAATTATTTTTAATGGTGTTGGTAATTTACAAATGATTTCTGGTCAAGTATATGAAAAAGGAGATAGGGTTATAGTTAACTATACTCAAGATATAGATGGTAATAATGTATTCTATGTTTTAGATTATGATAGAACAAATCCTATAATATACTTAACTATTATTTTTATACTTTCTATTTTAGCCATTGGTAGGTGGAAAGGTTTTAAATCTTTAATTGCTTTAGTGATTAGTTTTTTTGTAATTTTAAAGTTTATAGTACCTAAAATATTGGCAGGAAGTAACCCTATTATTATCTCCGTTATAGGTGGAATAATTATTTTGTTTTTTGCTATATATCTTACTCAGGGAATTAATAGAAAATCTCATATTATTAATTTATCTTTGATTATATCTTTAATACTTACAGCTATACTATCTTTAGTGTTTACTAAAGCAGCTCAGTTAACAGGTTATTTGGGAGAAGAAACACTATACTTACTTGATATGAGTAGTGGTAGTTTAAATCTTCAAGGATTATTACTAGCAGGAATATTAATAGGTGCTTTAGGTGTCTTAGATGATGTTATTGTTTCTCAAGTTTCTATTATAGAGCAGTTAAAAATAGCTAATCCAGGATTAAGTAACAGACAGATATACTTAAGAAGTTTAAAGGTTGGTATAGATCATATTACTTCAATGATAAACACTTTATTCTTTGCTTATGTGGGTGTTTCTTTACCTTTGTTAATATTATTTAGTCAAAGTGATATTATTGGTTTAAATTTTTCTTTAGCAATAAATAATGAGATTATATCTACAGAAATAGTTAGAACATTATTAGGTAGTATAGGTATTATATTATCAATACCTATAGCTAATTATTTAGCTAGTTATTTCTTGAAAGTGAAAAAAGATTAAATATATGGTATAATATAATGGAATTAAATATAAAAATATGAAAAAAATTATTTTAATTATTGTTTTATCTTTTTTAGTATTAATACCTAATATTACTCATGCTGGATTTTTAGATAATTTAAATTGTATAACCAATCAAGGTGAGATGTGTGATTTAACCGATGCTATTACAGGCCTTAAAAGTTTAATTGATTTACTATTTGGAGCTATGGGAGCTTTTGCTTTAATATATTTTGTTTATGGAGCTATATGGTGGTTAACTTCTGGTGGTAATGCTGACAAGATTAAAAGAGGTAAAGATATTATGATAGGTACTATTACTGCTATATTTATTGTTTTTACTTCTTCTCTGGTTATTACTTTTTATTTAGATGATATTCTAGGTGTTACTTATCCTACAGAAGATCAACTAATGGAAGTTGGTTGTGTGTCAGAATGGGAAAATAATAGTGATAATACTTGTGGAGGGAAAGAAGATTGTTTTGGTTTTGATGTTATTCCTTATGAAGCACAATGTAAAGATATGTCTCCTTCTTTACAAGCTATGCTTAGTTGTATTGATGGTAAGCTAACTGATTTATTTGATCAAGCAACACCACCTGATACTCCACCAATTATTGAAAAAGAGGATGTTATAATAACATCCATTAGTGATAATACTGGATTGGGTAAATGTAGGGATAGTTGGGATAATTCTTGTATTCATGAAGAGGGTAGTTGTCATTATGGTGGTTCTGTGCCACAAATAAACGGTTCATATGCTATGGATTTTAGATGGATAGATTTAGATGCACAACAAAGGGATGAATTGGCAAATATTGTTTCTTCTTGTGGTGGTAGTTACGAGGTTAGAATAAATCAAAGCAATCAATCCTTGCTTCATACTGTAATGGGTTGTAATGATCTTACACAATAGTATATCGAACATGTCCAAGTGGCGGTGATCCTAATCATATTCCTGATCCGCTAAATGCTTGTCAAGAATACAGTGATTCACATGATGGAACTTGGGAATGCACCGAATGTATTGTTGGTGAACAAATATTACATGAATACCAACCTTATCTTTGCCCTGGTTTATATAATAATATATGTATGAGAATAGATTAAAATAAAAAATATGTTATTGAATATAATTTTAGCTACAGTTATAGTAAGTTTAATATCATTATTAGGTATTTTATTACTATTTAAAAAAAATATTCCCTTAAAACCTTTAATAAGTTTAGCTGCTGGCGTTTTATTATCTGTAGCTTTTCTGGATTTATTACCAGAAGCATTAGAGGGCGGTATTTATGATACACATTTAATATTTTCTCTTGTTTTAATTAGTATTATTTTTTTCTTTTTAGTAGAAAGGGTATTTCATTGGCACCATTGTCATTGTGGCGAGAATGATGTTCGGTGTGTAGAAAGTAAAAAGAATATTGCTATATTAAATATAGTTGGAGATGGTATACATAATTTTATAGATGGAGCATTAATAGCCTCTGCATTTATGTTTGATTTTTCTACTGGCTTAATAGTAACTTTAGCAGTTATATTTCATGAAATACCTCAAGAGATCTCTGATTTTGGTATATTATTATATTCTGGAATGTCCAAAATTAAAGCTGTGCTGTATAATTTAATAACAGCTTTTATTGCAGTGGTAGGAGCTTTATTATTTTATTATTTTGGTACAAGTTTTGAAAATATAATTCCTTTAATGCTTGCTATTGCTGCTGGTAACTTTATTTATTTAGCTACAGCTGATTTAATTCCTGAATTACATCACGATAATAAACCTAAGAAAATAATTAGTCATTCTATTTGGTTGATAATTGGTGTATTATTAATGTATTATATTAGTCAAGTAGTTCATCATTAAAATATTTTTAAACACTTTTTCTATAAAGGTGTTTTTTAATACTTGATTATTTTATTAAAATATATTAAGGTGAATAAAGTAGTTTAGTTCTTTTAACAAAAGGAGGTCGGTAATGAAACCAGTAAGTGAAATATTGCCTAATGTGATGTGTAATATTATGAGTGAACAAGACAATGAGTGTCTTGTTAATCTAATATTAGATTATCCTGATTCAGTTGTTATAAAGGGTCCTGCAAGTAAAATATTACTAGAAAGAGATCTTACAGCACAAGAGTTACTTGTTATTATTAACAATGTGCCTGAATATGTTGATATAGCTAAAGAAAGGATGAATGGTCACAATGTGCAATTAGAACTTAACTTTAAGGAGTCATGAAAATGACTCCTTTTATATATAAAAAAGCTGGTTATATAAATAACCAGCTTATTATTTTAGGAATTCCTTTTTGCTAAAGACTTTTTAAGTTTAGCAGTTTGAGAAGTGATTTCAATTTCCAGCTCAGCTGGTTTAATAACAAACTCTTCTCTTTGGTTAATAGAAACACCTTTGATAGAATTAGCAATGTTAGATTCTTTAAGTAGAGCTTCTTTATTAATCTGCTCTTTTATTCTAACAAACCTATCTAATGCAAGAGACTTTAATGTTTCTATAATAATTTCTTGATTACGTAATATTACCTTAGGTGGTGTAATACGCCAACCAAACATTCCCTTTGGAGTTTCAACAGATTTCTTTTTGTTATTATCAGTAAGTTCATCACGATTTGCTTCTGCAAAAGCATAAAGCCCTTCCATAAGTTGTGTGATTTTAGTTTGATGTTTTTCAGCATTTTCCATTGCTTTGGTTTTTAATGCATCAACATCAGCGTTTAACTTATTCTTGATAATATCAACAGAACGTTGTTCTTCTCCGATTTTACCTAGAAACTTCGTAGCCTCTTCCAGTGTTTTAGGAACAGGAATAACTGGAAGTTTAAGATTTTTTCTCTTTACCATTTTTCTCTCCTTTGTTTTTGTGTTAAAGAACGATTACTAACGATATATTAATATACTATTAATTGTATTAATTGTCAATACATGGCTTGTTTAATTTTTAAATACGTATTAGTATATGTAAGCAACTTTAGTTCTTTTTACAAAGGAGGTATATATGTGGCAGGATGTGCTTGGTTTTATTCTGTTGTTTATTAAATCAGAATTAGCCATTATTCATTTTCATGCAATTGACTATACTTTATTACAAACATTTTTGATAGTAACTTTTTGTACTAGCTTTGTAATTCTTTGGTTATTTTTTTTAACTGGAGTTTTTGATAGGTTGGTTATTGAAAGAATGGGTTTTGGTTATGCAATACGAGAAGTATATTGGATAAGGAGTATTAGAATATCATTAAGAAGAGGAGAAAAAAAACTTCTAACTTGGTTTCTAAAGAATAATAAAGCAATAATAATTATTGTATTTTTACTTCCATTTATTCCACTTGTTGAACCCATAGCTATAATAGCGGCTAAGATGCAAAAATTAAAAGGAATAATACCATTAATTCTCTTAGCTAACTCTATTAAAATATTTATAGTAACGTATATAGTCTATAACTAAAAAGACATCTATCTTTAACAGGTGTCTTTTTTATTTATTTTTTGATATAATTATATTGTCTAATGATTAATAATAATTATATGGAGCTATCAATTATTTTGGCAAAGTTTTGGGGTTTGTATTTATTAATAATCTCTTTAGCTTTACTTTTTAACAAAAAAAATATCAAAATTCTTTTTGATTCTTTTTCTACACCAGAATCTATGATGATGTCTGGATTCTTAAGTCTATTCATAGGTTTATTCATGGTTTTAAAACATAATATCTGGGTTAATGATTGGACTGTAATTATTACTATATTTGGTTGGTTAGCATTATTAAAAGGTATTTGTAGAATATTTTTTCCAGAAGCATTGTCTAAACGTCTTCCTAAGTTTAAAAATTCTTCTTTTATGCCTATTGCCTTTTTCTTAGCATTATTATTAGGATTGTATTTAACTATAGTAGGATTTAATTCTTAAACTATGAGGATTATAAGTTCTGTTTTTAAAAATAATCAATCTATACCCTCTAAATATACTTGTGATGGTGATAATATTAATCCACCATTAGAATTTCAAGAGGTACCAGAAGGTACTAAAAGTTTACTTTTAATTATGGAAGATCCTGATGTTCCTAAAAACATTAGAGAAGATGGTATGTGGAATCATTGGTTGATTTGGAATATTCCATCTGATAGTAAAGGTATAGTAGAGAATAGTATTCCCAATGGTGTTATTGGTTTTAATACTAATGGAAAACAAGGGTATGGAGGACCATGTCCACCAGATAAAGAGCATCGATATTTTTTTAAACTTTATGCTTTAGATATATTATTAGATATACAGAATGATAGTAGTAAAGAAGAATTATTATCTGCTATGGAAAATCACATTATAGATCAAACAAAATTAATTGGTTTATATAACAGAATAAAATAAAAAAGTCGTCCCCACTAGATATAGGTCCCTTTGTCTTCCGGTGTTTTTCTTGGAAGATCTTTTGGGTCCTGTATTACAGGGACGACTTTAGGTTATTTTTTAATTTCTTTGGCAATCAATCTATCATATACATCACTACATGATGTAGCTCCAGACTTTCTTGCCCAAAGGTATACAGCTTGTTCTGCGCTGTATGCCCAGAGAATACCATTTAAGACTGCTTTTTGCTCATAAGTACCAAGCATAAATACTTGATATTTCTTTTTTGTCTTTCTCGGCATTACAACCTCCTTGTTTTGCCAATGAACTGTTTACAATATAGTAGGATAGCATATGTTTAATATTTTGTCAATAGTTGTAAGTATTGCTAGTTTAAGTTAAAATATATATAAAGTTAATAATAATTATATGAAAATAGATTCAAAAATTTTAGAAAAAATAGTAAATGCTCAAAAAAGTGAAATTACAGAACATTTTGTATATATTTCTTTAAGTAAAATAGTTAAAGGTGATAAAAATAAAGAAATATTAAAACAAATTGCTAAAGATGAGTATAAGCACTATATGTTTTGGAAGGGGTTTACTAAGAAAAGTCCTAAACCAAGTAAGTGGAATATTTTTAAATATACTTTTTTATCTAGATTATTTGGATTAACCTTTGCTGTTAAATTAATGGAGAAAGGAGAGAATAGAGCACAGTTAAATTATACAGAGTTATCTAAAATAGTTCCTGAAGCTAGTAAGATTATAGATGATGAACATAAGCATGAACAAGAATTAATTAATTTAATTGATGAAGAAAAATTAAAATATACTGGATCTGTAGTTTTAGGATTAAACGATGCTTTAGTAGAATTAACTGGAGTATTAGCAGGTTTTACTTTAGCATTACAACAATCTAATTTAATTGCTATGGCAGGTATAGTTACAGGTATATCAGCTTCTTTTTCTATGGCTGCTTCTGAATATTTATCTACTAAGTCTGAAGATAATGGAAAGAATCCTAAAAAAGCTTCTTTGTATACAGGTATAGCTTATTTATTAACAGTATTTATTTTAGTTTTTCCCTATTTATTATTTTCTAATGTTTATTATAGTTTAGGTTTAACTGTATTTTTAGCTATTGTTGTAATATTTATATTTAATTTATATATTTCTGTAGCTAAAAATTTATCTTTTAAGAAAAGATTTTTAGAAATGTTTATTATTAGTTTAGGGGTGGCTACTTTAAGTTTCTTTATAGGATATATTGTAAGAGAATTATTTAATATTAGTATTTAAATTCTTTTGTAATAATGTTCTGCTCCTATTTTACTTTTAAAGTGTAAGGCTTGTTTCAAGTCTTTTTCTTTTACACCTTCCTTTTTTAAATTATATGCTAGAGTATTTCTTAATATCTGAGGATTAATTTTTAGTATTGGTTTTAATTTTCTAGAATATTTTTCTATAATTCTTTCTACAGATCTTACAGTTAAATAATTATTATCTTCTTTTTTACCTTGATACTTTTTAGCTCTATCAAAATTAATAAACAACCAAGGACTATCATCTTTTCTTTTTTCTAAATATTTTTCTAAGTAAGACCAAGCTATTGGTTGTATTGGTATAATATTATTATTAATTATTATTTCATTTTTTATATCATCAATATATTCTTTTTTAAGAAGAATTATTTTACCAACTTTTAATCCTGTAGAGTAGAGTAATTCTAAAAGAACCTTATCTCTTAATCCAATTGCACTATTATTTTTTAATGGTTGTTCTAGAAAATCTTGTAATTGTTTAGAACTTAATATTTCCAATTCTTCTTTCTTATGAGTTAAAGTAATATATCTAAATCTTTTTTTTAAATATTTTAAATAGTTATTTAAAATTATCAACCTTAAATTAATTGTAGCTATTTTATCATATTGATGTAATAAATATTCATAATATTCTTTTAATTTTTTTTCAGTTATTTTTTCATTATCAAGCCAAGCAAAAAATTTATTTAAATGCCATATATAGTTTTTTATACTACTTCTTTTTAAATTTAAAGATATTAAATATTGTTTGTATTCTTTTAACTCTTTTTTCATAATATTATTTTATCATAAATATATAATATACACTATTGACTTATTTACTTAAAAATGTTAGATTATATCAGTATTAATAATTAAATCCTAGGCTTGGTTAGTACTGACATTTATGTCTAACTAGAGACTAACTCGGTCTAAGGAAAGGAAAAAATATGTTAGACAAAAAAAAGAAACAAAGGATTATTGAAAAATTTAAAACTCATAAGAATGATACAGGTTCTTCTGAGGTGCAAATTGCAATCCTTACTGAAGAAATTAAAGAATTAACTAAACATTTACGAGAGAATAAAAAAGATATTTCTTCTCGTAGAGGATTATTATCAAAAGTTTCTCTAAGACATAAATTATTACGTTATTTAGAAAGAGAAGATGAGAAAAAATTTAAAAAATTAGTTAAAGCTTTAAAGTTGAAAATAGAGAAGAAGTTTATTCAAGAAGAAGATATCCCAGAAGAAGTTAAAGAGTAAATTAAACGCCCTATTTTATATAGGGCTTTAAATATATTTAATAATTAAATACTGATGTAGTTGGTAAGTAGGCATTAGATTATTAAACTAATAGTTTAATGTTTGCCATATCAGCTTTCAAATCAGTATGTGAAAGACTTGATATATGTCTATACAAAAATTCAGCACTAAAGTTGCTGATAAAGAATTAAAAGTAGAAATTGGTAAGTTAGCTAAACAAGCTAATGGTTCTTGTACTATTACTTATGGTGAAACAGTAGTACTAGCAACAGCAGTTATGTCTTCAAATCCAAGAGAGGGTATTGATTACTTTCCTTTAATGGTTGATTATGAGGAAAAGTTATATGCTGCTGGTAAAATTAAAGGTTCTAGATTTATTAAAAGAGAAGGCAGAGCTACTGATGAAGCAGTTTTAACAGCTCGTTTAATAGATCGTTCTATTAGACCATTATTTAAAGAAGTAGAACGTAATGATGTTCAAGTAGTTGTAACAGTATTATCATATGATGGTGTTAATGATCCTGATTTTCCTGCTACCATAGCAGCAAGTATTGCTTTGGGTATTTCATCTATACCTTGGGAAGGACCTTTAGCAGTTATTAGTTTAGGGAGAATAGATAATCAATGGGTTATTAATCCAACTGTTGAAGCTAAACAAAAAAGTGATTTAGATTTATTTGTTTCTGGTTCTAAAGATCAGGTTATAATGATTGAAGCGGGTGGACAAGAAATACAAGAAAAAGATATGTATGATGCTATACAGTTTTCTAGTAAATATATTAATAAAATAGTAGAGTTTGTAGATAAGGTTATAAAAAAAGCTGGAGTACCTAAGAAAGAAAAAGTTATTGATAAAGAAAGAGAAGTTTTAGCTCAAAAAGTAAGAGAAAAAGTTGAAGAAGTATTATCTAGTAATAGTATTGAAGATTGTTTTCATGAAGATAAGTGTAAAATGAAAGATGCTATCTCTGAGGTTAAAGAAAAAGTTAGTGAAGTTTTAAAAGAAGATAGTGAAGTTACTAAAGATATGAGAGCTATGGGCTTAAGTATAATTGATGAAGCTTTAGAAAAATCTTTTAAATCATTAGTACTTAATAAAAAGAAAAGACCAGATAAAAGAGGTTTAGATGATATTAGATCATTATCTGCTGAAGTAGGACTATTACCTAGAACACATGGTAGTGGATTATTTGATAGAGGTGAAACTCAAGTATTATCTGTAGTTACATTAGGTTCTCCTGGCGATGAACAAACATTAGATACCATGGAAGAATCTGGTACTAAGAAATATATGCATCACTATAACTTTCCAGGGTATTCTGTCGGAGAGGTTAAACCTTTAAGAGGTCCTAGTAGAAGAGATATAGGTCATGGAGCTTTAGCAGAAAAAGCTTTAGTTCCAGTTTTACCAGATAATGATGACTTCCCATATACTATTAGAGTAGTATCTGAAGTATTGGGTTCTAATGGTTCTTCTTCTCAAGCATCTATATGTGGTTCTACACTATCATTAATGGATGCGGGTGTTCCAATTAAAGCTCCTGTAGCAGGTATTGCTATGGGATTAGTTTTAGATGATGATGATTCTAGTAATTATGCTGTTTTAACAGATATTCAAGGTATAGAAGATCATGCTGGTCATATGGATTTTAAAGTAGCTGGTACAAAAGATGGTATTACAGCTATTCAATTAGATATTAAATTAGGTGGTATTAGTTTAGATATAGTTAAAGAAACTTTAG
>CAYZIE010000005.1:0-26465 GCA_964478385.1 uncultured Gammaproteobacteria bacterium
CTTTAATAGGTAATGATCCTTCTAATGTATTAATAGTAGATATTGGTGCTAATACTGCAGATATCTGTGTTATAGAACAAGGAGTTCCTGTATTAAATAGGGGTATTGATACAGGAGGAGAAAGTATTACTAAGAATATTATGACTAGTATGAATGTTAATAGGGAAAGAGCAGAGCAGTTTAAAAGAGACTTTGGTTTATCAAGCTTAGGTCAAAAGAATGTTCCTGATGTTATACAAAAATCTTTAGATTCTATTGTTAATGAAATAAAATATGTTTTTGAACTATACCAAAGACAGGGTACAGCTAAGATTGATAAAATAGTATTAACTGGAGGTAGTTCCTTTTTACCTAATTTACCTGAATATCTATCTGATTTACTTCATATTCCAGTTATAATAGGGGATCCATGGGATAGAATAATATATCCATTAGACTTAAAACCTGTATTACAGGAAATAGGTCCTAGAATGGGTGCAGCTATAGGTTTAGCAATGCGTGATATTTAAAATATGAAAGAAGAAAAAGACATTAATTTAATGCCAGAGAACTTACGTTCTAAAGAAAAAGAAGCTCTTTCTAAAAGTAAAGATTATGATTTTGATTTTGATTTAGTTATACCAGAAGAAAAGAAAATAGAAGTACCAAAGAAAGAAAAAAAGAAATCTTCAGGTTCTTCTTTTTGGTCTAAATTATTTAAGAAAAAAAAGAAACATAAACCTAAAGAATCTATTTTATCTAGAGAAATACGAAGAAATGGTAATGGTAAAAAGAAAGAAGAAAAAAAACCTGAAGAGAAAATAGAGATACCTAAGAAAGAAGAAGAAAAAAAACCTAGTGTTGAATCTAGAAAATTAATGTTTTTTAATAGAAAAAAGAAACATAAACTTAAAGAATCTATTTTATCTAGAGAAATACGAAGAAATGGTAATGGTAAAAAGAAAGAAGAAAAAAAACCTGAAGAGAAAATAGAGATACCTAAGAAAGAAGAAAAAAAACCTGAGTTTATTATCCCTAAAGAAGAAAAGAAAAAAGAAAAAAAACCTGAAGAGAAAATAGAGATACCTAAGTTTCATAAACCAGAACCAAGAGTTAGAGCTAAGTTTTTAGAAGCTAGTGGTGTAGATTTAATACCTACTGCAGCTAAGACTAAGAGTTGGAAACAGATTATAAATCTATTAATTACATCTTTAATTGTTTCTGTATCTATAGTATTAATATTCTTTGTTGTATTATTCTTGCAAGAAAAAAATATACATAAACAACAAACAAGAAAAGCAGAACAAATTACAGGCATAGAAAGAGAAATTCAAGAATTTAAAACTATTAATGATGAAATAAATGTTTTAGGTAAAGATATTTATTTAATTAATAATTTATTGAATAAACACCTGTACTGGACTAATTTCTTTGAACTATTAGAAAAATATACTGTTGCAGAAGTACATTATAAAGGATTAATAGCAGGTAATAATGGATCTATGACCCTAGAAGCAGTTGGTAATAGTTTTGATTCTGTTGCTAGACAATTAAAAGTATTACAAAGTGAAGATGCTAAAGAATTTGTTTCTTCTGTTAATATATCTTCTGCTTCTTTATCAGAAGATGGAGTATCATTTAGTATTAATTTAATTTTAAATACAAATTTATTCTATTATTCAAATCAAGATTAATATGAGAGGAAAACCACAAATAAAATTTGAGCAACCTTCTAACATACTACTATTAGCAAATAAGTATGTATTATTAGTTTCTGGAATTATAGTATTTTCAATACTATTAACAGGGTATTCACTTGTTTTAAGTCCTAAGATTAAAGATATTAAAATAGCTACAGAAGAAACTACTTTAACAGAAGAAAAAGAAGTAAATAATAAAGAATTATTAAGTAAAATTAAAAAATTAAAAGAAGAATATAATAATATAAAAGTAGATAGACAAAGAGATTTAGATCGTTTAAGTAATATATTACCTAATACTCCAGAAACTGCAGAATTATTTGTTTTAGCTGATAGATTAGCTAAAGATAGAGGCTTTCAATTATTAGATATTGATATAGCTGAGGATATAAAACAAGAAAATGTAGAAGAAAATAGTTTTAAAACATTATCTATTCATTTTTCTTTATACAAAGACATCAATCCTTTAGGAGAAAGTGTATATGAATCATTTAAACTATATTTATCTGATTTAGAATCTAATTTACGATTAATGGATATTCAAACCATTAGCTTTGATGAATTAATTGAAGAATTACCAGAAGAAGGAGAAGGTGGACAAATATTTAATTTTTCTATGATTATGTATTATAAATAAAAGTATGCAAGATAAAAAAGTAATGACAATCATTTTATTTGCTTTCGCTGTCATAATAATAGTTGGTAGTTATTTTGTTTTTAGTTCTTTAAGTATTGAAAAGGTAGATATTACTGCTGAAGAACAAGTAGAAATTCAACAAATGAAAGAGTTAAAAGAAATAGCAGTAAATAATATTCAGAACTTTTTAAAGACAAGTCTATTTGATCAAAATCATCCCAATTCTGTTTTTGAAGAACTATATTCTAGTCAACAATATATTGAATTACAAGAAGTTGAGGTTATAATAAACACTGAAGATAATATTGGTAATCCTAAGCCTTTTACCCCTTAAAATATAGTCTATGAATAAGCAAGCTTTTACAAAATTTTTAGATTTTCTAAAAAGTAATAATTTTTTAAGCGACGAACAATATAATATGCTTTTAACAAAAGATTTTCCATCTTTTACAGAAGCAGAAAAAGAAATTCGTCGCCTTATTGTAATAGATGAAGAAGATTGGACTAAAGCTAAGGGCATTTTCTATGATATTGAATATACTAGTTTAGTTGATAAAACTATTACTTCTGATATTTTGAATGTTTTACCCCAAGATTTATCTGAAAGCTATAGTTTAGTTGTGTTTAATAAAAAGCGTAATAATATAGAAGCAGGATTAGTAGATCCTACTAATTTTAAAGCTATAGAAGCTCTTAATTTTTTAGCTCGTAAGAACAACTTTAAAGTTAAGTACTACATTATATCACAAGATAGTTTTGATACCGCTATAAAACAATATGAGACCTTAGGAGAGGAAGTAGGAGAAGCATTAGATGTAGCTGAAGATATATTTGCACCTAAAGATATAGATTTACCAGAAGAAGAATCAAAAGATGTAGTTAAAAGTGCTCCTGTTTCTAAAATTGTTTCTGTTATTTTAAGACATGCAATAGAAGGAAGAGCATCAGATATACATATAGAACCAGTTGGTACTCAAAGTAAGGTTAGATATAGAATAGATGGAATATTAAATACAACTATTGTTTTGCCAATATATGTTCATTCTGCTTTAGTTTCTAGAATCAAAGTTATGGCTAATATGAAGATTGATGAAACTAGAATACCTCAAGATGGACGTATTCATATGAGAATACATAATAAAGATGTAGATTTCCGTATTTCAACTATACCTTTACTAGGTTATGAGAAAGTAGTAATGCGTATTTTAGAAACTCCAGAAAAAGCACCAACTTTTGCTGATAATGGTTTTAGAGGATTACAATTAAAATTAATTGAAAAAAATATTAAAGAACCACACGGATTATTTTTAGTAACTGGTCCTACTGGTTCTGGTAAGTCAACCACACTATTTTCTGCTTTAAGTTATTTAAACAAAGAAGATGTAAATATAGTTACCTTAGAAGACCCAATAGAATATTATGTACCAGGAGTTAATCAATCTCAAGTTAAACCAGATATAAAATTTACTTTTGCTACTGGCTTAAGAGCATTATTAAGACAAGATCCTGATATTATCATGGTAGGTGAGATTAGGGATAATGAAACAGCAGAACTAGCTATTCACGCTGGTTTAACAGGACACTTTGTCTTAAGTACATTACATACTAATAGTGCTTTAGGAGCTATACCAAGACTATTTGATATGCATGTAGAGCCATTTCTTTTAGCTAATACCTTAAATATAGTTATAGCTCAACGTTTAGTAGGAAAGATTTGTGAAAAATGTAAGGAAAAAGATAATCTTCCAGAAGATATACTAGCTAAAATGAAAAAAATACTAGATAGTATACCAAAACAAGCTATTTACAAAGATGTTGATATTAGTAATCTTACCTTTTACAAAGGAAAAGGATGTTCTAATTGTGCTCAATCAGGATACAAAGGAAGATTAGCTGTTTCTGAAGTTGTAGGTATAACTCAAGAATTAAAAGATTTAGTAGCTAAAGGATTTAATAGAGAAGAAGTTAAAAAAGAATTAGATAAACAACATTTTACTTCCATAGAGCAAGATGCAGCCTTAAAATCTCTTTTAGGTTTAACAAGTGCTGAAGAAGTGTTAAGATTAAGTAATGTTTAATAAATAAGTTAAATATATGGATAACAAAATATTAATAGTAGAAGATGATCAATTTCTTTTAGAAATGTATGTTATAAAATTAGAAAAAGAAGGTTTTAATGTACTTTCTGCTGTAGATGGTGAAGAAGGCCTTAAAGTAGCTCAAAAAGATATTCCAAACCTTATTCTACTAGATTTAAATCTTCCTAAAATGGATGGTTTTCAAGTATTAACTGAATTAAAAAAAGATGAAAATACTAAGAATATCCCAGTTATTGTACTTACAAACTATGCTCAAAAAGATGATATTGATAAATGTTTAGATTTAGGAGCAGATTCATATTTAATAAAAGCTCACTTTGTTCCTAGTGAGGTTATTGGAAAAATTAAAAAAGTTTTAAATCAATAATAATGACAGATACATTATATATTAATAGTATTTTAAGTATAGCTTCTGAAAGAAAAGCTACTGATATTCATTTAGTAGCAGGTTCTAACCCTGTTATAAGAGTAGGGGGTAGATTAACTACTTTATCAGAAGAAAAAGTACTTACACCTGACGCTATATCTACTATCGTAGAATCATTTTTAAGCAAAGAAGACCAAGAAAGATTAAAACAAGAAAAAGAAGTAGTAACAATATATACTTGGGCTGATAAATCTCGTTTTAGAGCTAAGGTTTTCTATCAAAAAGGCTATTTAGCACTTTCTTTACGTTTAATTCCTAGTTATATATCTTCACCAAAACAATTAAACATCCCCACAGCTATATTACAATTATTAAATAGTGATAAAGGGTTAATAATTATTACAGGACCTTTTAATAGTGGTAGAACAACTACAGCTACTAGTTTAATAGAAACATTGAATCAAAATAAAGGTTTACATATACAAACTTTAGAAAAACCAATTGAACATTTATTTATAAACAATCAAAGTGTTATAGAACAAAGAGAAGTAGGTAAAGATATTAATTCTTTTCTTGAAGGAGTTAATAACGCTAAAGAAGAAGATATAGATGTACTATTTATTAGTTCTATTAATGAAGATAATTTAGAAGAATCTATATTAGAATTGTCTGAATCTGGTAAATTAGTTATTATTATACTATCAGCAGATTCTGTTGTTTCAGCTTTAGAAAGATTTTTAAGTAATATAGATGATAATAGATTAGAATGGGCTAAAGATACTTTAGCTAATAATTTAAAAGGAATTATATCTCAAAGATTAATACCTAGATCTTCTGGAGGATTAACTTTAGCTGTTGAAGTATTAACTATGACTATAGCTGTAAAAACTAGTATTAAGAGTAATAATTTACAACAATTACAAAGCATTATGCAAACATCTAAAGATGAAGGTATGGTTAACTTAGATAAATCATTATTAGAATTAGTAAAAGTTGGTGATATAGATGCAAAAGATGCTATTAGTCAAGCATCTAACCCCGGAGTATTTAAAAAGAATTTTTAATATATGGCAGTATTTAATTACAAAGCAAGAACAATAGAGGGTAGAATGTCTACTGGAACAGTAGAAGCTGTTACTGAAAGTGAAGCTGCAGAACTTTTAAGTGACAAAGGTTTAATAGTATTATCTTTAACAGAAACTACTTTAAAAAAGAAAAAATCTATTTTACAGATGAATTTAAGTAAAGTAAGTCAAAGAGATTTAGTTATTTTCTCTCGTCAATTATCAGTTATGATAGCAGCTACTGTACCAATAGTAGAAGCTTTACGTATTTTATCTCAACAAACTATTAATCCTGATTTTTCTGATAAAATTACAACAATAGCTGATGATGTAGACGGTGGTATGAAATTATCATCTGCTTTAGCTAGACACTCTAATATTTTTTCTCATTTCTATACTTCTATGATTAAATCTGGAGAAACATCAGGTAAATTAGATGAAGTATTAGAATATTTAGCAGATCAAATGGAAAAAGATTATGATTTAATGTCTAAAATTAAAGGAGCTATGATTTATCCTTTATTTATAATCTTTAGTATGATTGTAGTTGGTTTTTTAATGATGGTTTTTGTTATACCTAAAATGACTAATATGTTAGAAGAAACAGGCGCTGAATTACCTTTCTTAACTAGACTTTTGGTTAATGTATCTGATTTTATGTCTGTATATTGGGTATTGATAATTGTTTTATTTGCTATAGCTATAGTATTAGGTAAGTTATGGATTAGTTCTAAAGTTGGTCATTTAGCTTGGGATGCTTTGAAGATTAAAATGCCAATATTTGGTAATATATTTAAAAAAATATATATTGTTCGTTTTACTAGAAGTCTATCTGTTTTAATACAAGGTGGAGTACCAATTACAACAGGGTTAAAAGTTACAGCTGAAGTAGTGGATAATAGAGCGTATCAAGGAATAATATTAGATACTATTAAAGAAGTTGAAGATGGTAATTCAATATCAACTATATTTCAACATTCTGATTTAATACCTAAAATGCTTTCTCAAATGATGGTTTTAGGTGAAAAAACAGGTAAGTTAGGTAATGTATTAGATAGATTAAGTAAATTTTATACTAGAGAAGTAGATAATTTAGTTTTAGGTTTAACTGCTTTAATTGAACCTATTATTTTAATTATTATGGGTGTAGGAGTAGGGGGTATGGTAGCTGCTATTATAATGCCGATGTTCCAAGTAGCTCAAGGGTTAGCATAGATTATTTAAATATGATATAATATATATATAATTAATTTAATAAATATATAGTTTAATTAGAGCTTAAGGAATTCCAAGTTTTAATTACTATATATTATACAAAGGAGAGAAAAAAATGAAAAATACAAAAGGTTTTACTTTAGTAGAACTACTAGTAGTAATAGCTATAATTGGTACATTATCATCTGTAGCTGTTGTTAATTTAAACACTGCTCGTAATAAGGGTAAAGATGCTGCTATTAAAGCTAATTTAGCTGCTATACCTGCAGGAGCTGAATTATTTTATGATGAAGATGATACATACGATGGTTTAGACGATGATCCTGCTTGGACTAATGCTGCAGCTGCTTTAGCTGAAATTGGTGGTAGTGGTTTAATTGACATTGATGATCAAACTTGGTTTGCATATTGGTCATTAGCTACTGATAATACGGAATTTTGGTGTGTTGATTCTACTGGTTCATCAAAACAAGTTACAAATGTTCCTAATGGTCCAGCTTGTTAATTTCTACATTACAAATAAAGATAATAAAGGCCATGTGTATACATAGTCTTTATTATATAATATAATGTATTTATGAAAAATAAAAAAGGATTTACATTAGTAGAGCTATTAGTAGTAATAGCTATAATAGGTGTATTAGCTTCTGTAGCTATTGTTAATTTAAATAGTTCAAGAACAAAAGCTAAAAGATCTGCATTACAAAAGTATATGCAGAATATATTTTCAGCAGTTAATTACTGTATTTATGATAAGGGAGAATTTAAAAGAAGTACAATAGCAGATAACGATGATTGTTCTGACGGTCCTTATCCAGATTGGGTAGAAGTAACACAAGGTACAGAAATGTGTGATGGTGTAGATTGGCCAGATTTACCAGGAGCTGGTAGCATATATTGCTCTATAAACAATGCTACTAAAATAGCATGGTCTTATGGTGCTTGTATTAATAGTAGCGAGGGAGCTATATGTGTAACTTGTACTCCAGAGGGTTGTGATTTAGTTGGAGAAGAAAATCCAGGTGTACCAGAAAATATAGAAGTTCCAACATAATATGTTTAATTATAGCAAGAAGAATAAGATCTTAATAATTGTAGGAATTATTATTATAATAATAAGTATTATTTTTATTATAAGATATAATAATAGTCGTAGTAAAGATTTAACTTTTATAAGTCAAATTAATGAATTTGCTAATGGTTTAGAAAGATATTATGATAAGTTTAATACATATCCTGAGGCTGTTAAAGTAGATTTAGAAGAAATAAGAGGATTAAGTGATAATGGTTTTAATAAATCTGGAGAATTAATATATTTTAATCGTAGTTTTGATTGGTCTAGACTTGGTAAATATATTAGTAATGGGAATGATTATTTAATAGAATTTAATTTAGATAATTCTTGGCCTGTTTGGAATATTGAAAGTTCTAAGGGTGGTAAATGTAGATTAAAGACTAATATAATAATGGAATGTATTTCTAAGCAATAGATTAGGAATATCTAATAAATTATGATATAATAAGACTACTATGATAGTAGTTTTTATTATAATACTAGGGCTTTTAATAGGTAGTTTTTTAAATGTTGTTATATTTAGACTACATAGGCAAGAATCCTTTGTTAAGGGGCCTTCTAAATGCTTGTTTTGTGGTCATAGACTATATACTAAGGATTTAGTACCTGTTTTTAGTTATATCTTCTTAAAAGGGCGTTGTAGGTATTGTCAGCATAGGTTTTCTAAACAATATCCTTTAGTAGAATTAGCTACTGCTTTAACTTTTGTTTTAGTATTTTATAGTATAGTACCTAGTTTAAATATACTATATTTAAGTACTAAAGATATATTACATATATTAAATTGGTGGGTTATTTCTAGTTTTTTAATAGTAATCTTTGTTTATGATCTAAAGTATTATTTAATCTTAGATATTGTTATATGGCCTGCAGTAGTATTTGTATTTATTGCTAATATATTTTTAGGTTTTAGTATTTTAAATTTGTTAATAGGTTTAGTAATAGGTGGTGGGTTTTTCTACTTACAATATGCTATATCAAAAGGTAAATGGATAGGTGGTGGGGATATACTTCTAGGTATTTTAATGGGTATTATCTTAGGTTGGCCTATGATTTTAACTGCTTTGTTTATAGCTTATGTATTAGGTGGTTTTGTAGCAGTAATATTATTATTGTTTAATAAAAAAAAGTGGAGTAGTAAAATACCATTTGGTACGTTTTTATCTTTAGCTACATTTATTACCATGCTCTATGGTGAAGTGTTATATAATTGGTATTTTAATTTATTTATATGAAAAAACTTAGAAAAGGTTTAACTTTAATAGAGATTTTAGTTGTTATAGCTTTAATAGCTGTAATATCTTCTGTTGTAGTTATTAATAATAAAAGAGGGGATAAGTTTAAAATAGAGTCAACAACAGAAAAACTATTATCTGATATTAAAATGGTTAGAAATATGGCTGCGTCTAAAACCACTATGGCTGATATATATGTAGCAGGAGAAAATTCTTTTCCTAAAGGTGGTTATGGTATAGAAAAATATAGTCCTAATAGTTATTATATTTATGCATATCCTAATGCTAATAATACAGATAATGCTATAGAAATAAGTATGATAAATCTTCAAGATAATATTAATATATCAGATAATAGTAGTAGTCTTTCTATTTTTTATTTTAGATTTGTAAGTGAAAATGAATTTGATACTAATTTAACTAAAAATGAAGAAGAAAGTAAGTATGAAATAAAAGTGCATGAACAATCATGTGGAGGTTTATGTGAAACCTCTGTTATACACTTAGGAAAAGATACAGAACAAGGTTTTTGGAGTAATATTGGTTCTTCTTATCAAGAGATTATACCTATTACTTCTTGTTTTTTAAAGGGTACAAAAATATTATTATCTGATTATTCCTATAAAAACATAGAAGATATACAAATAGGTGATAGTATTATGGGATATAGTGATAATAAATATACTAAATCTAAAGTATTAGAGTTAGAATCTCCAATTAGACAGGATTATTATATCATATCATTAGCAGATGGTAAGGAATTAAAATTAACTAATGAACATCCAATATATTCTCGTAATTCTTTAACAAAAGGTTGGGCTTCTTTAAATCCTAAGGCTACATATTTAGATAGTAAGATGGAAGTATTTAAATTAAAAAACTTTGATGAAGTTTTTACCATAGATGGTTGGAAAAGAATTAATAGTATTGAATATATTAAAAAAGAAGTACAAACATATAATTTAAAATCAGTAGAAGGTAATACATTTTTTGCTGATGGAATATTGGTGCATAATAAAAAGCCAGGTGGTCAAACAATAGAGGATGATGGTATACCATTATAATAAAATAAATGAAGATAGATAATAAAAAAGGATTTACTTTAATAGAGGTTTTAATAGCTTTGGGTGTTTTTTCTGTAGCTATAATGGCTGGTTTTGCTTTAGCTATGTCTAATTTAAGAATAGCTAGAGAAAATTATGATAGAGTCTTAGCTGCTAATTTAGCTAGAGAGGGTATAGAATTAGTACGTAGTATTAGAGATAGTAATTGGTTAAAAATTGATGCTAATGAAATAGATACAGATACTGGATATATATATTCTTGGGATAAAGGATTAACTTCTGGTTTATATATTATGGATTGTAATGATAATGAATTAACCGCATATGAAGGTACTTCTAATTTAAGTATTAATAATGATGAATTATATGCACATGGTATTAATGGGCAAGCTATTATTTTTTCAAGAACTATTACTTTAAGTAATATAGAAGATAATGAAGAAAAAATAGGTATTAAAATTAATTCAAAAGTAGAGTGGGAAAGATATGGTAAAAGTAAAACAGCAAAAGCTGTAACTGAATTATATAATTGGAAAAGATGATGAAAAATAATAAAAACAAAGGATTTACTTTAGTAGAGATATTAGTTTCTTTATTTGTTTTTTCTTTATTATCAATAGCTATATCTGGTATATATATTGCTTTTTCTAAAGCTCAGGCTAATACTAAATCTTCTCAAGAATTACTAAATGATATGCAGTATTCTATGGAAATGATGACTAGAGAAATACGTAATAATGAGATTATAGAATTTAATCCTGATTGTAGTTTATTAATTTATAATAATTATAGTTCTTGTATTCTCTTAAAAAGAGAAGACAACTCTATTTTTGCTTTTGCTGTACAAGAAAGTGAAAGTGGTGAGTATAGTTCTTTATATTATTTAGATTTAGTATATAGTAGTTATATTATTCCCTCATACTATTTAGCTGGTTCTAAATCTAAAACTAAATTATTAGATGAAGTATTAAATAATGCCGATATTAATTCTTTAATTTTTAAGATATCTCCTTCTACTAATCCATATAATAATGAAAGTATTAATCAACATCCTAGAGTTACAATTGGATTAAAAGTAGACTATATTAGTGAAAGAGAAACAGAACAAGTAAGTTATTTTTTACAAACAACAGTATCTTCTAGAATATATCGAAGATAGTTTTATGTATAATATATTTAAGAAAAAAAAAAATAATCAAGGTATGGCTTTAGCTATGTCTCTTTTAATTTCTTCTTTAATAATGGTTTCAGTACTATTACTTACTAGTATTATAGTTAATGAAGTTAAAATGTCTTTAAATAGTGGTAACTCTATCTATTCTTTTTATGTTGCTGAAAGTGGTATAGAGCAAGGTTTGTATTCTATAAAATATGGAGCTAGAACACATGATTTTAGCAGGTTTGAAAATTTACACAATACAGAGCATCACTTAAGTTATGGTTCATATAAATTTTTAACAACAACCTTATCTAATTTAGGATTTTCTGCATACAATATATCAACATCTTCATCTGTTCATGTAGACATTATTGATCCTGCTGGCGATATAGGTGCTAGTGATATTAATTGGCATAGTAGTGTTAATGCTCAAGGTAATATTGAGTGGTCAATAGATAATTGTTTTTATGGTAATCATGGTAACGATAGACTTGAAGTAACTTTGTTTTCTTTTGCTGGTAATTTTAATAGTCCTTTTACTAAAACAGAAAATCTATACACTTGTAATTGTAATTCTCATAGTGATAATTGTAATGGTGTTATTATTTCTAGTTTAGCAAATACTAAATATTATCGTTTTAAATTTAGAGCTTTTGATGAAGAAATAGAAGAATTAGGTTTTAAAATAACTCAAGGTAATGATGAAATAGGTATATTATCTCAAGCTAAAATTAGTGTACAAGGTGAATATCATAATTCTAAGTATAGATTAGAAGCTGTAATACCATCTTTAGCTCCTGTATCTGATATTTTCTCTTATGTTATATTCTCTGAACAAGATATTACTAAAAGTGATATTATTACTCCTCCTCCTATACAAGGTTGTCCTGATGAAGAAGCTAATAATTATGTTCCTGGCGCAAATGGTTGTCAGGGTATTGATGGTAATACAGGTTGTTGTGAATATAATGTTGCAGAAGTACATGGATGTACAGATCCTAATGCTAGTAATTATGTTAGTGGTTCAAGCGGTTGTGAATCTGGTAATAATTCTTGTTGTACATATAATATAGATGAATCTTCTGATTTTGATTATATGAATAATTCGTATGGAACCCATACATTAATAAATAATATAAATTTAACTGAAACATTTGACCCTGTAGATAATTTTCATGGTATTTTTAATGGTGGAGGATTCTGGATAAAAAATATTAATATAAGTGAAACTGGAAATAATGTTGGATTATTTTCAGATATATATGATGCAGAAATAAATAATGTTCAATTATTAATACAAACAATTTCCGGAGGAGATAATACAGGTGGTTTAGTTGGTTATATGGAAAATTCTGAGGTTAATAATATAAGAGTATCTGGTAGTATTATTTCCGGAGGAGATAATACAGGTGGTTTAGTTGGTTATATGAAAAAATCTACAATTAATGAATCATATGTAAATATATATAGTATTTCTGGTAATATTAGAGTGGGTGGTTTAGTTGGATATAATATAGAAAGTCCAATTTCACCATATTCAAAAATTAGTAATTCCTATGCAAAGACTAATATTACAGCAAATGATTATATCGGTGGTATTATTGGTAAAAATAACTATGCACAAATTGAAGATTCATATTCAGCTAGCACTATTTATGATTTTGAAAATATAACAAATGCAGGAGGAATAAGTGGTTATGGATCTCCTTCTTCACATTCATTCTATGATTGTGAGGTTATAGCAGAAAGTGCTTGTAATTATCCTACAAGTAGTGAAGATAAGAGTACTGCTGAGATGAAAGATTTTGATACATTTCATAATCCTGCTAGTGGATGGGAATGGTCTATTTCCACCATACAAGGAGATCAATGTTTATCGACAGGTATGCCTAGTCATGATTGCATTTGGTATATTGATAATGGTAATGATTATCCTCATTTACAATGGGAGTATGAATAAACAAGAAGCTAAAAATAGGATAGATAAGTTAATAAAAGAAATATCTCATCATAGGTATTTGTATCATGTATTAGATAAGCAAGAAATATCTGATAGTGCTTTAGATTCTTTGAAAAAAGAATTATTTGATTTAGAGAAAGAATATCCTGTATTGATTAGAAAAGATAGTCCTACACAAAGAGTAAGTGGTAAAGCTTTAGATAAATTTAAAAAAGTTAAACATAATACTAAGATATTATCTTTAGCAGATGCTTTTAATTACAATGATTTAAAGAATTGGGAAGAAAGAAATGAAAAAATATTAAAAGAAAAAGTAAAAGATTATTATACTGAATTAAAGTTAGATGGTTTAACTGTAGTATTAACATATATAAATGGTGTATTAGACAAAGGTGCTACTAGAGGAGATGGTAAAGCGGGAGAAGATGTAACTAATAATCTTAAAACTATAACTTCTATACCACTATCATTAAAATGTAAGAACTTACCTAGAGAAATAGAAGTTAGAGGAGAGGTTGTGATGAATAAAAAGGTATTTAATGAAATTAATAGACAAAGAAAAAAGAAAGGTTTAAGTGTATTTGCTAATCCTAGGAATATAGCCGCTGGTAGTATTAGACAGTTAAACCCTAATATAGCTAGAGAAAGAAAATTAGATTGTATAGTATTTGAATTAATTACAGACTTAGGGCAAAAAGATCATGAAGAAAGTCATAATATATTAAAAGATTTAGGATTTAAAACAAGTACATATAATGAAAGGTGTAAGAATATAGATGAAGTAGATAAATATTTAAAGAAATGGGTAGAAAAAAGAAAGTCTTTACCCTATGAAACTGATGGTAGTGTAATTGTAGTTAATAATATTAAACAAGAAAAAGTATTAGGACATATAGGTAAAGCGGAGAGGTGGATGATAGCATTTAAGTTTCCTGCAGAACAAGTTACTACTAAAGTATTAGATATTGAAGTTCAAGTAGGAAGAACAGGAGCCTTAACGCCTGTAGCTGTACTTAAACCTGTTTCTGTAGCTGGTAGTATAGTATCTAGGGCTACATTACATAATATAGATGAAATAAAGAGATTAGATGTAAGAATAGGGGATACAGTTATAATTCAGAAAGCAGGAGATATAATACCTGATATAGTTAAGGTATTAAAAAATTTAAGAACAGGTAAAGAAAAAAAATATAGATTTCCTAGAGTATGTCCTGCTTGTCATAGTAAGGTTAAAAGAAAAGATAATGAAGTAGCATACTATTGTTCGAATAGTAAATGTTATGCAAAGAATATAGAAAGTTTAATACATTTTGTTTCTAAAAAAGGTTTTAATATTGAAGGTTTAGGTAATAGTATTATTAAACTATTATCAGATAAAGGGCTGGTAATTACTTTTGCTGATATATTTAGATTAAAGAAAGGTGATTTATTATCTTTAGAAGGTTTTGCTGAGAAAAAAGTAAATAATACTTTGAATAGTATACAAGAGTGTAAAAAAGTAACTTTATCTAGATTTATATACTCTCTTGGTATTAGACATGTTGGTGAAGAAACAGCTATTAGTTTAACTAAACATTTTAAACATTTTAATAATTTTAAAAATAGTAAGAAGGAAGAATTAGAAGACTTACAAGACATTGGTCCTGAAGTAGCTAAATCTATAGTTAAATACTTTGAAGATGAATATATTATTAAAGTTGTAGAAGATTTATTTGAATTAGGTATAGAAATTAAAAAAGAAGATTATATAAGTAATGTATTAGAAGGTAAAACTTTTGTTTTTACAGGATCTTTAAATATTAGCAGAGATAAAGCTAAGAATATAATTAGAAAAGTGGGTGGTAAGGTTGTATCTTCTGTATCTAGTAGTTTAGATTACTTGGTTATAGGTAAAAAACCTGGATCTAAATTAAAAAAAGCTGAAGATTTAAATATTAATATAATAACTGAAAAAGAATTATTAAAGTATGAGAAATAGTATTTGCTAAAACATCTTAAATAACATATTATTACACTATGAAGTTTAGTAAAAAAGAAGTATTACATTTAGCTGATTTAGTTAAATTAAAGTTAAGTGAAGAAGAGATTAAAACCTATCAAAAACAATTGAAGGATGTTTTGAATTATGTTGATAAAATAAATGAATTAGATTTAGATAAGATAAAAGAGAGTTTAAGTGGTGTAGAGGATTTAGATGTAGCACCACCTCGTTTAGATATAGTAGAAGACTCTAGTCCAGAAACTGTGAATCATGCTTGTAATGTAAAAGATAATTATATAATATCACCTAAAGTATTTAATAATGAAGATTAATTTAGAAAAATTAAGTATAGATAAGATACAAGCTGGATTTAAATCTGGTGATTTTACTAGTTTAGAATTAACTAGAGAATATTTAAAAAGAATAAAGAAAGATAAAACTAATTCTTTTATTTCTATAAATCCTAAAGCTGAAGAAGAGGCTAAGAAAGCTGATCAAAGATTAAAGAATGGTAAACCAACTATATTAACAGGTATACCTTTAGCAGTAAAAGATATAATTTTAGTTAAAGATTTAAAAGCTACTGGTGGTTCTAAAATATTAGAAAACTATACAGCTAGTTATACAGCAACAGCAGTTCAAAGATTAAAAGATGCTGGTATGATTATACTAGGTAAAACTAATTGTGATGAATTTGCTATGGGTTCTTCTAATGAAAACTCTGCTTATGGCCCTGTATTAAATTCTAATGATAATACAAGAGTATCTGGTGGTTCTTCAGGAGGTTCTGCAGTAGCTGTATCTAATAATTTAGCTCCTGTGTCCTTAGGGACAGATACAGGTGGTTCTATACGTCAACCAGCTAGTTTCTGTGGTGTAACAGGTTTAAAACCTAGTTATGGACGTGTTTCTCGTTATGGTTCTATGGCTATGACATCTTCCTTAGATCAAATAGGTCCTATGGCTAATAATGTAAAAGATTTAAGTTATATATTACACTATATGGCTGGGTTTGATAAAAAAGATGCTACTAGTTCTAAAGAAAAAGTTTCTAAATTATCTTTTAGTAAAAAGAAATATACAATTGGTATTCCTAAAGAATATTTTGGTAAGGGTATTGATAAAGAGGTGAAAGATAAAATAGAGGAGAGTATTAAATTATTAAAAGATAATGGATATATAATTAAAAAAGTAAGTTTACCATATACAGATTATGCTTTATCTGCTTATTATTTACTTATGCCTGCTGAAGTTAGTTCTAATTTAGCTCGTTATGATGGAATACTATATGGAAAATGTGGTAAAAAGAATATGAGTTTAGAACAATGGTATTCATATGTTCGTAGTAATGGTTTTGGTTCTGAAGTAAAAAGAAGAATTATTTTAGGAACATATATATTATCTGCAGGATATTATGATGCTTATTACAAAAAAGCTCAGAAGATTAGAACATTGATTAAAAAAGATTTTTCTAATGTTTTTAGAAAAGTAGATATATTATTAACACCAGCTACTCCTACAACTGCTTTTAAAATAGGGGAGAAGATTAATAATCCTATGCAAATGTATTTATCTGATGTATTTACTGTAGGAGCTAATATAGCTGGTATAACTGGATTAGTTTTACCTATTGGTAAAGATAATAATAATTTACCTATTGGATTACAATTATTAGGTGATAGTTTTGAGGAAAACAAACTATTTTCTTTAGCTAGTTTTTTAGAAAGTAAAATAAAAATATGAGTAATAAATTAAAAGAAAGAATTTCTAATACATTAGCAGATAGTTATTACAAAAAGTGGTATAAAAGATGGTGGGGTATAATTGTTATATTCTTAACTATATTATTAATACTTTTTGTAATTTATCTTACATTTTTAGTATTTAGAGATTTAAATTATTTTAAACAAGGTAAAATGTATGATAGAGATACAGGTACTTGGTTTACAGAAGAACAGTTTAAAATAAATCAAAAAGATTTAGCAGATTTAATATCAGATGATGATCCATGGTTAGGAACAGAAGAACCTTTTGTAACCATAATAGCTTATGAATCTTTTGGTTGTCCTGTTTGCAAGGAAGAACAACCAGAAATAAGTAAGTTAATATCTAATTTTAGTTCTTTAATTAGATTTATACCTAAAGATTTTCCAAATGAAGGTATGCATGAAAATGTACTTAATGCTCATTTAGCTGCTAATTGTGCTAATGAACAAGGTAGGTATTGGGATTATAGAGATATTCTTTATAAAAATCAAGATGATTTTACTAAAACTAATTTAAAAGTATTAGCTAAAGATATGGGGTTAAATGAAGGTGAGTTTGATCTTTGTTTAGATGACGAAGTATATGCTAAAGAAGTTAGACAAGATTTTGCTTCTGGAGTTGAATTAGATGTAATAGGTACACCTAGTTATTTTGTAAATGGTACTTTAATTGCTGGATCTTTAACCTATGAAAAATGGCAAGGTATTATTGGTTATATTCTTAATAATCTTTAATGTTTTTACATAATTATTTACCTCAATCTATTATATTTTCTTTTGGACCAATAACATTACATTATTATGGTTTAATTTTTGTTTCTGCAATTGTATTAGGTAGTTTATATGCTAGATATTTTTTAATTAAAGATAATATTTTATCTAAAAAACAGGTAGAAGATTTGTTCTTTTATTTAATTATATTTGGTATTATTGGTGCTAGATTAGGACATGTTATTTTATTTAATCTATCATACTATTTAAATAATCCTTTGGATATATTTAAAATATGGCAAGGAGGTGTATCTATACAAGGTGGGGTTATAGTTGGGTTACTTGTATTAATATATTATACCAAGAAATATAATTTATCTTTTTGGAAACTAGCAGGTTATTTATCACCAGCTTTAATTTTAGGACAGAGTATAGGTAGATGGGGTAATTATTTTAATCAAGAGCTATTTGGTAAACCTACAGAATATTTTTTATCAATTCCAATAGCTTTAGAAAATAGGGTAGATGGATATTTTGATTATAGTTATTTTCACCCTACTTTTCTATATGAATCTTTTTTAAATTTATTATTATTTTTAATATTACATTTTTTATTTAGAAAAAAGAAGATTATAGATTATTTATTCTTAATTTATTTAATTGGATATTCTTTAATTCGTTTTTCTATGGAGTTTATTCGTATAGACCCTACCCCAATTATATTAGGTTTAAGATTACCTCAGTTATTAAGTGTATTAGTTATTATATTTTCTTTATATTTATTAATTAAAAAAGGGTTGCCAAAATTAAAAAAATAGTGTATACTATTTTTGTTTTAATAAGGGGTCGTAGTTCAGTTGGTTAGAACGCCTGCCTGTCACGCAGGAGGTCGCGAGTTCGAGTCTCGTCGATCCCGCCATTAATTATCGCTATTAAGGCGATTTTTTTATATAAAAAAAGAGAGCATACTAGCTCTCTCTTTCTAATCTTAAGAATATTTTAGTTTTTTTAAATCCTATTGTAAAAGTATATAAAAGATTAAGTATTATTATTACTATCCAATATGGATGACTAAGAAAATATTCTGTTAGTATTATTATTCCTGTATGTTTAATATCATTATATTCATATTTGAATCCTAGGGTCATAAATAATGTAAATAAATATATAGACCAACCTAGACTACTAAATGATGTAATAATATTAAAAATACCTTTGACTATCTTCATTATTATTCTCCTATTTTAATGTGCTAAATGAATATATCTATATTATGCTCGTAACCTATATTTGTCAATATTATTATGATATACTAAAGATATGTTAAATAGAAAAGAAAGGAAACAATTAATATATTTATTATTAGCTATATTTTGGGGATTATTTATTTTTTATTTATCATCTATTCCTGATTTAAAAAGTAGTTTACCTTCTTGGCAAGATTTTATCTTAAGGAAACTTGCTCATATATTTGTATTTTTTGTATTAACATATTTAATAGCTAATAGTTTAGTAAGTTGTAAAAGAAAATATTTATACTTTGTTATTTTAGTAGGTATTGCTTATGCTTTTATTGATGAATTACATCAATCAACAGTGTTAAATAGATATGGTAGTGCTAAAGACATTCTAATTGATTCTATAGGTGTGTATTTAGCTATATGGGTGTATAAGTGTAAAGTAGGGGAAAGAATACTTAAGAAAATTAAAAAACAACCTTGTTGTTCATAGGTTGTTTTTATATTTATTTGAAATTTTTAACTATATTTTTAAATACTTTAGGTTTATGTTCTGCTATTTGAGAAAGTACTTTACGATCTAATTCGCAGTCTTTCTTTTTTAATGCGTCTATGAAACTAGAGTATTTCCAATCTAATTGTCTTAAAGCAGCATTAAGTTTAGTTTGCCAAAGACGTCTTTGTACTCTTTTCTTTTTTCTTCTATCTCTTAAAGCATGTGTTCCAGCATGAAGAATAGCTTCTTTAGCTTGTTTAATGTTTTTCTTACGACCCCATTTATATCCTTTAGTTTGTTTAAGGATATTTTTTCTTCTTTTAGTATGTGTTGTTCCTCTTTTTACTCTTGGCATATGTTTGTATTATAAATAAGGTAAAAGTTGTTTAACGTTTTTAACATTAGATTTAGATATATGTTTATCAGATCTTTTATTTCTTTTTACTTTACCAGATTCTCTAGAATTAAAATGATTTTGTCCACCTGTGCGGATAAGTACCTTTTTCTTTTTAGTAATCTTTACTCTCTTTTTTAATAATTTCTTTGTTTTAAGTTTCATATCACTTAGTTATAATTGTAGTTATTGTATTTCCTTGTTGTTCTATCTTTTTATCTTCTTTATACTCAAAGTCTAATGTATTTAAGAATTCTCTTACTTTTTCTCTTGCTTGTGGTTTAAAAGCTCTTTCTCTTCCTTTTAATCTTAATTCTACTTTTACTTTATGACCTTGTTCTAAAAATTTAATAGCTTGTTTTTGTTTGAATTGAATATCATGTTCTCCAATTTTTAATGAAATTCTAATTCCTTTAATTTCTGTTTTCTTACTTTTACTTTTTTGTTTACTTATATTCTGTTGGTAAAGGAATTTACCATAGTCTAATATCTTACAAACAGGTGGTTTAGCTAAAGGTGAAACTTCAACTAAATCCAAGCTTTTACTTTGTGCTAATACTAAAGCTTGATCTAATGGTAGAATACCAACTCTTTCACCATTATCATCTATTACATTAACTTCAGAAGCTCTAATCTGTTTATTAATCCAATACTTTTTGGTATCAACCTTTTTTTTATTTCTTCTCTTTGTTCTAATATATTTTACTTAATAATTAATTACATAAATCAAATGTCCATATTACATGAACAGCTGGTCTATGGTGGAGATGAGGGGAATCACACCCCTGTCTACTAAGTTGCTTAATAATTTTCTACAAGTTTAGTTAATTTGATGATTTAATTAAGGACTTAAAAATTAACAAAAAGTCAGTAATCTAAGTTGATTAAATGTCAGATATTCATATCAACACTAAATATCTCGAGCCTGAGTTTATGACGTTTCATGGATAATTTCAGGCAAATTACCTAGAAACGGTCAAAGCAATTTTATGCTAAGACTGGTGAAAGCTGCGGAACTTTGAAAAGCTCTTTAGCTTTAGCAAATATGTTTTTTGCAATTATTTTATACGATTTTAAAGAATCGTGAACTTTACTTGCTTATTATTATTTCACCAAGCATCGAATATGAAACATCCCCATATTCTAATAACTTTTTAATTTATTCCTGATATTCTTTTGAATATCTTTCTTTTTAATGTCCTGTCTCTTATCGTACTTCTTTTTACCCTTAACTAAGGCAATTTTGACTTTTATTAGTCTGCGAGTAGTATACACTGAAATAGGTATAATTGTCAAGCCCTTATCCTTTATTTTATTACTTAAATGTAGTATTTCTTTTTTATTTAAAAGTAGCTCTCTATCTTGTTCTGGCTCATATTTATTTTGATCAGCTCCAGCTTTAATATATGGTGAAATATACATATTTTTTAATATAGCTTTACCATTTTTTAAAGAAACAAAAGCACCTCTTAAACTTAGATGGCCTAGTTTAATTGATTTTACTTCTGCTCCAGTTAATACTAGACCAGCTTCAAATTCTTCTAAAATTTGAAAATCGTAATTTACCTTCTTATTTTTTGCTAAAGTTGACATTTTTCTTTGTTTATGATATAAGATAATATAATCTTATGATTTGAATATATCATACTTTTAAGTTCTTTTCAAAACAAAGGAGGTAAAAACCATGTGTGAGAATGAAGTTTCTAAGGAGGTTATGGTTCAAGAGATCTTTTATTACTTAGTAGGTGAAAAAAGATTTGATGAAATTACAGAAGAGGCTCTTAGAAAAATCTCTGTACAAGATCTAAAACCAGCTTATGATGTTATAAAGACAGAGCATTATTTTGCTACAGAAATAAGTAAAATCATTAGTTTGGTAAGAGATCAAGACAAATAATCCATAAAAGCGGTTAATTTTATTAACCGCTTTTTTATTTGACATATTGTTAATATAGTGATAATTTCTTTATGTATTAGTTTTTAGGCTTTCTATCAGTTAATATATTATATCCCTCCTTAATTAATATATTTAATCTGATAGATGGCCTAGAGATTAATACAGCTCCAGTTTCTGGAGCTTTTTTATTTTTTATTGTATAATATAAGTAATTAATATAATTATATGAGTATTGGAGTTTTATTTATAATAATAGGTGGTTTAATGTTATTAAAAGAAATGGGTTTAATACAAGGTGATTTCTTTTCTTATCTTTTTCCACTTATATTCATACTATTAGGTATTAACCTTTTAAAGAAAAAGAAACAAATTGATAAAACATTTGGTTTTGATATTTTTAAAATGAATAATATTAATAGTGTTAAGAAGAATAAGCATAAAGTAGTTGATGAACAATAGTAAATATATATTTAGTGAAGCAATAGTTAAAAAGTCCAAATTTTTGGGCTTTGCTTTTTATATCTCTAAAGAAAAAGATGTAGAAGATATATTAAATAATTTGAAGAGGGAGTATAAAAAAGCGAAACATATTGTTTATGCATATCGTTTAGATAATAAAGAAAAAGCATATAATGATAAAGAACCAGTTAATTCTGCTGGTAAACCACTATTATATCTATTACAAAAAAAAGATTTGAATAATCATCTTCTTGTAGTTATTAGATACTTTGGTAGTGTTAAATTAGGTGTAGGGGGATTAATTAGAGCATATACTAAAGTAGGTAAAGAATCTTTAGAAAATATAAATGGAGAAAAGAATAAAAATTAAAGATAAAGAATATATATATAAACTTAAAAGAAGGGCTAGGGTTAAGTATATTCGTTTAGCTATTGAATCTGATGGTTTAATAGTTATTACAGCACCTAAACTTTATCCATTATTTTTAATACGTACATTTATTATCCAACAGTTTGATTGGATTAAAGAGAATATTAAAAAAAGAGAGGAGAGTAATAGTATTTTAAGTATTAAACATAATAAAGAAGAAATAAAAGAATATAGTAAAAGAACAAGAGAATTAGTATTAAATAAATTAGAATACTATACTAATATATATAGTGTTGAGTATAATAGAATAAGTATACGTAATCAAAAAACTAGATGGGGTAGTTGTTCTTCTAAAAAGAATCTAAACTTTAATTATCGTCTTTGTTTATTATCTCCATCTCTTTCAGAGTATATTATAGTTCATGAACTATGTCATTTAATAGAAATGAATCATTCTCATAATTTTTGGAGTTTAGTTGCTAAAGTAATACCTGATTTTAAAGAAAAAAAGAAACAATTAAAAAATATTTAACTATTGTTAAATAATATAATTATGATAATATAATAATATGGAGTATAGAAAAGATTATTTATCCTGGGATGATACATTTATGTTTTTAGCTCAGGTTATAGCAGAAAGATCTAAGGATCCTTCTACACAAGCAGGTACAGTTATTATTGATGATAATAATGTAGTTTTAGGTATGGGATATAATGGTTGGGCTAGGGGTATAGATCAATCAGCTTTTCCTTGGGAAAGAGAAGGATATTGGGCAAGTACTAAATATCCTTATGTTGTACATGCAGAGGTTAATGCTATATATAATGCAACAACAAAGATTAAAGGTTCAAAACTATATTGTACACTATTTCCTTGTAATGAATGTGCTAAAGCTATAATACAGAATGGTGTAAAAGAGGTTATATACTTAAGTGATAAATATGATGGTACTGATGAAAATAAAGTAAGTAAAAAGATGTTTAAACTAGCAGGTGTTAAATTACGTCAGTATAAACCAGATAAAAAATTAGAAATAAAGTAATGAATAAAGAGCAATTAGAATTTCATAGTGAACCTAATGAAAAAAAAATAGATAAATTAAATAAAGATATAGAAAAAGCTTCTAATATACAAGAACTAGAAGAATTACTAAAAGATACAGACTTTGAAATAGCTACTAGCAAAGAAGATATTAATGAAAATACTATAGTATATATAGGAGAATGGAATATAGATGTATTTAATATAGTTAAACAATATCTTAACCTTACTCATCTTTATGAATCTTTTCCAGATAAAAAGATATTTATGCAAACTCTAGAAACTAATCCTGATATAGATTCTTCTGAAAAAGCTGAGGAAGCTCTTAAGAATAAAAATATATATACTGCTAATTCTGTAAGAAGTATGTTGGAAAGAACAGAATTCAGTGAAAAACAAGAAGAATATAGTTTAGTTAGTTTTACTGTTAAGCAATTAGGATTATCTACAGGAGTTATTTTTGATGATATTATTAAAAAAGCAGAAGAATTAGGATTAGAATTATGTCCAGCTGAAGTAGGTCCACAACTTAGATTGCAATATGAAAATAAAAACAATGAAAATGAAAAATGGATTAGTATAGTAATGAGTCCAATCTTAGATAGTAATAATCATCCTAGGGTATTTGGTTTATGTTGGAATAATCTTCAGTTAGCTATTGACGGTGTTAGTGTTAAATCTTCACATAAGTGGTATGAAGGTATTAATCTTGTTTTTCAAGTTAGATCTTTTGAAAAATAAATAAGAATTAATATGAAAAAAATATTAGGATTTACAGGATTAATTGCTAGTGGTAAAGGTACAGCTTGTAACTATCTTATAAAAAAACATGGAGCTGTATCTTTTAAGTTTTCTAAAATATTAAGAGATATACTAGATAGAGCATATTTACCACATAGTAGAGATAATCTTGTAAAAATATCAATGATAATGAGAGAAACATTTGGTCAAGATCTTTTAGCTAAGGCTATAGCTCAAGATATTAAAAATACAGATAAAGAATTAATAGTAGTAGATGGTGTAAGAAGACCAGATGATATTAAATACTTGAAAGATATACCAGGATTTAAATTAGTAGCAGTAGATACAGATGAAAAGATAAGGTATGAAAGATTAATTCAAAGAACAGAGAATATAGATGATAAAACTAAAACTTGGGAAGAATTTGTAAAAGATCATAAAGCAGAGACAGAAGTATATATACCAGAATTAATTAAAAGTGCAGATATTAAAATAATTAATGATACTTCTTTAGAAGAATTATATAATCAATTAGATAAATTAGTATGAAACAATATTTAGATTTATTACAACAAATAATGGATAATGGTATAGATAAGGGTGATAGAACTGGTGTTGGTACTCGTAGTATATTTGGAACACAATTAAGATTTGATTTAAGTAAAGGTTTTCCATTATTAACAACAAAGAAGGTTTTTTTAAAAGGAATAATACATGAATTAATATGGTTTGTAAGAGGGGATACTAATATACGATATTTAGTAGAGAATGGAGTTAAAATATGGAATGAATGGCCTTATCAAAAATATTTAGAAGCAAATAATTTAGATAAAGAATATCCTAAATATTCAGAAGGGTGGTCTAAAAAAATGGAGGAGTTTGTTGAAAGTATAAAAAATGATGAAGAGTTTGCTAAAAAGTGGGGTGATTTAGGTCATGTATATGGTAAACAATGGAGAAATTTTGGTGGTGTAGATCAATTAATGGATATTATTGAAAGGATAAAAAATAATCCAAATGATAGAAGAATGATAGTATCTGCTTGGAATCCTCCTGAAATACCTAAAATGGCATTACCTCCTTGTCATTGTTTTTATCAATTTTATGTAGCTGATGGTAAATTATCACTACAAATGTATCAAAGAAGTTGTGATACATTCTTAGGTGTTCCTTTTAATATTGCTTCATATTCTCTTTTATTAATAATGATAGCTCAAGTTGTAGGGTTAGAGCCTGGTGAGTTTGTACATACTATGGGTGATACACATTTATATAGTAATCATTTTGAACAAGTTAAAAAACAATTATCAAGAGATCCAAGAGAATTACCTAAAATGAAGATTAATAAAGAAGTTAAGGATATAGAAGAGTTTAAGTATGAAGATTTTGAATTAGTTGGGTATGATCCTTATCCAGGAATTAAAGCACCAATAGCAGTATGAAGAAACCAATTATTAGTATAATTTGTGCGATAGCTAAAGATAGAGGTATAGGTTTAGATAATAAATTATTAATTCATTTACCTAATGATCTTAAGCATTTTAAAAAGATTACCAGTAATCATGTTGTTATAATGGGTCAAAAAACCTATGAATCTATAGGTAAGGCATTACCAAATAGAGTTAATATAATATTATCATTAGATTCTAATTTTAAAGCTAAAGATTCTTTTGTTTTTAATAATATACCTGAAGCGTTAGAGTTTGCTAAAGAAAAAGATAAAGAAGAAATTCTTTTTATTGGAGGAGCTAGTATATATAAACAAGCTATAGAGTTTGCAGATAAACTATACTTAACTTTAATGGATAAAGTATTT
>CAYZIE010000006.1:0-26352 GCA_964478385.1 uncultured Gammaproteobacteria bacterium
TCATTTACCATATATTTATTTTAATTATTATTAATTATATCAAAAAACTCAAGAATTTAATTTCTTGAGTAATAAATAATCAGGGCGGGTGAGTGCGGGCGATGATATAGTGTCTACGCCTAAACATATAATCGCTTTTCTTAATCTATTTTTACTTTGTCGTATTTTTTATATTCTGTCAATCTAAGTTATTAACAGGTGTTTTTAGATTATAATTTAGTATATAATTCTTAATAAGGCTATTATATACAAAGATTTGTGATTCTTATTTTACCAATAACATCTTTATTTATTACTATATATCTGATAAGATAAGAATATTAAATATAATTATATGAATAAAAAACAAGTAGCTTTTTTAATAAAATTAAAGAAAAAGAAATATAGAGAAGAATACAATAAATTTATTGTAGAAAATCCAAAAGTTATTTTAGAAGAATATAGTAATCCCACATTAGATTCTATATACACAACAGAAAACTTTTTAAAAGAAAATGAAGAGTTTAATTCTTTTAATAATATTAATATTATATCTGAAAAAGATTTAAAGAAAGTTTCTAATAAAGTAACACCTCCAGGGGTTTTATCATTATTTAATATTACAAAAGAAAAGAAATATAATTTTAGAAGAAAAGAAGTTTTAATTTTAGATAATATTCAAGATCCTGGTAATATGGGTACTATTTTAAGGACAGCAGATTGGTTTGGTTTTACAGAAGTTTTTTTAAGTGAAAACTGTGTAGAGATATATAATCCCAAAGTAGTAGCTTCTACTATGGGATCTATATTCAATTTAAATATCCATACAAGTATTAATTTAAAAGATTTGATTAAAGATTTAAAGAAAGAGAAATATAAAATAGTGGTCACAGATTTAAATGGAGATAATATTAAATTTAAAAAAGATAAAATAGCTTTAGTAATTGGTAGCGAATCTAAGGGTGTGAGTAGAAAGATAAATGCTTTAGCAGACATTCATTATAAGATAAAAAAATCAGGCAAAGCCGAATCATTAAATGTGGGAGTAGCTACAGGTATAGTTATGAATGATATGAAGTTTAAATAGATGAATTTAGAAAAAGTAAGAAAAGAGGTTAAAAGTGAAGAGCATATTGATATTTGGAATTATCATATTGTTATTGTAATTAAATATGCTAAACAATTAGCAGATATTTTTAAAATAGATAAAGAGTTGGTTGAACTAGCTGCATTATTGCATGATATTGGTACAATAAAAGTTGGTAGGGAAAATCATGAGATTACAGGACAAAAAGAAGCAAAGAAAATATTAGAAAAATTAAATTACGATAAAAAAATAGTAGATGAAGTTATTCATTGTATAGCTACTCATAGGGGTGATTTAAACAATCCTCCTAAAACAATGATAGCAAAGATAGTAGCTAATGCAGATGCTATGGCTCACTTTGATGTTATTCCAAGATTCTTTTATTGGAAAACAAAAGCAGGTGAAAATTTTAAAGATATAATACAATATGTAGAAGATAAAGTAGAAAGAGATTGGAATAATAAAATTACACTTCCGGAAGCAAGAGATATTGTTAGAGAAAAATATAAAGCAATAAAATTAATATTAGAAGCTAATAAAAAATATATTAAATAATTTTGACTAAACATAGTATTTAGAATAGTATACAAATATGAATCCAATAGAAGAAATAAAAGAAAAACTTGATATAGCTGAGATTATATCTAATTATATTCCTTTAAACCAAGCAGGTGCAAATTTAAAAGCTCGTTGTCCTTTTCATAATGAAAAAACAGCTAGTTTTATGGTTTCAAGAGAAAAACAAATTTATCATTGTTTTGGTTGTGATAAAGGTGGAGATGTTATTTCTTTTGTTCAAGATTATGAGGGTATTTCTTTTGCTGAAGCTTTAAGAATTTTAGGAGAAAAAGCTGGTGTTAGAGTTAATAATTATTCCTCTATGCCAAAAGAAGACTATTCTGTATTGTATAAAATAAATGAAAAAGTGACAGAGTTTTATGAAAAAAAACTATTGAGTAATGATGAAATTAGTAAAAAAGTTTTAGAATACTTAAATAATAGAAAAATAAGTAAAGAAAGTATTAAAAAATGGAGACTGGGATTATCTGGAGAATCTTGGGATGAGGTATATAATTGTTTAAAATCTGAAGGATTTAATGATAGTGATATTTTTAAAGCTGGTATTACTTTAAAAAGAAAAAGTAAAGATGGATACATAGATCGTTTTCGTAAAAGATTAATGTTTCCAATATCTGATGTTCAAGGAAGAGTAGTAGCTTTTACTTCTCGAACTCTTTCAGGAATAGTGTATGATGAAGAAGAAATGGGTGGTAAGTATATCAATAGTCCCCAATCAGCTGTATATGATAAAAGTAAGATACTATATGGTTGGCATTTAGCTAAAACAGATACAAGAAGAAAGAAGTATTTAATTGTAGTAGAAGGTAATATGGATACCATTGCTTCACATCAAGCTGGTACAGAAAATACAGTAGCTGTTTCTGGCACTGCTATGACAATTGATCATATTAAAACCATAAAAAGATATACAGATAACATAATTTTAGCTTTTGATGGTGATGCAGCTGGCTCTAGAGCTTCCTTAAGAAGTATATCTTTAGGTTGGAAAGAAGATATGAATATTAAAATATTAGTTTTACCTAAAGGAAAAGATCCTGCTGATATAGTTAAAGAAAATCCTGATAATTGGAAGAAAGCAATTAAAAACTCTTCACCTGTTATGGATTATTATTTTAAAAGAATAATTGGTGGTATTGATATTTCTAGAGGTGATCATAAAAAAATAGCTGTAAGAAAATTATTACCAATGATTAAAGTTTTACAAAGCGAAGTAGAGCAATCTCATTATTTACAATTATTGTCTGAAAAATTAAATATTCCATTAAATATTTTAAAACAAGGATTATTAGATTCATCTCCTTTTGTAGAAAAAGAAAAGAAAAAAGTTGAATATACCAAGGTGGATAATAAGAAGAAAGATCAAGTTTTTAAATTAAGTGAAAATCTTTTAGCTATTGCATTATATAATACAGAATATTTAGATAAGTTAATAGAAGAGATAGAAACTGAAGTTATGAATATTGATTTGCAGTCTCTTTACAAAAAAGGTATAATTTATTATACTAAGCACTATAATTTAAAAGATTTTGATAAAGAAGATAGTTTATCTGAACAAGAAAAAAATACTTGGATTAAATTGTCATTGTTAGGAGAAAAAAACTATAGTGGATTTTCTTCCCAGGAACTAGATATTGAGTTTAATGATTTTATTAAAAGATTAAAACACATTTATTTAAAAAAACAAAGACAAGTTTTAATAGAAAAACTAAGACAAGCTGAATTAGTGCAAGATAGTAAACAGCAAGATAGTATAACTCATAAAATTAATTTAATTAATAAAGAATTAAATATATAATTGCGCATGCCTGCCAAGAAAAAAACTACTGTCCGTAAAAAAGTCAGTAAAAAACAATTGAATAAAAAAAAGAAAACTACTGCTAAAAAAAGCAGTACAAACAAACCTAAAAAGGTACGTAAACCAGTTGTTAAAAAAACAGCGGTAAAAAAGAAAACTACTAAAAAGAAGGTAGTAAAAAAGAAAATTACTAAAAAAACTCCTAGAAAAAAAGTTAAACGTAAAGTAAAAGCTCCTAAAGCTAAATTAAATATGGAGCTTGTAGAAAATCTTATAAAAAAGGGTCGTTCTAGATCTTTTATTACCGAAGATGAAATTTTACGTATTTTTTCTGATTTAGAAGATTATATCATCTCTTTGGAATTATTTTTAGATGATTTAGATGATATGAGTATTCAAGTTATTGAAACAGAAGGGGGTATTTTAACAATAGAAAATAAAGAAGAAGATATACTAGAAAAATTTGGTATTTCTGGTGATAAGAAAAGAGGTGATTTAACTGATATATCAGCTGATTCTATACAGATGTATTTAAGAGAAATAGGTAAGGTTCCATTATTAAAACATGAAGAAGAGATAATGTATGCTAAAAGAAAAGAAAAGGGTGATATAGATGCTAAGAAAAAATTAATTGAGGCTAATTTACGTTTAGTTGTAAGTATAGCTAAGAAATTTACAGGAAGAGCTTTGACATTATTAGATTTAATACAGGAAGGTAATATTGGATTATTTAGAGCTGTAGAAAAATTTGATTATCGTAAGGGGTATAAGTTTTCAACTTATGCTACATGGTGGATTAGACAGGGTATTACTAGGGCCTTAGCTGATCAATCTAGAACTATTCGTATTCCTGTTCATATGGTAGAAACAATTAATCGTTTTAATCAAGTTGAACGTCGTTTAGTTCAAGAATTAGGAAGAGATCCACTACCAGAAGAAATTGCTGCTGAAATGGGAGAGGAGATTGATAAGATAAGGAATATAATGAAGATATCACAAGAAACAGTATCTTTAGAGGCTTCTGTTGGAGACGATGATGAAGATAGTACTTTAGGTGATTTTATTGTAGATGATAAAAATATAACCCCGGATAGAGTTGCTTCCTTGAAATTACTTTCAGATCATGTAAAAACTATAATTAGTGATTTAACTCCTAGAGAACAAAAAATATTAGAAATGCGTTTTGGTTTAACCGATGGTGTTGCTCATACATTAGAAGAGGTTGGGCAAGAATTTGGAGTAACAAGAGAACGTATTCGTCAAATAGAAGCTAAAGCTTTAGAAAGAATAAAAAAACATGAAGATATGAGAAGGTTAAGAGATTATTAAATATGTTCATAACACCTCATACATCAATAGCATTATGGATTACAACAAGAGTAGCTGATCCTATTTCTGCTTTTTTCTTTTCTTTATTATCTCATTTTATATTAGACATAATACCACATGGTGATGAGGGATTAGGAGATCATAAAGAAACAAAAAAAGAAAAACGTTTATATTTAATGAAAACAGCTTCAATAGATTTTATTTTAGCTTTGTTATTGGTATATGTGTTTATAATAAAAACCCCATCTTTTGATAGATGGATTATATTTTCTGCAGTTTTTGGAGCATGGTTACCAGATTTAGCTTGGATATCAATTGATATTTTTAAAATTAAAACTCTTGATTGGTATCTTAGATTACATCATAGAATTCATGATTTAATAGGTTATCATTATTCTATAGTTTATGGAGTGCCAATACAGATTATTTTTACTTTATTTGTTATAAAAATTACTTTTTAAACAATGATTAAGTATAGTACAATAAGAAAATATCAGTCATTAATATTATGGTTGATATTTTTTTTAATTTCATTATTATTTTTTAATAAATCTTTATTTAATTTTTTTGTTTCAGATGATTTTCATTGGTTATGGTTATCAAAAAATAATGATTTAAATTTTAATATATTTTTTACTAATTATGAAGGAAACACTATAGGTGGATCATATAGTCCTTTATTAGTAATAATTTGGAAATTATTTTTTACTTTATTTGGTTTAAAATATTTTTATTATCATTTAGTAAGTATTGTTATTCATACTATAAATGGTTTTTTAGTATATAAAGTTGTTAATAAATTATTTTGTTTTTTAAAGTTAAAATATTATAGTATTTTATCTTTTCTTGCAGGTTTATTTTTTCTTATTTTACCAATACAAGTAGAAACCATATCTTGGATATCAGCTTGGCCTCATTTATTCTCTACTTTATTTTATCTTTTATCTCTATTGTTTTATTTTAATTTTTCTTTTAAAAATAATAATAAATATTTTTATTTATCTTTATTATTTTTTATATTTTCTTTGTTAATAAAAGAGATAGCATTATCATTACCTTTTATAATATTATTATGGGAAATATATTTTTATTATTATTCTAATAAATCTATAGTAATTAAAAAAACTTTTTTCTATTTTATAATTCTATTTCTATTTCTTTTTTTAAGATATAAAGCTACTGGTGTATTATTTGGATATTATGGTAATGAATCTTTATCTTATCCTTGGAAAGAATGGATAGGTAATATTGGAGTATTTTTAAATGATTTTATTAGTTTAGGTTATTTAAGAATTTTATTCTATAAAATATGGTATTATTATCTTAATTCTTTGGTTATAGTATTATTATCTTTTTGTGCATTATATTTTTATTATCTTTTAAGAAAAAAAGATTTTCTTCAATTTATTCTTTTTTCTTCTTTAATTTTATCATTATTATTAGTTTCTCCATTAGGGCTACATAGATTAACTTTTGCAGGAGAAAGATATTTGTATTTACCTTCTATATTTTTTATATTATTTTTTCTTTATTTATTGAATAAATTATTTGATTATAAAAAAATAACAATATCATTAATATTATTAATACTATCTATATCAGGTTTTGTAGTATATCAAAAAAATATAGTATGGGAGAAAGCTGGAGAATTAAGTAATGATATTGTTAATAGCTATCCTTTATTAGAATTAGAAAATAATCAAGATTTAATTTCTGTAGCATTACCAGATAATTTAGATGGAGCAGAAGTTTTTCGTAATAATCTTCAACAAGCTTTAGAATTATATTATCCAGATAATCATCCTAGTATTTATCCATTACCAGTATATACTCAATTAAGTTTAGATAATTATAATAATAGTTTAATAAAATGGAATGAAAAAGAAAAAGGATATTTAGGAGAAAGTAAAGATGGTGGATATATTATAACTGGTAAAACATCTATAACAGTAAATAATGTATATTTTGAATTATGGGGATATAATTATCAAAACTTTACTTCTAATATTATTCGTTTAATTCCTGAAGATAAGTTTATATTTTTAACTTTTGATAAAGGTAAATTAAAATTATTAGAATAATTGACTTTTTGTGTAAAGATATATAAGGTTTAAGTAGTTCCTTTAATTTTGATAGGAGGTTAGTCATGAGAGAAGATCAAAAAAGCAATATGCCAATAGCACTTGGAATATTGGCTGGTATTATTTTCATACTTTTTTTACTTTTTAAATTTGGAGTGTTATAACAAAAAAGCCCGTTGAAGTTAATTCAATGGGCTTATTTTTTATATACTATTATTTTTTCTTTTTAACTACTTTTTTCTTTGTAACTTTCTTTTTTGTCGTTGCTTTCTTTTTTGTTATAGCTTTCTTTTTTATAACAGGTTTTTTCTTTGCAGTTTTCTTCTCTATAGTTTTCTCTTTTTCTTCAGGACTTAATACTTTTATAAGTTCATCAAGTTTATAGTTTAAAGTTTTAATACCTTTTAGTATTTCTTTATGATTTTCAGTATCTTTTTTTTCAAAACGAGGACCTCTGTCTCTTCCGCCACCACGTCTATCATTTGATCTATTCCCACCACCTTTTTTCTCAAAGCAGCTACTACAATATATTGGTTTAGTATTAGTAGGTTTAAAAGGAACTTCACAGTCTTGTTGGCAAGAATCGCAAACAGCACTATGCATAGATCTTTCTCTGTTTTTATTAAATCCACCACGTCTATCGTTTTGTCTTCCACCCCTGTGTCTATTAAAATTATTCATAGTTTATTTTTTATTAATTAATAACTATACTTATAACACTTTTAGTAATAAAAAGCAATAGTTGTATATAATGTATGTATTAAAATAATTTATAAAAAAGCACCTTGTATAAGGTGTTATTTATTTGGCTCCGGAGGCCGGATTCGAACCGACGACCAATTGATTAACAGTCAACTGCTCTACCGCTGAGCTACTCCGGAATGGTTTATGGTAGCAGAGGTGGGGATCGAACCCACGACCTCAGGCTTATGAGTCCTGCGCTCTAACCAACTGAGCTACCCTGCCTTGGTAGCGGGGGTCGGATTCGAACCGACGACCTCCAGGTTATGGGCCTGGCGAGCTGCCAACTGCTCTACCCCGCGTTGAATTATGAACAATGCCAATTATATGTTAAAAAATGATTTTTGGCAAGCTCTATCATTGGTACCGAAGGAGGGACTCGAACCCTCACGGCTTGCGCCACGCGATTTTGAATCGCGCGTGTCTACCAATTCCACCACTTCGGCATATTAAGTAGTCCTTATTCTACAATATTATTACTATTTAGTCAATGTATTAAGTGTTGACAAAAAGATAATAATATTATATACTGTGTTATTATATTTTGTTCATTAACTAAAAAACACAGGAGGAAATAATGAGTTCAGAAAAACCTGGAACATTTGGAAATCGTTGTAATCGTTGCGGATCTTATTTAGACGATGGATTAGTGTGTAATTGCTATGATCATCAATTAAATATTGATTTAAGACCAAAACAAGAAGATGAAAAATGTAAATGTAGCGATCGTGGTCCTTGTATTTGCAGACTTATAAGAGAGGTTGGTATTAGTTTGCCTTCTTAAGAAAACAAAGGTCTTTGTATAACAAAGGCCTTTTTTTTAATTCTTTTTTTATGCTATCATATATATATGATAAAACACCTAAATATTAAAATATTAGGTAGAGTGCAAGGTGTGTTTTTTAGAGATTTTGTAAAAAACATAGCTTTTAAAACAAATATTAAAGGATTTGTTAAAAACATGTCTGATGAATCAGTATATATTGAAGTAGAAGGTAAGGAAAAAGATTTAAATTCTTTTCTAGAAGGATGTAAAAAGGGTAATGCTTGGAGTAAAATTAAAGGTATTGAAGTAAAAGAAAGTGATGTAAAATTTTTTGAAGATTTTAAAATTGATTTATCTTAATTAATATTTGTTTTTTAACACTTTTTTTGGTATTATATAATAAATTATTAAATAAAATAATATGGATATTATATTAAAATTAAATAGTATATCTTTTGGTAATAATACACTTTATGATTATACTTTAGCATTTGCTATATTTCTTGCTTTAATATTAGCATTAAAAATATTTCAGATAATTATCTTATCTCATTTACATAAAATTGCTAAGAAAACTAAAACAGATTTCGATGATGTCCTAATAGAAATATTTAAATCTATTAAACCTCCGTTCTATTTTTTTCTTGCAATATATTTTTCAATTAAATCTTTAGCATTTCCAGAATTAATAGATAAAACAATATTTATTTTATTTATAGTACTAATTGTTTTTCAAGTTATTCGTTCTATAGAAAGATTACTTGATTATTTTATAAATAAATTTTTACAAAAATCAGAAAGCAAAGGAAAATCTAAAGAGCACTCTAGGTCAATGATAAAAACCCTGCAAGTTATAATAAGGATTATACTATGGGCTTTAGGATTATTATTAATTCTTTCTAATTTAGGTATTAATGTTAATTCTTTAATAGCTAGTTTAGGTATTGGTGGTATTGCTGTAGCTTTAGCCTTGCAAGGAGTTTTAACTGATGTATTTTCTTCTTTTTCTTTATACATTGATAAACCATTTGAAGTAGGTGATTATATAGTTATTGGCACAGATACTGGTACAGTAGAAAAGATAGGTTTAAAAACAACTAGAATTAAAACTCTACAAGGCGAAGAATTAGTTGTTTCTAATCAAGAATTAACTAGTGCTAGAATTCAGAATTATAGAAAGATGGAAAAGAGAAGGATAGTATTTAATCTAGGTGTTGTATATAATACCCCTGTTACTAAACTAAAATCTATACCAAAATTAATTAAAGAAATTATTAAAAAAGAAAAACTAGCTGAATTTGATCGTTGTTATTTTACTGAATTTAATGATTCTAGTCTTAATTTTGAAGTTGTGATGTATATAAAATCACCAGAGTATGAAGATTATCTTAAAACAAGACATAAGATTAATTTAGATATTTATAGAGCATTTGAAAAAGAAGGAATAGACTTTGCTTATCCTACTCAAACATTATACATAAACAAAGAGGAGTAGTTATGAATTTATTATCATTTAATGTTAATGGAATACGTGCTGCTGAAAAAAAAGGTTTTTTATCTTGGTTATATAAAGAAAAACCTGATATTTTATGTATTCAAGAAACTAAAGTACATAATCCAGAAATATTAAATGACGAATTATTAGCCCCTAAGGGATATAATTCTTTTTGGAATTGTGCTGCAGAGAAAAAAGGATATAGTGGCGTAGTAATATATTCTAAAGAAAAACCATTAGAAGTAAAAACAAACTTTGGTAAGAATATATTATCTAAAGAAGGAAGAATGATATTAGCAGAGTACAATAAATTTTATTTAATAAATGTTTATTTCCCTAATGGAGGAATGAATACATATAGGTTGAATTATAAATTAGAGTTCTATAAAGAATTTACTAAATATATAAAAAGATTAGATAAGGAAAAACCTATTATATTTTGTGGAGATGTTAATACTGCACATAATGAAATAGATTTAGCAAGACCAAAACAAAATGAAAATAATTCTGGTTTTATGAAAAAAGAAAGAATTTGGTTAGATAAATGGACTGAATCTAGTTTTTTAGATAGTTTTAGAATATTAAATCCTAATAGTAAAGAAGAGTATTCTTGGTGGGATATGAAAACAAGATCCAGAGAAAGAAATGTTGGTTGGAGAATAGATTATTTTTTTATAAGTAAAAGATTAAAAAAATATTTAAAACAAGCATATATAATGCAAGAAGTAACAGGATCAGATCATTGTCCTGTAGGAATAAAAATAAATATTTAATATGAAAAAATATATTTTAATAATTTTACCAATACTACTTACAAGTATTTTATTATACTTTAAACCTTGGAATATACAAGAATCTGAACCAGAAGTACAAGCTAAATCTTTAGATAAAACTATTGTTGTAGAAATAGAATCTGGTATGACTTTTTCTATTATCACAGATAAAGCTGGTTTAAATTATGAAATAATGCAAGAATTATTATCTGTTAGTGAAGATGTATATGATTTAACTAGTATTAGAGCAGGCAAGGAAATGATATTTATATTTGATAATATTACTAATAAATTTAAACAATTAATTTATCAAATAGATAGTGAAGAAGAATTATATATTACAAAAAATAATCTTGGAGAATATATAGCTGAGAGAAAAGAAATAGATTATGAAATAAGGATTAAAGAAATAAAAGGTAGTATAAACACATCTCTTTATGAATCTGCCATGGATCAAGAAGTAGATATTAGAGCTATAATAGCTTTAGCAGATGTATTTGCTTGGACCATTGATTTTGCTATGGGGATTAGACAAGGTGATACATATCATTTTATTTTCGAAGAAAGATACCGTAATGGAGAATATATAATGCCAGGTGAAATTATAGCAGCTAGATTTATAAACAATGGTAAAAATATAGAAGGATATTATTTTTCAGAAGGTTTAGATGAAAATGGAGAAGAAATAGAGGGCTATTATAATTTAGATGGCGTTTCTTTACAAAAGATATTTTTAAAGAATCCCGTTAGTTTTAAATATATTAGTTCAGGATATACAACTGGTAGAAGATATATTTCAGCTTTTAATGTAAGTACAGGTCATAGAGCTATAGATTATGCGGCTAATATTGGAACACCAATTAAATCAGTGGGAGATGGAACCGTAGTTTACGCAGGTTGGAATAATCAAGGTTATGGTAATTTTGTTAGCATTAGACATAATGAGACTTTTACAACTAACTATGCTCATATGAGTAAAATTTATGTTCATTATGGTCAAAGAGTAAGTCAAGGAGATATTATAGGTACAGTGGGTTCTACTGGTTTTTCTACTGGCCCTCATTTACATTTTGAAATGGTTAAATATGGAACAAAAGTAAATCCTTTAATTATTGATTTACCTTCTGACAAAGCAGTAAGTGAAGATAAGTTAGAAGAATATAAACAAAGTATTAAAAAGTGGCAAGATAAATTAAATAAATAATATGGAAAATAAATTACCAGACATTAATCAGCAAGAAAGAATAAAAGAAAAGATAGCTATATCTAATTGGACATTATCCTATCGTTTAAATGGTTTAACTTTAGGTTTAGGTTTATCAGCTCTTTATTGTTATTTTATAATCCATGAATGGTCTAAGATAATTTTAATTTCTTCTACTATCTTAGGATATACATTAGGATGGGTAGTTGGAAGGTTTAATTATACTAAAAAAGGTTAGTTTATTATTATTATTTATGATATAATTTGTGTATGGCAAGGATTATTTCAATAGTAAATCAAAAGGGTGGTGTTGGTAAAACAACAACTACTATTAATTTAGCTTCTTGGTTAGCTGAATTTAATAAACGTGTTTTAGTTATTGATATAGATCCACAAGGTAATGCTTCTTCAGGTCTTGGGATTGATTATAAAAGTGTTAATAAGGGAATGTATGAAGTTTTAACAGATGAAAATACTAGAATTACTGAAGTTATAAAATCATATAGACCTAATTTTCATGTATTACCTGCTAATCCTGATTTAGCTGGTGCTAGTATAGATTTAGTAGATAAAGAAGGTAGAGAATATGCTTTAGAAAATAATTTAAAAGATATTCTAGATTTGTATGATTATATATTGATAGATAATCCACCATCTTTAGGTCTTTTAACAATAAATGGTCTAGTAGCAGCTAGAGAAGTTTTAATTCCAGTTCAATGTGAATATTATGCTTTAGAAGGTTTATCTCAATTATTAAATACAATTGGATTGATAAAAGAACATTTGCAACCAGACTTGAGAGTATTAGGAGCAGTAATGACTATGTATGATATGCGTAATAATTTATCTTCAGCAGTTTTTCAAGAATTGTATAAACATTTTCCTAAAAAGATATTTCGTTCTATTATACCTCGTAATGTTAGATTAGCAGAAGCACCTTCATATGGTAAGCCAATTAAAGAATATGATCCTTCTTCTGTTGGCTCTAAAGCATATAAAAGATTATCACAAGAATTAATAATAAATAATTAAAATAAAAATATAATATGGCAGCTTTAGGAAAAGGTTTGGGATCTTTAATCCCTAATAAAATAGATAAAGAAAATGAGGATTTTTTAGTAGATGATAATGCTACTATTGATGGTAAAAAAATACAGTATATTCCTTTATCTAAAATTAAAGCTAATCCTTGGCAACCTCGTAATCAATTTGATAGAGAAAAATTACAAGAATTAGCTGATTCAATAAAACAACATGGAATATTACAACCATTGGTTGTTAGTAAAGAAGCAAAAGGTTATCAAATAATTGCTGGTGAAAGACGTTTTAGAGCAGCAGAACTTTTAAAATTTAAAGAAATTCCAGCTATAGTTAGAGATGCTACTGATAGAGATAAATTGGAGTTATCTATTATAGAAAATATACAAAGACATGATTTAAATCCTATGGAAGAAGCTGCTAGTTATAAAAGATTAATGGAAGAGTTTGGTATGGACTTAACTGAAACATCTAAAGCTGTTGGTAAAAGCAAAGGCAATGTTTCAATTATGGTTAGATTATTATCCTTACCCATTGTTATAAAAGAAGCTATTGAAGAAGGTAAGATTAGTTTAAGTCACGCTAGACTTATTATGAATTATCCTACTAAAATGGAACAGATTAAAATATTTAAAGAAATTCTTAAAAATGATTTAACTGTTAGAGATTTAAAGAATTTAAATGAAAAGGCTAAAGCTAAAATTAATGCTAAGAAACCTCGCGATCCTATTATAACTTCATGGGAGGATAAAATAACTAAAAGTATAGGTGCTAAAACAAATATTGATAAAAAAGGAGAAAAGGGTACTATAAAAATAAAATTCTTTTCTCATGAAGAATTAAAGAATATTTTAGATAAATTAGTATAATAATAAAAAATAACTTCATTGAAGTTATTTTTTTATTTGACTTTTAATTTTTTGTTTTGCTGATTGCGTTGATACTAATTCTATCCAATCTGGGTTAGGATGTTTTCTATTTTTATCTGTCATTATTTCAACAATATCACCAGATTTTAATATAGTATTCAATGAAGACATTTGATGATTTATTTTAGCGCCCACACATTGATTACCTATATCAGTATGTATATGATAAGCAAAATCTAATATTGTAGCTCCATCTGGTAATTCTATAACATCTCCTTGTGGTGTAAAAACAAAAATTTGATCTGAGAATAAATCATTTTTTATATGTTTTATAAATTCTGTATTATCAGTTATACTTTTTTGTATTTCTAAAAGATGTTTCATCCATTTAGGGTGTTTTTTTCTTTTCCCTAAAATACCTATTTCTTTATATTGACTATGAGCAGCAATACCGTATTCTGCTTCTTCATCCATTTTTTGTGTTCTTATTTGAAATTCTGCTATTTTGCCAAATTCTGTAAAAACAGAAGTATGTAAAGATTGATAACCATTAGGTTTTGGTTGAGCAATATAATCTTTCACTCTTCCTTTTATAGGTGCCCATCTTTTGTGAATAATACCAAGTATACTATAACAATTAGCTATATTATCAACTATAATCCTTAAAGCTATTAAATCATATATTTTATCAATATCTTTTCCTTTTCTTAATAATTTATTATATATACTATATATACTTTTAACCCTACCTCTTATTTGTATATATTCAATATTATTTTTAGCTAAGTTTTTTTGTATAGCTTTCTTTATTTTTTCAATGTATTTCTTTTCTTTTTTTAATTTATCTTTAATTAACTTGTTAACCCATTCATATTCTTCAGGATAAATATATGGAAATGATAAATCTTCTAACAATGTTTTTATTCTAAACATTCCTAAACGATTAGCAATTGGAGCATAAATTTCCATTGTCTCTCTAGCTATACGTAAACGTTTTTCTTCTCTAACACCCTCCAGTGTTTCCATATTATGTAAACGATCTGCCAGTTTTATAATAACAATACGAAGATCTTTAGACATTGCTAAAAACATTTTTCTTAAATTTTCTGCATATCTTTCCAATCCTCTGTATTTTAATTTTCCAAGTTTAGTTACACCTTTAACTAGATAATATATTTCATTACCAAAATTATTTTTTATATCTTCAAAAGTAAAATCTGTATCTTCTGGGACATCGTGTAATAATCCAGCGGTGATAGTAGAGATATCCATTTTCATCTTAGCTAAATTATATGCAGTAGCAATAGAATGATAAACATAGTCTTCTCCTGTATTTCTTTTTTGACCCCTATGTGCTTCTGTAGCAAAATGAAAAGCTTTGATAACAATATTTATATTGCTATCACTATAGTTTACTATTAATATTTTTTTCAAATCCTCAAAAGTAACCATAGATATATAGTATTACTTATGGGATAAATTATCAAGTCTTTACTTAGATTCTTTAGTGAATTCACAAGATTCACATTGTGTAAGAGATTTATTTTTTTGTAATAATAAGTTTTTACATTCTGGACAAAGTTCTCCAGTAGGTTTAGACCAAACAGCATGTTCACAATCAGGGTATTGATCACAAGCATAAAAAGGTTTTCCTTTTTTAGTTCTTTTTTCTACTATTTCTCCTTTTTTACATTTAGGACACTTTACATCTAAGCTTGTATTCATGTTTTTTGTAGTTTTACAATCAGGATAATTAGAACAAGCTAAGAATTTACCAAATCTACCTTGTTTCATTATCATTGGATTATCACAATTAGGACATTTTTCTTTTGTTTTTTCTGGTTCTTCAATTTTACTATCTTCATCTAAAGGTTTTGTATTTTTACAATCAGGATAATTAGAACAAGCTAGGAATTTTCCGAATCTACCTAGTTTTATAACCATAGGGTTATCACATTTATCACATATTTCATCTGTTGCTGTTTCTGTGATTTCTTTTTTGTCTAACTCTTTTTCTTTTGTCATAATATTTTTTTCAAAAGGTTTATAAAACTCAGAGATAATTGGTTGCCATTCTTTTTTACCATCTGCAACTTCATCTAAATCATCTTCCATTTCAGCAGTAAAATCATAATCTACAATATCTGAAAAATGTTCAACTAATAATTTATTAACTATTTCTCCTATTTCTGTAGGTTGTAATCGTTTTTCTTCTTTTTCAACATATTTTCTAGCTATAATAGTTGAAATAGTTGGAGCATAAGTAGAAGGACGACCTATACCTAATTCTTCCATAGCTTTTACTAATCCAGCTTCTGAATGTCTAGCGGGTGGAACTGTAAAATGTTGTAAAGCTTCTAACTTTTCTAAAGATAGTATATCATTTTTTTCTAATTTTGGTAATTCATTATCCTTATCTTTAACAGGATAAACAGCTTGCCATCCAGGAAATACCATTACAGATCCGCTAGTTTTTAATGTCCATATAGTATTTTTAGCTTGTATATCTACACTTGTAGATTTAGTTAAACTTTCTGACATTTGAGAAGCTACAGCTCTTTGCCATATTAAAGTGTATATTTTTAATTGTTTAGCATCTAAATATGGAGATATACTATCAGGAGTATTTTCTACACTAGTAGGTCTTATAGCTTCATGAGCTTCTTGAGACATCTTAGATTTTTTCTTAAATACTCTACCACCCCTATGTATATATTCTGAACCTAATTCTTTTTCTATATATTGTTCTGTATTGTTGATAAAATCAGAGGAAAGATTAAAAGAATCTGTTCTCATATATGTTATTAAACCAGTTGTTCCTTTTTCTCCTAATTTTATACCTTCATATAATTGTTGTGCTATCATCATAGTTTGTTTAGCAGAATAACCAAATCTTCTATTAACATCTTGTTGTAGCGTTGATGTTATAAAAGGAGGGAGGGGAGACTTCTTATTATCTTTACCAACTATATTATCTATTATTAATTCACTTTTTTTAATTTCTTCTAAAGCTTTATTACTTTCTTCTTTATCTAAATCAAACTTTTTTATTTTTTTACCATCTTTAGAATGAAGTAATATTTTAAATTCTTTATCTTTTTTAGCTAAACCTTCTACAGTCCAATATTCTTCTGGTTTAAATGCTTTAATTTCTTCTTCTCTTTCTACAATTAAACGTACTGCTACAGATTGTACACGACCAGCAGATAATCCTTTAGCCACTTTTTTCCATAGTAATGGAGATAATTTATATCCAACTAAACGATCTAGTACTCTACGAGCTTGTTGAGCATCTACTAGATTATTATCTACTTCTCTAGGATTTTCTAAAGAGTGTAGTATAGCTTTTTTAGTAATTTCATGAAAAACTATTCTTTTACTTTTTTCTTTAGGTGTTTTTAATAGTTTTTGTAAATGCCAAGTTATAGCTTCTCCTTCTCGGTCTTCATCAGTTGCATAGTATACAATACTAGCTTTATCAGCTATTTTTTTTAATTTAGTAACAGTTTTTTTAGCTTTAGCAGGTATAGAATATGTAGGTTCAAAATTATTTTCTACATCAACACCTAATTTACTTTTAGGTAAATCTCTAATATGACCAAAAGAGGATTCTACTTTATATTCTTTACCTAAAAATCCTTTTATAGTCTTTGCTTTTGTTGGTGACTCTACGATAACTAAATTGTACATAATTATTATTTTAAATAGTTTAATTGCGAATATATATGATATTTTACCTTTTGTCCAGTCTTTTCTTAAAAACAGTTAAATTTTTTAAGATATATTTTTCACTAATCCAGTGTTTACGAAGTTCTCCTGTTAAGTAAAATGATCCAGCTATAATGATGATATCATTTTTTTTAGCTTTCGTCATGGCTTTGTCTAATGCATGATATGGATCATTGAATATATGAGTAGGTATTTTAGAGATTATTTTAGTATCTTTGTATAGTTTTTTTAAGCTAGCACTCTTTCTTAAAGATATTAAAAATCTTGTTAAATATATTTCATCAGTGATATTTAATAGTTTTTTTAATACTGGCTTATATTTCTTATCATGAGCTAACCCTAATATTAAATGAACTTTCTTTTTATCACTTAAGTATTGTTTTTTTATAAAAGTAATTAAATTTCCAAGCTTATCTGGATTATGTGCTCCATCTAAAATTACTAAAGGATTATTTTGAATAATTTCTTGACGGCAAGGTAATTGAAATTCATTAATTATTTTTTCTTTATTCTTAACTTGTATATTTAATACTTTTAAAATATTTAAAGCTAGGTTAAGATTATTCTTTTGTTTAGGAGTAGAAAAGTACTTACTATTATATTTTTTATTAAGTTTTTCAATTTCTATATATTTAGCTTTTCTTTTTTTACAAATATTTTTAAATATTTTTATTAATTTTTTATTCTTCTCCGTTGTTAAAAATATACTGTTTGTTTTTATAATACCAGCTTTATCTTTGGCTATCTTTTCTTTTGTATTTCCAAGTATTTCAGTATGATCTAATCCTATATTAGTTATAGCTGTAACTAAAGGTTTTTTAATAACATTAGTAGCATCATGTGTTCCTCCTAAACCTGTTTCTAAGATAATATAGTCACATTTTTCTTCTTTAAAATATATTAATCCTAAAACTAAGAAAGCTTCAAAGTAAGATATTGGTTCTGTTGGGAATTTTAATACATATTTATCTAAAGCAGGTTTAATTTTCTCTTCTAATATTTTGTGTAATTTTTTAGGACTTATTAATTTATTATTAATTCTTAACTTTTCTATACTTGTAGTAGCAAAAGGAGAGGTGTATGATCCTACCCTTAAATTATTATTCATCATTAAATTCTGTAATATATTTACAGTTGTTCCCTTTCCACTTGTTCCAGCTATATGTATAACCTTTAATTTATCTTGAGGATTATTTAAAAGAGAAAGAAAATTATTTAAACGTTTTAGAAAAATTTTTCTATCTTTTAATTCTAGTATAAAATTACTATTAGGGATATTTGATAAAGATTCTAGAAATGTAATATCTTTTTGATATTGATTATTCATATTTATATATTAAAATGTTTTAAAATATCATTAGTATTATTAATCATTTGTGCCCCACTCTGTATTAAATGATTGGGACCTTGATTTAATTTATTATTAATATTCCCAGGTAAAGCGTATACTTCTCTTCCTTCATCTAATGCTATTTGAGCAGTAATTAATGTACCTGATTTTAATGTACCTGATATTATTACTATTATATCAGATAGTCCAGCTATTATACGATTACGTTTAGGAAAGTGATATGTTTCTAATTTAGTATTACTAGGATATTCAGATATTAGTAATCCATTATTATTTAATATTTCATTAGCTAAACTATTATTTCTAAAAGGGTATATATTGTCTAAAGAAGATGGTATTACAGCTATGGTTTTTAAATTATCATCTAAAGAATATTTATGACTTAAGCTATCTATTCCTATAGCTAGACCACTAATAATTGTAAAAGGATTATTTTTTAATGTATGTATAATATCTTTTGTTATTATATTATGATATTCAGTAGTATTTCTAGATCCAACTATACCTATATTATATTTATTATTTAAAAGTTCTACATTACCTTTATAGTATACAAAAAGAGGGGGGTCATAGATATGTTTTAATAATCTAGGATATTCTTTATCAAGTATACTTATATAATTATCTTTAATATTATTAAATTCAAATAATATTTTCTTTTTATCATTTAATCCATTATCTACATTTTTATATACATTATATGGAGTATCATATTTAGATAATAGTTCAATTATTCTTCTATTACTTAAACCTTTTATTTTACTTAAAAAGTACAAATAGAAATTATTTTGTAAATCGCTTTTCATATTATCTTAATTACTGATTGTTATATTAATATATCATATACTTTTTGTCTAACTAAATCTTTACATATTTTTTAATTATTGTTAAAATATGTTTATTAATAATTAAGTATTTAATTTATGCCAAGAACAACAAAACGTGTAACAAAGAAACCTACTCCAGTAACTAAAGATGAATTTACGGAGTTTGATAGTTTTGTTACTAAAAGACCAAGTAGTAATAATAAAAGCTGGCTAGCTATCACACTTGTAGTAATTATAGTAGCTTTAGTAGGTGTATTGCTATTTATGAATAGTAATAAAGGTTTAGAAAAAGAGTTAAGTTATAAATCAGTTCTTTTAGATACTGGACAAGTATATTATGCTAAAGTAGTTAAAGAAGATGCTCTTAATTTTTATCTTGATGATGTTTACTATATTCAAACAGAACAAAAAACAATACCTTCTGAAGATGAAGAACCTCAGGTTATAACAGTGCCGGTATTAATACATAGAGGAGATGAATTACATAAACCTCAAGGATTATTACAGATTAATAGAAGTAAAGTAGTATTGATAGAAGAGATAGGAGAAGATTCAGAAATTATACAAGAGATTAATAGACTTCAAAACTTATAACAAATAATAAACTCCCCTTAATCGGGGTTTTTATTTTACTCTTACTATAAAGTAATAATAATTACTTTACACTTTCTACTTTATGGTATATAATATGTATATGCCGAGAAAGAGGGGTATTAATGTTAAGACAAGAAATTCTAAAGGTAAAAAGTTGGTAAAGATAGGAGAATTAGCCAGCTTGTTTTCTGTTTTGCCTTCTACTATTAATTTTTATACAAGAGAGGGTATTCTTTTAGAAGATGGTCGTAGCCAAGGTGGGTATAGATTATATGATCCTGAAAAAGCTTTAAAATTATTAAAAAAGATAGATTATTTACAAAATAGTAAAAGATTAACATTAGAAGAGATAAAAAAAATAATATAATACTTCCAGTCTTTACCATGCTTAAAGGCTGGAAGATTTATATATAACAATACAAATATGAGAAAAAAAGCAAAAATATTTATATCACCAAGTAAGTTTTGTAAAGCTTCTAGGTGTAAAAAGAAAAAAAAGAGTTTTTGGAAAAAACTATATTCAATATTCTTTTAAATATTGTCAAAAGAATTATTTTAATATATGATATAATTTCATGAAATTTAATTAATATTATGATAGATTTTAGAGAAAAAGAAAAAGAAATAATAGATTTTTGGGGAAAAGAAGATATATTTCAGAAATCTGTAGACAAACCTTCTTCTAAGGGTGATTATTTGTTTTACGATGGCCCTCCTTTTGCTTCAGGCACCCCTCATTATGGACATTTAGTAGGTGGTATTATGAAAGACGTTGTACCTAGATTTTGGACAATGAAAGGATATCGTGTAGAAAGAAAATGGGGTTGGGATTGTCATGGTTTGCCAATTGAAAATATTGTAGAAAAAGAATTAGGCTCTCAAAAAAAGAAAGATATAGAAAAATTAGGTGTAGATAAATTTAATGATTTATGTAGATCTAAAGTTTTAACTTATGTAGATGAATGGGAAAAGATTGTTAAGACATTAGGCAGATGGGCTGATATGAAAAATCCTTACAGAACTATGGATTTAGAATTCATGGAATCTGTTTGGTATGTATTTAAAGAATTGCATGATAAAGGATTAATCTATGAAGACTATAGATCAATGCATATTTGTCCTCGTTGTGAAACTACATTGTCTCAATCAGAGGTAGCTGAGGGGTATAAAGATATAAAAGATTTATCAGTTACAGCTAAGTTTGAGTTAAAAGACGAAGAAAATATTTTTATACTTTCTTGGACGACTACTCCTTGGACATTAATAGGTAATGTAGCTTTAGCTATAGGTGAAGATATAGACTATATTAAGTTAGAAAAAGATAATATTAAATATATTATTGCAAAAGAATTAGTAGAAAATTATGAAGAATTAAAAGAATATAATGTAATAGAAGAATTTAAAGGTAAAGATTTGATAGGAAAAGAATATAAACCATTATTTAATTACTTCTATGAACAAGGTAATGGTTGGAAAGTAGTTTCTGCAGATTTTGTTACTACAGAAGATGGAACAGGTGTTGTACATATAGCTCCTGCTTTTGGTGAAGATGATATGAATTTGGGTAAAGAAAAAGATTTACCTTTTGTTCAACATGTAGGAATGGATGGATATATAATTAATAAAGTAAAAGATTTTAAAGGATTACATGTTAAACCCAAAGATGATGTTCAATCTACAGATGTAGCTATAATAAAATATTTAGCAAAAGAAAATTTACTTTTTGCTAAAAAAAAGTATGAACATAGTTATCCTCATTGTTGGAGATGTGATACACCATTAATTAATTATGCTACTTCTTCATATTTTGTTGCTGTTACTAAAATTAAAGATAGAGCTATAGAATTAGCTAAAGATATTAATTGGACACCTAATCATATTAAAGAGGGAAGGTTTGGAAAATGGTTAGAAGGAGCAAGAGATTGGTCTATATCTCGTCAAAGGTTCTGGGCTTCAGTTATACCAATATGGAAATGTAATAAATGTGATAATGAAAAAGTATTTGGTTCTGTTTCTGAGTTAGAAGAAGTAAGTAATGAAAAGATTACAGATATTCATAAACATGTAGTTGATAAAATTACATTTGATTGTAAGTGTGGTGGAACTATGACTCGTATTCCAGATGTTTTAGATACTTGGTTTGATTCAGGTTCTATGCCTTATGCTCAACAACATTATCCTTTTGAAAATAAAGAAAAGTTTGAAAAAAGTTTTCCTGCAGAATTTATAGCAGAAGGAATAGATCAAACAAGAGCTTGGTTCTATTACTTACATATAATAGCTACAGGAATTAAAGATAGTTTAGCATATAAAAATGTAGTAGTTAATGGGATGGTATTAGCTGAAGATGGAAAGAAAATGTCTAAGTCTTTAAATAACTTTCCTGACCCTATGGATATGGTTAATAAATATGGAGCAGATGCTTTACGTATGTATTTATTAACTTCACCAGTAGTATATGGAGAGAACTTTTCATTTATAGAAAAAGATATGCAAAGTACATATCGTAGATTTACAGGTATATTACAAAATGTATTTAATTTCTATGAAATGTTTAAGGGTAAAGAAAAACAAAGCGGAGAAGAATTATCTAAACTAGATAATGATTTAGATAAATGGATTGTAAGTAAGTTTAATATCTTAGTACAAGATGTTAATACAAATATGGAAGAATATAATCTTCTTAAAGCTTCTAGACCAATAATAGAATTTATTGATATATTATCAACTTGGTATATTAGAAGAAGTAGAGATAGGTTTAAAGAAAGTGATAAACAAGCAATACAAACCTTAGCATATATATTAAAACAATTATCTAAATTAATTGCTCCATTTACACCTATGACTGCAGATATTATATACAAGTCATTTGAAAGTAAAGGAGAATCTGTTCATTTAGAAAAATCTTTAGAATTCAAAAAAGAGTTAGTAGATAATACTGTTTTAGAAAATATGGATACAGTAAGGCAAATAGTTGAAGTAGTTCATTCTTTAAGAGCTAATGAAGGTTTAAAAGTTAGACAACCTTTAGCTATATTAGAAATAAACAGTAAATTAAAATTAGATGAAAATTATTTAGAATTATTATCTAATGAATTAAATGTAGAAGAAGTTAAATTAGTAGATAAGTTATCAGAAGGAGATAATTGGAGATTAACAGAAGTTAATAATTTTAATGTAGCTTTAGATATACAATTAACAGAAGAATTAAAAGATAAAGGTAATATTAGAGAACTTATTAGATTTATAAACAGTTTACGCAAACAAGCTGGATTAAAACCTTCAGATAATCCTGTAGAAACATATCAAACTGAATCTAAGTATTTAAAAGATTTAATTGAGAATAATAAAGAAGAATTAATTAAAGGTACTTCAGCTAAAGATTTAGAAGAAGTTAAAGATAGCCCAGAAGTAAATAAAGAATGTAAGGTAAATAAAGAAGAAATAATTTTAGGATTAAGAATATAATATGTCTTTTAAGACAGAAGCATTTGTATTAAGGTATAGGAATTGGAATAATGCTGATAGACTATATAGTCTATTTACTCCTCATGAGGGGATAATAGATGTAATATCTAAATCAGCTGCTAAGTCTTCTAGTAAATTAGCGGGTCATTTATTACCTTTTTCTAAAATTAAAGTAATGATAGGTAGAGGTAGGTTTGATCATTTAGCAGGTGTAGAAACCTTAGAACACTATAGTAATATAAATAAAGATATAAAAAATATGTCTTTAGCTTCTTTAATCGCAGAGCTATTCCTTAAATCAGATAGTGGTACTAATAAATATGATGAATTCATACTTTTAGAAGATATATTACAAATTATTGATAATGAGAATATAAGTAAAGAAAAGAAATTAATATTAGTTAGAATATTTCTTTGGAAGTATTTAAGTATTTCAGGATGGAAACCAGAATTAAATAATTGTCTTTTGTGTAATAAAAAAATAAATAATAATTTTAAATATTTGTCTGGTCGTGGTATAGTATGTAGAGAGCATCCTGAAGAAGCTCTTAATGTATCTGATGAATTAATACATTTTCTAAGGTATATCTTAGAAAGCAACTGGACATTATTTAAAGATTTAAAAATTAATAATAGTTTAAATAAAGAATGGCTTAAAGTATCTCAATTATTCTATCAAGCTGTTTATAATCAACCATATCAATCATTAAAATTATTTACATATGGCTAAAATAAGAAAAAGGAGTATAGATTCAATTAAAAGAGCTCCTGTTAGAAAAAAATCCTATGAAGCTCCTATTGTAAGGAGAAAAAAAAGACCTGTCCCTAAGGAATATCAATCTTTGAAAAAAGCTAAGAAAAAAAGAGGTGGTTTTCTTTGGTTTATCTTTCTACTATTCTTAGCAACTTTTGCAGGATTTATATATTGGAATAATCAGGGAGGAGAAGTAATTGATAAAAGTTTAGAATTAAAAATAGATGGTCCAGATAAAATAGTATCTGGTGATCAAGTTATATATACAATTAACTATAATAATTTAGATAAAGTAGTTTTAGAAAAAATGGAGTTAAGTGTGCAATGGCCTTCAGGTTTTTACTTTGATGAAGCTAGCATAGAACCTTTTGATGAAAATGCTACTACATGGATATTAGATAATTTATCTCCTAATCAAGAAAGTGAATTAGAGATTAAAGGACAATTAGTAGGCCAGAAGGATGATGAATTAATTACTGAATTTATACTAAATTATCAACCAGAAAATTTTACTTCTGATTTTAGTGAAGAAGTTAGTATAGAAACAAAGATTACAGATAATATATTAGAATTAAATATTGAGGGTATAGATAAAACATTAGTAGATGAAGAAAGAGAATTTAAAGTAAAATATATTAATACTAGCGATGAAGCTTTAACTGAACTATATTTAGATATATTAAACCCTGATGATTTTGATATTATTAGTATTGAACCAGAAAAAGAAGAAGATTATTGGATTATAGCCTTAGAACCAGGTGAAGAAAAGGAGATTATACTAAAAGGTAGTTTTTCTTCAGATAGTAAACCTAATCAATCTTTGGTAGTTGAGATAGGTAATATGGTAAATGATGATTTTCGTCGTTTAGCAAGAGCAGAAAAAAATATTTTAGTTATAAATCCAGAATTTGATATTAGTTTAGAAACAAATGGTGAAGTAGGTAATCAGACATTAAATTGGTCAGATATAATTCGTTATCAATTAGAGATTACAAATAATAGTGGTACTGATATTACAGATGTTCAGATTACTGCTCTTTTAGATGGGCTAGCTTTAGATTGGGATAGTTTAGAAACCGTAGGATTATATGAAGAGTCTAAAGTTATATGGACTAAAGAAGAAGATGATTCTTTAGCTATATGGAAAGATGGTGATAAGAAAACTTTAACTTGGCAAATTAAAGTAGTTGATGAACCTATAGCAGATAGAATGATAGATAATATTATTAAAGTTAATATTCAAGGTTTAGAATCTTGGGAGCAAGTAGAAACTTCTGTCCTCCTTACAGTAGGGGAAGGTATTATTTTTAATAATGGAATATATTGGGATTTAGGAGGAAGAACAGTAGGTTCTGGATTATTACCTCCTCAAGCAGGAGAAGAAACTAATTATTTAGCTGTATGGTCTTTACCAGAAGCTACTGGTGATTTTACTAGTATGAAAATAGAAAGTATATTACCACCTCAAGTATCTTTTGTAGAAGAAACTGATGTACAAGCGGGGGAATTAGTATTTGATGAAGAGACTAGAAATTTAGTTTGGAATATTACAGATTTTGATAATACTCTCTTACCCCTTACCTCTTCTTTTATAATACAATTAATACCCACTGAAGATGATATTGGTTCAGCTATAGTATTATTAAATTCTCCTACGTTAATTGCCGAAGGAACAGAAGATATTATTATTCGTTCTAAGTCTTTGAAAACTTCTGATGTTTATGCTGATAGTAATGATCCAATAGGTATAGTGGAATAATGTTTAAAGTAAATAAAAAGAGTAAGAAATCAAAAGCTAGGCTAGGAATACTTAATACTGCACATGGTAAAGTAAGTACTCCTTTTTTTATGCCAATAGCTACTAAAGCTACTATAAAAGGATTAACTGTA
>CAYZIE010000007.1:0-23902 GCA_964478385.1 uncultured Gammaproteobacteria bacterium
TTTATTTTTATATCACTAGCTTGTCCTGTAGCACCACCCATTACTTGATGAATTAATATTTCTGAATTAGGTAATGCGAATCTTTTTTCCTTTTCTCCTCCTGCTAATAGTACAGCACTCATTGAAGCTGCTAAACCAATACAAATTGTAGAAACAGGACTTTTTATATACTGCATAGTATCATATATAGCTAAACCATCAGTAACAGAACCACCAGGAGAATTAATATACATTTTTATTGGATCATGGTTTTGAGCATCTAAGAATAATAATTGAGCTATTATTAAATTAGCTATTCTATCATCTATCATATCACCTAGGAATATAATTCTGTCTTTAAGAAGACGAGAATATATATCATAGGCTCTTTCTCCATTTTGATTTTTTTCAATTACAGTTGGTATTAACATATTATTATATTACTTTTAATTTATTTTTAACATATTCTAACTTACCTTGCAAGGTAAAACCAGCAGCTTTTTCATGACCTCCACCGCCTAAAGCTTGTGCTAATTTACTTAAATTTATATTACTAGTAGTACGTAAAGATCCTTTTATATCTTTGTTTTCACCTTCTTGTAATACCATTGTTATCTTCCCTTCTTTTATAATATGAAGAAAGTTTACAAGTCCTTCCGTGTCATTTTTATTAGCTTTACAGTTTATGAAATCTTGTTTAGTTAAATATGTATATATTAAATCATATTTTTTTATTTTCTCTATTCTTGAAAAAGCTATTCCCCATAGTTTTAAATTATTAATATTAGTATTATTTAATGTTCTATTAGTTATTTTAAATATATTTGCTCCTTTTTTATTTAATTCCCCAGCACTTATTAAACATTGATAAGTTGTAGCTGGATTTTTAAAACCTCCAGTATCAGTAATTAGACCACAAGCTAAGTTTTCAGCTATCTCTTGATTATATTGAATGTTCCAGTCATTAAAAAGTCTATGAATGATTTCACATGTTGAAGAAGCGTCTTTAATTACTAAATTAATATTTCCATAGTGTGGGTTAGAAGCATGATGGTCTACGTTTATAATCTTAGGAATATATGACATAGAGTCTATTAAATGTTTTACACCTGCATATTCTAAACTACCAGAATCTAAAACAATAATTAAATCATATTTTTTTCTAAACATTAAATGATCGTTTTTTATTTTATGACTATATGGCATAAATTCTAAATATTCTGGAACAGGATCAAGACAAAAACTAGAAACTTTTTTATTTTTTTCTTTTAGTAATTGATGTAATGCTAAATTAGAACCTAGAGTATCACAATCTGGTTTTTTATGAGAAATCAAAAGAATACTTTTTGCTTCTTCTATACTTTGTAATATTGACTGACTTATATCTTTATAATTTTGCATAATAGAATAGTATATGTAAAAAATATAATTAAGTCAATAATAAAACCCCTAATAAATATTAGAGGTTTTATATGTATATACAAACAATTTTCTTTTCAGCTTCTTTTAACTTTTCTTTTATTCTAGATTTATTTCCAAGTTTTAATAAATTTTCTCTTTTGACATCTTCCCAAGTTGCAAGAATTCTTACTGATCTAGAAAATTTTTTGATGTGTTCTATTAACTCCATGTGATTATTACCAGCAAAGTAAAATATAGCGCCACCACTTGATATACATTTTACAATGAATACCTTTTTACCATTCATGATCCCTCCTTATTTTAATGAACTATTTTTGTAAAGCTTGATCTATTTCTTTATATCTTAAATCTCTTTCATCTACTTTCCAATGTATTCTTGGTGTAAATTTTATACTTAAATGTTTTCCTAATCCTTTTTGAATACGAGAACTTTCTTTTATTATACTTTCTAAACCACTTCCAATTTTATTATCTGGAATAATACTTAAATATGCAGTTGCGTTTTTCAAATCAGGAGAAACAGTTACCTCTGAAACACTAACTAGTACTCCTTTAGGTGGTTCAAAATTTCTAATTAAAATATTATTAATCTCTTGCCTTAAAAGTTCTGATACCTGTTCTGTTCTTTTACTCATATATTTCTTCAAAAAATTCTAAAGTATCATCTACTTCTATTATTGGTTCACCTTTATATTCAATACCAGCTTCATTACCTTCTGCTACTTCATTAACATCTTCTTTAGCTGATTGTAATCTTATTATTTCACCAATAGCTGCTACTTCTCCATTTTTTAGAACTTTAATCTTTGAATTTTTATTAACAATACCTTCTATTATTTTTCCACCAAAAATCATTCCACCTTTAGTAGTTTTAAATACAGCTAGAACTTTCATTTTACCTAATAGTTTATGTATTGTTTTCTTTTCTTTAATATTACTTAATCTTTCTTTAATATCCTCTAATAGTTTATATATAATATCAAAATAGAGTAGAGTTATACCTTTATCTTCGGCAAGTAATTTAATATTCTTATCTTCTTTAATATGAAAACCTATAACAATAGCATTGGTAGCTTCAGCATTAGCTATATCATCTTCAGTAATATGCCCCAAACCTTTTTTTAATACTTTAATTTTTGTATCAGGAATATCTATTTTATCTAAAGCTTCTTCTATTGCTTCTGCAGATCCTAATACATCTGATTTTATAATCAAATTAAGTATTTTTGTATCTGAATCTTCTTCTACAGTCTTTGTTTTTACAATATTAGAACTACCTCTTTTCTTTAACTTACTTTTAAATTCTTTTTTATCAGTTATTACTTCAAATATTTCACCTATACTTGGTAATTGTTTTAATCCTAGTATTTTAACAGGCATAGCAGGTATAGCTTCTTTAACATCATTATCTTGCCAATCTTTTAATACTTTAATTTTACCTGGTACATTATTTACCAAGAACATATCTCCTATCTTTAATGTTCCAGCTTGCACCAATACAGTAGCAACTGGTCCTTGTGATTTATCAATATGTGATTCAATAATTGTTCCTACAGCAGATCCTTTGTCATCAGCTTTTAGTTCTTTCATATCTGTTACCAATAGTACAAGCTCTAATAGTTCATTAATACCTTGCTTTTGTTTAGCAGAAATATTGTGAGTAATAGTTTTACCACCCCAATCTTCTGGCATTAAATTAATTTCTGATAATTCTTTTTTAATTTTTTCTATATCAGCATTTTCTTTATCAATCTTGTTTATAGCTATGATGAAAGGAAGTTTTTCTTTTTGTATAACTGAAATACTTTCTAATGTTTGTGGTTGTATACCATCATCTGCTGCAACAACAAGGATAGCTACATCAGCTATTTGACCACCCCTAGATCTCATAGCTTTAAAAGCTTCATGTCCAGGAGTATCTAAAAAAGTAATTAACCTATCTTTTATTTTAACTTGATATGCACCAATGTGCTGAGTAATACCACCTGCTTCTTGGTCAACTACATTTGTTTCTTTTATAGCGTCAAGAAGTTTGGTTTTACCATGATCAACATGACCCATTACTACAACAACAGGAGGTTTAGTATCTTTACCACTTCTATCTTTAAGTAATTTTTCTAATTTTTCCCTTTTACTTATTTCTTCTTCTTCCTTACTATCTGTTTTTATAACTTTAAATCCTAAGTCTTCAGCTATTATAGTAGCAGTATCAAAATCTATTTTTTCATTTAAAGAAACCATAATTCCATTACTCATTAATTCACCCATTAATTTAGCAACAGGTAAATTCATTAATTCAGCCATATCTTTAACTACTATTGTTTCAGGAATAGTTATTTTTTTTTTAATTTCTTTTTTTTCTTTATCTTCTTTTCCTCTTATTTCTTTAATTCCAGCTAATTCTTCTTGTAGAGTTTCTTTTTTGCTTTGTTTTTTCCAAGCTTCTATTACTTTAGGCACTAATGAATCATCTATTTTTATAGCTCTAGCGCCAATATCAAAACCAAGTTCTGGTAATTTTTCCAAAAGTTCATTAGTTGTAACCTTTAATTGTCTTGCTAAAGCTGTAACATTCATAGTTTTTGTGTTAATAATGGCTTTACTTTACTAAAATAAGGATAAAAAGTCAATAATGGTGGTTATTGACAAAAGTTGTTATATATTATATTTTTAGTAATCAACTTTAAATAGTATTATATGGATTTACCATTAAAAGAAGTAAGTAAATTCTTAGATTCTGCTAATAATATCCTTATTATTGGTTCACAGAATCCTAGTGTAGATATAATTAGTTCAGCTATTGGCTGGAATCTTTTTTTATCTAAAAAAGGTAAATCTGTAGATATTGTTTTTGATGGTAGTATTAATATTCCTGATTTTTTACCTAATAGTGTAGAAGTTAATAATAGTATAGATAGTTTATCTAATTTTAAGATTGTTCTTGATGTTTCTAAAACTAAAGTTAAACAATTAAGTTATGACACCAAAGAAGATCAATTACATATTAATATTATTCCTCAAGATGGATCTTTTAGTGATAAAGATGTAAAAATAGATAAAGGTGATATAAAGTATGATTTAATTATATCTTTAGGCGCTTCTGTTTTAGAATCTTTAGGAGATATATTTGTAAAACATAGAGAGTTTTTTCTTTATCATATTCCTGTTTTAAATATTGATAGATCTGTTCTTAATGAAAACTTTGGTCAACTAAATATTGTAGAATCAACAGCCTCTTCTTTAAGTGAAATTTCATATAATATATTAAAGAAACATATAGATAAAGATTTAGCTACTTGTTTTCTAGGAGGTATTATATCAGCTACTAATAGTTTTCAATCAGCTCAAGTTACACCTCAACTTTTAGAATTATCTAGTGAATTGATGATTAAAGGAGCTGAAAGAGATAAAATAGTAGAATCATTATATAGAACAAAAGATATTAAAACCTTAAAGAGTTGGGGTAAGGTATTATCTCGTTTACAAGAAAAAGATGGTGTTATAACTTCATATTTAAATCATAATGAAACAGATTATTTACCAGAAGATTTTCAAGAAATGGTTAAAGATTTAGTTTTGTCTACACCTGATTCTAAATTAGCTATTATTTTCTATCAAAAAGAACTACAACAAACTGAAGCTTGGATTTATACTAGAGATAATATTAATGCTTTAGAAATAACTAAAGAATTATATGGAGAGGGAGATAGAAGGTTTGTTAAAATAGTTATTGATAAAGATATAGATAGTGCTAAAGAATTATTAGTTGATAAGCTGACTAATAAGTTAAAAATGATTTATACTGCTTAAACTCTTCACAAAATATGTAGTTTTGATATAATATGTATATTCTTAACGTCCTGTAGCTCAGCTGGTTAGAGCGCCACTCTTATAAAGTGGAGGTCCTGGGTTCAAGTCCCAGCAGGACGACCATAACATCTTGGGTTTTTTTTGTTTGCTTTAATATATATATTTTGTTAAATTTAAGTGTGTTAGTTAAAATAAAAATACGATGAATCAAATTGCTAATTTATTAATTTTAGAAAAACCAATTACTATGTGGTTGGGTATTATAATTTTAATATTTATATTATTTACAGCTACTATAGCTACATTAAATAAAAAAAGTATTAATACAATACCATGGAAATGGCATTATATAATGGCTAGAATAACTATTATATTAACAATATTACATGTTGTATTACTTTTAGTAAAAAACATATAATATTTCTTTTTTAGGTAAAGTATAGTATAATATACTTAGTAATAAAAAACTTATGCCTCGTAAAAAAATATTTGCTTTTAATAAAATTAAAAGGATAACAGTTATTGATTCAATGAATAATATTGTTGGTTCTTGGATGTTTCTTTTTCTTCATATTATTTGGTTTTGGTTTTGGTTATATTTTGATTTAGGTGTAGGGGCTTTAACAATGGTTGTTTCTTTAGAAGCTATTATTTTAATGATATTACTATTAATGTCTCAGAATAAACAAAGTATTAGAGATGATATTCGTGATGAAGCAGATTTACAAGCAGATTTACAGTCTATGGAAACAAGTGAAAAAACATTAAGACATATTAAAGAAATTAAGAAATATATAAAAGATAAAAAATAATATGAAAAAAATATTAATATTAATAATCCTTATATTCTTAATCTTTGTTCTATACAATAAATTTAAAGAAGAAGGATTTGATCAAGGGTTAAAAAATGAAATTAATTCTTTAGAACAAGACTTTTCAGATTTATTAGATTTAGGAGATGATAGTGATATAGATGATATGGATCAAGAATTAGATGATATTCAAGAACAAGACTTTGATCAAGAAGCAGATGATAATACTGCATTTGATCAACTAGAATCAGAACTAGAATCAGAATTAGATAGCTTTTTATCAGATTTAGAAGAATTAGGAGACTTTGAAAGTGATGATTCTTTAGAAGGATTAGATGATGATTTAGATACAATAACAGAATAATTAAATAAATATATGAAAAAAATAAATACAATTTTTATTGCAGGACTATTTATATTACTAATGATTGGTTTAATAGGTCCACAAGCATTAGCTTTAAGTTTACAAGTTAAAGATAAAGAAGCTCGTCAACAATATACTAATGCTAAACAACAATACACAAGAGAAGTTAATTTCTATAAATCTGTGAAACAAGACTATGTTACAGCTAAATCTAATTATAGACAATTTAAAAATGCAGATAATAGACAAGTTTTAGAAGATAAAACTAGATCTTTTTTAGAAAAAAGTATATCTGTGCTTATTAAAAAATTAGAAAGTATTAAGAATTGGATTACTAATAGATCTTCTTTAGAAGACAGTGAAAGAAAAGCTATAGTTTCAGAAATAGATGAAGATATTAACTATTTAAACAATAAATTAATTAAGATTAAAACTGCTTCAGTTGAACAAATAAAAGAAGAAGCTAAAGAAATACGTTCTTATTGGTCTAATTATCGTTTAAAAATAAAAACTATAACTGGCAGAATATTAGCTGCTAGACTTGATTATATTATTAAAAAAGCAGAGGGTATATCTCTTAGAATTAAAGATAAATTATCTTCTTTAGAAAATACAACTAAAGATATTACTCAATTAGAAATATGGGTTAAAGATTTTGATGAAAAAATAAGATTAGCTAAAGAAAAATATGAAGCTGGTAAAAATCAATTTCAATTAATTAATAATTTATCTTCTGCTAATTCATTATTTTCTTCTGGAAATCAATTTATACGAGAAGCAAATGATTATATTAAAGAAGCTTATGATATTCTGAAAAAGATTATTAAAGAAATGAAAACATTATAACTTAAAAACTACTCTTAATTGAGTAGTTTTTTATTTTATTGATTTAATGCTGCCATGAACATATCTTCATTAGGCTTGTGTGGTAAATGGCAAATATTATTAATGTAATTTATTTTAATATATCCGTTTTTATCAATTACTAATTTTGTAACTGAAGATTGATATATTTCTACAGATAAGAATCCAATTACATCTGTATTTAAAACACTTGTTACCATAGATCTTATTATATTACCATGACAGAATAATCCAATAGATTTACCTTTGTTATTTTTATATATATCAGCCAGGAAACGACGAGATTTAGTATGAAGTTTACGCAGATCTTGGTCCATTTTTTTATACTCCTTTATTTTTTTTATTCTTGTTTTTTCAGACATACGGAAATATCTTATCTTATACCATTCAGTCCAATCAATTTCATTTAATCTTTTATCTACATGCATTCTTTTCTTATGTTTTTTAGCAAAAAGTTCTGCTGTTTCTTTAGCTCTTGTTAATTCAGATGTATATATCTTCTCTAATTTTATTTGTTCTAACTTTTTTTGTAATAATTTTCTTTGTTTTTTTCCAACATCAGATAATGGCATATTATCATCTCCTAGTCTTTCTCTAAGTGAATAATTAGGATGGCAATGTCTTATAAGATAAATCTTAGTGTATGGCTTATTAGTTTCCTGTCTTGTTTTAGCATAAGGTGTTTGTTCATGTTCTGAGGGAGTGTGAAAACTAATATCAATAAGTGGAGATCTAATTTTTAAACTCATTTTTTTATTTTAATTAATTATATATATATTTTAGTATTATTTTAACCAAAAAGCAATTTTATTTTATTTTTTCTTTTTTTATGTTATAATATTAATATAAAAAATTAAATAATAGTAAAAAAATGTTAAGAAACAATAAAGGGGTAACCCATTTAGCTATTTTAGTTATATTGTTTGTTTTAGCAACTTCAATAGCCACTATTAGCTCTGTATTAACTTATGGTAAAGGAGCGCCTTCTACTCCAACAGGGTTATCTGTGAGAGATACACAAGGTACTCAAGTATCTCTTTCTTGGAATCTTGTTTTAGGTTCTACAGACTATATTATGCAATATCAAATAAATGGAGCTAAATCATGGTCAACATTTAATGATGGTGTGGGTACTAGTAATTCCATGACAGTAACAGGTTTAAGTACTGATACAACATATAATTTTAGAATAGCAGCAAGTAATAAATCTGGTACAAGTGCATATTCTTCTTCTGTTTCTGCTACTACAGATACAACTCCAGGAACACCAACCAGTCTATCAATTACAAATACAGCAACTGATGAAATATCTCTTTCTTGGACAGCTCCAGTAAATAATGGAGGTGCAAGTATTACAGACTATATTATTCAAACTAGTTTAGATGATAGTACATATACAACATTTAGTGATGGAACAAGTACAAATACAACAACAACAGTAACTGGATTAAATGATGATACAACACATTATTTTAAAGTAGCAGCAGTTAATAGTGTTGGTACTAGTTTATATACCAGTAGTATTACAGCAACAACAAATTTAACTGCAACTGTTCCAGATGCTCCAACTGGATTGACAGCAGGAACAGTAACAGATACTACAGTTCCATTATCTTGGACAGCTCCAGTAAATAATGGAGGTGCAAGTATTACAGACTATATTATTCAAACTAGTTTAGATGATAGTACATATACAACATTTAGTGATGGAACAAGTACAAATACAACAACAACAGTAACTGGATTAAATGATGATACAACACATTATTTTAAAGTAGCAGCAGTTAATAGTGTTGGTACTAGTTTATATACCAGTAGTATTACAGCAACAACAAATTTAACTGCAACTGTTCCAGATGCTCCTACTAGTTTAATAACAGATAATATATCTACATCTACTATAGGGCTTCTTTGGACAGTTCCAGTAAATAATGGAGGTGCAAGTATTACAGATTATATTATTCAAACTAGTTTAGATGGAAGTTCTTGGTCTGTTTTTGATGATGGAACAAATATAGCTACTAGTACTACTGTAACTGAATTAGAAAAAGGAGTTCAATATTATTTAAAAGTAGCAGCTGTTAATAGTGTTGGTATAGGAGTATATAGTAATATAGCTATATCTACTACTTTTGATTTTGATCCTAATTTTGAATTTGATGATAATTATGATTTTAGTAGTTCTACTTGGAAGTTTAGTGAAGGTATGGATTTTGGTGATGCACCAGTATTTGGGCCAGGACAAGAATTTATTTATACAGGCGATATTGGAGATAATGCAGAATTTGCTGCTGGTGCTCAATTTTTAGCATCTATGAATTGGGGAGCATTTGCAGATTTTTCTGCAGGAACTTCTACTTTTAGTGTGCCACAAGCATTTGGCACCAGTACAAAATTTGCAGTTGCTCAAGATTTTTCTTCTCCTATAATAGATCATGATTTTGATAAACGAGACTTACGTTTTAAGGCTGATACAAAATTTAAAGCTAATGAAATACTTGGTAAAGAGGCAAAATTAAATTATGGCGTTGTAGATATTGCTCCAAATATGGAATTTGATAAATATACTATATTTGCTGAAGGTCAGACATTTGAAGATACGGTATTATTTGAAGAACATACTCATTTTGCAGCATTAACAGATTTTACAGCTGAAATTCAAACATTTAAAAAAGGAATGACTTTTGGCGCTGGAACAACATTTAAATCTGGTCAAATTATGCCAATAGGAGCAGTACCACCATTTGGTGTAGTATTAGAAGCATTTACATGTCTAGATGAAAATTGTATTCCAGGTTATGATAAATATTTAAGACCAGGTAATTTTTTACCTCCAGGAGTAAATATTGATGAAATATTTACTAGTATAAATGATGAGAATAAGGAAATTTCAATGATAGGAACTGGTGTTACATTATCATTTGATACTGTTGATACTGGTGGAACATTTGGAATTGATATGTATAATCCATTAGATATTCCAGGAACTACAAATGTTAGTGATAGTGGAGCAGTTACAATGAGTACTAATTCTGGTAATTTTACAACAATATCAACTGTTGTTGATTTATCTAAAGAAACAGCTGAAGTTTCAGGAAATACCTCAATAACATTAACATATGATGAAGATAATTTAGGTTATTTAAGTGAAACCGATATTAGAATGCTTCACTATATAAACGAAGAATGGGTTGTTGTACCTGGATGTACTCTTAATATAGAGAATGATAGTGTAACATGTGATATTACTACATTTTCTCCTTTTGGTCTTGGTGGTGAAGATGATGATGATGATAGTTCTACTAGTGGAGGTGGTGGTATAGCTGCATATTTATTGAATACAATAAAAACTCCAGAGCTTGGATTTAAAGTATATATTAATAATGGAGATGAGGTTACTGAAGATAGAGAAGTTAAATTAATATTTAATGTAGATGATGATATTACTAAAGTAGCTGTTTCTAATAAAGAAGATTTAAGTGATGCTAGTATTCAAGATTATACTGAAGAAATGGAATGGGATTTATGTTCTGAATCAGATTGCCAAATAAAAGCAGAAGAATGTCTTAATGGAGAATATCCTATTTATGTTAAATTCTATAATGATTATGGTAATGTTACTGATATATATTCAAGTAGTATATTTTTAGATGTTGGTGAAGTAAAAGAAGCAGATGAAACTTTAGTAGATCAATTATTTGGATATTTTAATAATCTAAGAAATTATTTATTAATCAATGGAACTAAGTATTGGCTTTTTTCTGAAGACTTCTTAAATGAAAGAGATTTCACTTGGGATGATGAAGGTAATGAGATTATTGAAGACAGTCAAGATGATTTAGTAGAAGACAGTCAAGATGTAATTATTACAGAAGTAGATAGTAAAGATTATGCTTTTACTAGATACCTATACTTAGGTACAAGGGGTCAAGAAGTAAGAGATTTACAAACATTACTAAAAGATAAAGGGTACTTTAAGTATAGTATTATTACAGGGTATTATGGTCAATATACTAGACAAGCTGTTATGGATTATCAAAAAGATAATAATATAGTACCTGTTGGTATGGTTGGTCCTTTAACTAGAGAATTATTAAATTCATCTAATTAACCTTGACATTATACTATTATACTGGTATATTCTGTTAAGTAATTTAAATTTAAACAATGGGAACAAAAGTTAAACATAAAAGATTAGCTGTTAAGAGAAAAAGACGTAAAAAGCTAAAAAGAAGAAATAGATTTAAAAATAAATAAAATCTACATAGTTTTAAGTTGAAAAGTCGTTATATTAGTATAGTGGCTTTTCTGTTGACTTTTTTCTTTGTTTATTTTATAGTATTTTTACGTTCATTAATATAACTTTAACATGGAGGTAGTACAATGGAGTATTATCAAGGTTTATTAGGATCTCAAGTAGAAGGAATGGAAAGAATCTTTAATATGAAAGTTGTTTGTATAAACAATGACATGGAGATGATGTATTCTCTTGGGAGAGTTAAAGAGGTTATTTTTCTTAATAATATTTTAACAATTAAGTTAGATAATGATAATATCATTACTATAAAGAATGAAGATAATACTTTTGGATTTCTTAGCGATAGTGGAGAAGAGGATTTGTATATCTTTTATGTATCCTCAAATAAATACATACATTATATTGTACTTAAATAGTTTTCTTTAAACCCTGAATTAAATTTCAGGGTTTTTTCATTTCATGGTATAATATATTTATATAATTAATATAAATATATACCAAAGAAAAAAAATGACAATTTAGACTTTGCTCATTTGATGCTCTACATTATGATTGCCTTTATATTAGTAACTTACTATGTCTTAGCAGTCTATTACTGGAGAAACAGTGGTGCTGTATTTAGCTGTAAAAAGTATTTTGATCCTCAGATTGTCAAAGAAATCCAAAAACAAAAGTATATGGATGACCCTTTGTATTGTAAAACAGACCAGGATTGTGTAATGCAGTCTGGTTGTCTTTGTAATTGTGCTACGCCAATCAACATCTATAATCAAACCGACGTAATATGCGAACACGATGTAGAAGAAGTAAATTGTGGTGCCTGCATGCCACGCGTAGCCAAGTGTATTGAAAACAAATGTATAGGAGCGCCTAGAAGAGAGTGGCAAACAACAGACGAAAAACTAGAACCTTTTACCGTAGGATATTACACCTGCGAAGTTCCTCAAAAAAGGGGTCAAATCTATCGCATTAGTTTCTGTGACCAAGATGATTGCTGGCACACTTTATATGATCCTAGTTTAGATATATTAGACCACGGCAAAGGAGAATTAAAAACTGATACTCACTCTTGTCAGAGAATTGAAACTGAAGTCTTTGAAAATGCTTTTCCAAAAATATATATTACATCTCCAAAGCCAAGAGGAGGTGTTAGTCCTGGCCCTCCTCTTACAATAACTGGCAAAGCTAGGGGTATATTTGAAAACACATTAGTAGTAGAAATGACTGACCAAGATACTGGCGAAATTTTGTGGAGTAATTTTACCACCGCCAATGGTCCAGGAGAAATATGGGACTATAAAGATTTCTCTTTTGAAGTACCTGATATAACAGACTCGTTTGTTGATCTATTTATCTTCTGGGAAAGTCCAAAAGATGGCTCCAGACAAGATGTGGTACAAATATTATAAATTAATATAAATATATGAGAAGAACAACATTTATCTCTATTGCTACTTTTATATTTACTTTAGTGGCAATATTCCATTTAGCTAGAGTAATCTTTAATTGGTCTATGGTTTTGGGTACTTGGGAAGCACCAATTTGGATTTCTTATCTAGGATTTTTAATCTTGGGTACTATGGTTATCAATGGGGTTAATATTTTGAAGAGAAAATAGATTTTATTTTAACAATTTAATAATATAATATGCTTGTTTATTTACTTTTTTTAGCTGGCTTTTATTTTTTAATAAGAGGTGCAGATTGGTTAGTTGATGGTGCTTCTTCCATTGCTAAGAAAATGAAAGTTTCTAATATAATGATTGGTTTAACCATTGTATCTTTTGGTACTTCAGCTCCAGAATTAATAGTTAATTTATTTGCTTCTTTTAAAGGAAGTAGTGATTTAGCTATTGCTAATGTAATTGGTTCTAATATTTCTAATGTATTATTGATATTAGGTATTTCAGCTATAATCTATCCACTGGCAGTTAAAAAGGGTACTGTTTCTAAAGAAATTCCTTTGAATATGCTAGCTGTGATGGTTCTATTCCTATTAGTTAATGATATGATGATTGATCGTATGGGGTTTAGTTCTTTAACTAGAATAGATGGAGCTGTGTTATTATTATTCTTTATCATATTCATATACTATACTTTTGGTATTGCCAAAGTAGAAGGTGAAAGTGATAAAGTAGAAGAAGTTAATACTTTTTTATCTGTTGTTAAAATAATAGCTGGTATGTTGGGTTTAGCATTAGGTGGTCAATGGATAGTTGATGGAGCTATTACTATAGCTCAAAGATTTGGAATGTCAGAAAGTTTAATTGGTTTAACTATAGTTGCTATAGGTACGTCATTACCAGAATTAGCTGCTTCTGCTGTAGCTGCATATAAACATAAAGCTGATATAGCTATTGGTAATATAATTGGTTCTAATATTTTTAATATTTTTTGGATCTTAGGTTTAAGTGCTTTAATTAAACCATTAATCTTTTCTCCTTTGTTAAATTTTGATATTTACTTTATGGCTATCATCACTTCACTATTATTCTTATTCATGTTTATTGGTAAAAAGAATATATTACAAAGATGGCAAGGTATTACATTAGTTGGAATATATATAGGATATATAGGGTTTTTAATAATTAGAGGATAAAAATATGGAAAATAAAACAAATACACAATTACAACCTATGCCAGATGAACAAGTGCCACAAGGTTTGGCTAATAAGTTAAACAAAACGAGTGTTAAATCACCTGGTAAGTTTCCTGTTAAGATTGTAATAATATTTTTAATTGTATTGTTATTCATCGGATTAGGATTTGGTGGTTTTTGGTGGTACTCAAAAGGTCAAATATTAAAGTTAGCTAAAGAGATGAAATGGGGTTGGGGGACTGAATTAACTAAGTATAATATAAAAACAGATTTTACTTTTGGAGCAAAAAACTTTGTTAGTGAGGAGTAGATACCAGGATTTTCTTTAGATAAAGGGTTAGTTTTAACAGCAAATGTAGACTATAGTGCAGTTGATGATGATATTGACAATAATATTAGTTTGAATATTGCAGGCGCTTTAGATGCCAATGTATTATTGGGTATTAAAAAAATAAACAATAATATATACATTAAACCCGAATTTGATATTGATAACCCAATAATTAATAGTTTTTTAGATAAACTATATTTAGAAGAGGGACAGTATATAAAAATAGATAGTGATAATACAGATCCTTTTAATCCAGAAGCTATTGTTAATTTAAATCTGCAGCAGTATTTAGAAAAAAATTCAGTCTTTAATCAAAAAATAAGTGATATAATACCTAGATTAATTGAAGAAAAGATATTAAATATTGAAAATCCAAACAATAATATAGATACTGAAGATGGAAAATTAAAAGAAATACAGTTTAGTATAAAACAAGATAGATTTAAAGATTTCTATTTTATAATAGGAGAATCATTTGATAAGACTAGAGAAGAATTGTTAGAAGAGTTTGAAAAAGAGAATAATGCTGAAATAAAAAAAATATTTGAAGATTTTGTTAATACTTTAAAATTATCTGTATTTGTGAATACTAGAACAAAATACATACAAGGAATAGGTTTTAATCTTAAAGATTTTCATGTAGAAAAAGAAGGCTTATCTTTTGATATTTCATTATCTACAAATACATTATTGCAAACAACTGAATTATCAGATATTGAGATTCCTCAAAATGTAGTTAAATATAAAGAAGTATTTGAAGAAAGACCTAAAATTGAAGGTGTTAAAATAGTTTTTAAAGAGTCTTTAGAACCAATATTAAATTGTTTAATGGAGGAAAAGGAGATTAATAGACCTAATCAAAAATTGTATTTATATAACGTAGAAGATGTTGCTCCATCTTTTATATGTGAAGGATCTTCTGTAGTTTGGCCTACTTTACCACCAGGATATGATTATGCTGATTATTATAGTTTTAATGTTAGTGAGAATAGTTATTCTTGGGAATATTGTGCTCATCATAATGAACTAGATGATATACAATGTAAAGAAGAGGGTTGTCTTGGAGAAGATTGCTTTCAAGTATTAGAAGATTCTTGTAAAAAAGTAGAAGAGTGTAATATTATAATTGATACAGATAATGATGGATTATCAGATGAAGATGAAATTATATATGGTACAGATATTAATAATCCAGATACAGATGGTGATGGATATTTAGATGGTGAAGAAGTAGAGAGTGGGTATAATCCATTGGGTGAAGGTTTATTAGAATAATTTAAATTAAAAAACAGCTTAGTAATTAAGCTGTTTTTGTTTTATCTAATATAGTTTAAAGGATTTTGTTTAACTCCGTTAACTCTTACTTCAAAATGTAAATGAGGTCCTGTAGACCACCCTGTATTACCTATAGCAGCTATAGTTTGTCCCCTAATAACAGATTCACCTTTAGATACTAATAGTTTACTAGCATGAGCATAAACTGTTTTAATACCATTACCATGGTTTATAACAACATTATATCCATAACCTCTAGACCAACCAGATCTTTCTACTTTACCTGATTCAGCAGCATAAATAGGATTACCTGTTTTATCACCAATATCTAAACCATGATGACGCCAATGATAATATTGAGTTATACGATGACTTAAAGTAGGCCATAGTAATTTGGAACTACCAGTATCTACTGCTGGTTCATAAGTTACAGCTTTTGGTTTATATGAAGAAATTACTCTAGTAGGTTTTATGCCATCTGGTATGAATAATAGATCACCTATTTTAATATCTCCAGCATCTGCTAGTTTATTAACATTAATAATTTTTTCTGCATCTGTTTGATATTTTTTAGCAATAGCTAAAACAGTGTCTCCAGATTTAACTTCATGATTAATTCCTGAATCAGGTAATATTTTTAATTTTTGACCAGGACGTATAGTACTATTCCAAGTTAAACTATTTTCCCAAAGTATAGTACTAACTGTTAAATTAAATTTTTCAGCTATAGTGCCTAAGACATCACCAGGTTGAACTATATATTCTATCATTTCAGATCTACTATCATCTTCTTGTACTATTAAACCTGTATCTTCTGGATTAATTAAAACTAAACTACTAGAATCAGGAGAAATATCTGCTTCTTTTTTTTCTTCTTCTTTAAATGGTGTTTTTATAAAAGATTCTTGTAATGCTCCTTGTTCTTCTAAATAACTAGTTACTTCTGGTTTGATTTTTTCAGGAGCTTTTTCTTCTATTAATTCACTCCATTCCATTTCATTACTAGGAATAATTGTTGGCAAAAGACTATGTTTAGCATATTCATCTGTATTATATGTAGAAGCAAATATGCTATTAGTAGTAACACTAAGTAGGATTATACCAATAGTTAAACGTGGTAGATATTTTTTTACAAAAACAATATAGTTTAATTTATCAATATTTAATTTATTAATCTTTCTTTTTATTGATAAACTATTTTTATAGATAAACAAAATACTAGGTAAAAGTGTAAATTTAACCGCTATTTTTAATGGTTTTTTAACAATATTTAGTATTTTACCACCATTTTTAACTACTTTTATAACATTATCAGTAGTTTTAAGTAGTAAATTAACTGCTATTTTCTTAATAAATATAATAATATATTTAAGTTAATTATTAACATATTGTATTATACAATAAATTAGAAGATAACAAAATGATAGATTCAAGTCAATACTTGTATCTTCCTTGTTTTTTTATCAAAAAAATGGTAATTTTAGTATATTAATATTAATAATATGGAAGAAAATAAGTATAATTTTAAAGAAATAGAGTCTAAATGGCAGAAGTATTGGGAAGATAATAATCTTTTTTTATTTAAAGATAATAAAAAAGAAAAAAAGTATATTTTAGATATGTTTCCATATCCTTCTGGTGATGGCTTACATGTTGGTCATGCAGAAAGCTATACTGCTACTGATATTATGTCTAGATATTATCGTCACCAAGGTTTTAATGTATTACACCCTATGGGTTGGGATGCTTTTGGTTTACCTACAGAGAACTTTGCAATTAAAACAGGTATTCATCCAAAAAAAATAACTAAGAAGAATACAGATAATTTTAAAAAACAGATTAAATCTTTAGGGTATTCATATAATTGGAATAATGAAGTAAATACTACTGATCCTGATTATTACAAATGGACACAATGGATATTTATACAATTATTTAAAAAAGGTTTAGCTTATGAAAGTATAGTTCCAATAAATTATTGTCCTTCTTGTCAAACAGGCTTAGCTAATGAAGAAGTAATTAGCGGTAAGTGTGAAAGATGTGGAACAGAAGTAGAAAAAAAAGATATGAAGCAATGGATGCTAAAGATTACTGACTATGCTGATAGACTATTAGATGGTATAGATAAATTAGATTGGCCTGAAAAGATTAAAACATTACAAAAGAATTGGATAGGTAAATCTAATGGAGCCGAAATTGTTTTTAAATTAAAAGATTTAGAAGAAGAGTTTAGAGTATTTACTACTCGTCCTGATACTTTGTATGGAGCTACGTATATGGCTATTGCACCAGAGCATGAGATAATAGAGAAGTATAGGGGTAAGATAAATAATTTTGATGAAGTAAAAGAATATATTGATAAAGTAAAAAATAAATCAGAATTAGAAAGAACAGATTTAAGTAAAGAAAAAACAGGAGTATTAATAGATGGTATAAAAGGTATTAATCCTGTAAATAATAAAGAATTAGATATATTTGTAGCTGATTATGTATTAAGTTCATATGGATATGGAGCTGTAATGGCCGTTCCTGCTCATGATCAAAGAGATTGGGAGTTTTCTCAGAAGTTTAATTTAGAAAGAATACAAGTTGTAAAAACTGATGGTAATATTGAAGAACAAGCTATTGAAGAAAATGGTATTGCTATGAATTCAGATAAGTTTGATGGTTTAGAAACTGAAGAAGTAAAAAAGAAAATAGTTAAATATTTAGAAAAGAAAAGTTTAGCTAAAGAAAAAATTAATTTTAAATTAAGAGATTGGGTTTTTTCTAGACAAAGGTATTGGGGAGAACCTATACCAATAATACATTGTGATAAATGTAATTTGGTGCCAGTTCCTGAAAAAGAATTACCAGTTGAATTACCAGATATTAAAGAATATAAACCAAGTGGTACAGGAGAATCACCTTTAGCTAATATAAAAGATTGGGTTAATGTAAAATGTCCTAAATGTGGAGGAGATGCAAAAAGAGAAACAAATACAATGCCTCAGTGGGCAGGATCTTCTTGGTATTGGTTAAGATATATTGATAGTAAAAATGTTAAAGAAATAGCTAGTAAGAAATTATTAAAAAAATACTTACCAGTTGATTTATACATAGGTGGAGCAGAACATGCTGTATTACATTTACTATATGCTCGTTTTTGGAATATATTTCTTTATGATATTAAAGTTGTTCCTAAAGAAGAACCTTTTACTAAATTATTTAATCAAGGAATGATATTAGGAGAAGGTGGTATTAAAATGTCTAAGTCTAAAGGTAATGTAGTTAATCCTGATGATATAGTTAAAGAATATGGAGCAGATACTTTGAGGCTTTATGAAATGTTTATGGGCCCATTAGAGGATGAAAAGCCTTGGAGTACAGATAATATTAAAGGTGTTAATAATTTTCTTAAAAAAGTATATCAATTACAATATTCTGTAAAAGATAATGTAGAATCTGAAGAAAATAATAAATTAATTCATAAGACAATTAAAAAAGTAACTGAGGATATAGAGAATTTTAGATTTAATACAGCTATATCTTCTTTGATGATTTTTATTAATGAAATAGATAGACAAAATTTAAATAAAGAGGTATTTAGTAAATTAATAATATTATTATCTCCTTTTGCTCCTCATATAGCCGAAGAGCTTTGGTTTAATTTAGGTAATAAAGAATCTTTAGTTTATGAAAAATGGTTAGAATATGATAAAGATTTAGCTAAAGATGATATAATTAAAATACCTATACAAATAAATGGTAAGGTAAGAGATTTTATTGAATTAAAATTAGATACTGAAGAAAGTGAAGAGTTGAAGAATAGTGTTTTAGAATTACCTAAGATTAAAAAATATTTAGATAAAGATATTAAAAAATTTATTTACGTTAAAAATAAAATAATTAGCATTGTTATTTAAAATGAGTATTGTACAAGATTATAAAAAACTAGGATTTTCTAAGGGTTTGATTTCTTTATACTCTGGAAAATTACTATTAGATTTTGGTATTAGTATTTTTTCTTTATTCTTACCAATTTTTTTATTTAAAACTTATAATAATATTAATTTTGTTATTTTATATTTTGTAGCTACTTCTTTGGGTTATTTTATAATTTTACCTTTTGGAGCTAGATTAATGAATATTATAGGTTTAAAGAATAGTATATTTGTATCTATTATTCTAAGAGCTTTTTATTTTTGGGTATTTTTTAATTTTTTGAAAGATCCATTATTATATTCTATATTAGCTATTATTTTAGTAATTCTTATACGTAGTTTATTTTGGTTACCATTTCATACAGAGGCTGCTGAATTATCAGATAAAAAGAGTAGAGGTAAACAGTTTGGTATTATATTATCTATTGCTTCATTTTTAGGTATTATTGCTCCAATGATAGGGGGCTTAGTTTTAGAAAACTATAGTTTTGCTACTTTAGCTATCTTAGGATTATTATCTACCGTTATATCATTAATACCATTTTTCTTTTTACCACCACTTAAAGAAGAGTATACTTGGACATTTAAAGAAACATTGCAATATTTCTTCCATCCCTTTAACAGGAATATGGTAGTTGCATATATGTCAGATGGATTAGCTAATATTGTTCAATTAATTTTTTGGCCTTTATTTATATTTATACTTCTTGATGAAAAATATCAAGCTGTTGGTTATATAACTGCGGCTATTATTTTAACAGGTGTTATCTTAAGGTTATTTATTGGTCAATTATTAGATAAGTTTAATAAGACTAAATTAGTTAAAGTAGGAACAATATTAAATTCTACTGCTTGGTTATTAAAAGTAGCAGTTGTTTCTACACTACAAATATTTTTTGTTTCTATTTACCATGCTTTAGCCATGATAGTTTTAAGAACTTCTTTAGATACTTTGGTTTATGAAAAAGCAGCTGATAGAGGACATTATATTGATGAATATACTGTTATTAAAGAAATGGCTATACATTTAGGTAAGATTATTGGTTTATTATTAATAGCTTTACTATTATTATTCTTTCCTTTGCAAGTTAGTTTTGTTATAGCTGCGATAGCTTCTCTCTTTATTATCTTACTAAAATGAAGGAAATTAAATTAACAAAAAAGAATTATACAGAAGTATTAAATAAAGCATATGATATATTATCTAAGGGTGGTAGTGTAATATATCCTACAGAAACATCATATGGCTTAGGTGTAGATTTTAATAATAAAAAAGCAGTAAGTAATGTATATACCATTAAACAAAGAAGTGATAGTAAACCTTTATCTGTTTTAATGCCAGACTTAACTTATGCTTTAGTATTATTAGACTTTAATTCTTTAGCATATAAACTAGCATTAAAGTATTGGCCTGGTCCTTTAACTATGATACTACCATTTAAACATAAAAGTTTAGATAAATATGATTATAATAATTTAGCTATACGTATTTCTAGTAATGAATTTGCTAATGATTTAACAATTAAATTAGGTGGACCATTAGTTAGTACTTCAGCTAATATTTCAGATAATAATGATTGTTATACTCCTCAGGATATTAAAAAACAATTTAAAGATAAAAAAAATACACCAGATTTGTTTATAAACGCAGGAGTATTAAAAAAGAAAAAGCCTTCTACTATTATTAAATGTGATAATAATAAATTAGAAATTTTGCGTAAAGGTGAAATAAAAGTTAAAATATAATTATGCGTAGTTTAGAATTTTTAAAAAGTCTTTTACCACATCATATTAAAAGACAAGTAAGAGAGTTATTTATATCTACAACCTTAGTTAATTTAGCTTTGGCTATGGTTATGATTTTTGAACCTATTTATTTATATAGAATAGGTTATTCTTTACAACAAATAATGCTTTTTTATTTAATAACCTATGTAATATATTTTTTTATAATGCCATTAGGTGGTAGGTTCGCAAGAAGAAAGGGTTACGAAACAGGTATTTTATTTGGTACTATTTTATTTATATTCTTTTATGTTTCTTTATTCTTTATTGCTAAATTTCCTTTATTATTTTATATAGCACCGATTATTTTAGCTATTCAGAAAACATTTTATTGGCCTTCTTACCATGCTGACTTTGCTAGATTTTCTGATGATAGAGAAGAAGGTAGAGAAATAAGTGCATTGACTGTAGCTAATTCCATAGTATATATTATTGGTCCTACTTTAGCTGGTTTTATAATAGTAACATGGGGTTATGGAGCTTTGTTTACTTTTGCTTCTATAATCTTTCTAGCTTCTAATATACCTACTTTAATTACTAAAGAAAAGTTTGAACCTCATGGATTTTCATATATTAAAGCATATAGAAATTTATTAAGTAAAAAGAATCGTAAAAAGTTTTTTGCTTACCTTGGTTTTGGTGAAGAATTAATAGTTTTAGTTGTTTGGCCTGTGTTTATCTCTATTATTATAGCTAGTGCATTTGATCTTGGTTTAATAGTTACTTTAGCTACTTTTGTTACTACACTTATTACTTTATACATAGGTAAGATGTCTGATAAAAAGAATAAGAGGTCTATACTTGCTATTGGTAGTTCTTTTTACTCTTTAGCTTGGTTTATTAGAATCTTTATAACAAATACACTTGGAATATTTTTTGTTGATACTTTATCTCGTTTAGGTAAAACAACAGTTGCTGTTCCTTTAACAGCTATAACCTATGAAAATGCTAAAGAAGTAGCTGAAGATGGTAGACATAAAGTTATGAATACTATTGTTTTCTTTGAAATGAGTTTAGTTGTTGGTAAATTAACCGCTATTTTAATTGTTTATTTAGCATTATTTTTAATAACTGAAGAGATTATAGCATTTAAGTTAACCTTTATCTTAGCTGGTGGTATGTCATTATTATATTTATTACTTTAATATAAAAATATGGAAAAAGAAAAATTTCTAAAAGAAAAGCAAGATTATGCAGTGCATGAAACAAAGGATTGGATTTATGCTATTAAATTAGTAGTTATAATTTTTATAATTGTAGTATATTATCATTATATGAGAAGAGGTGTATTTTTACCCCAAGATTTTATTGGAACTAATGTTAGTTTTTTAGACATGGCTAATAAAGGTTTTGCTATAACATCAGTATTTATGATTACCATTTCTATCCTTATAGCTCCTATAGCTCAATTTATATCTTCTTGGGGCAAGAAAATAGGTTATCGTAAAGAAATAGGGATTATAGGTGTTTATTCAGCTATAGTTCATTTAATTATTTCTTTTCTATTCTTACCTTGGAAGTATGATGTTACTTGGTATCAGAATCATCAATTATCAATCATTTTAGCTATATTATCAATTATTATATTAATTATAGTAACAATTACATCTACTAAATATCATTTAATTACTTTTGGGTATAAAAAATGGAAAATAATACAAAGATTAGTATATCCAGCTTTAATCTTTGCTGTTTTACATATTATGGTTTTAGGTAAAATTGCTGGTTGGAAAAAATGGTTTGCAGATCCTTCTGTTACCTACTATTTACCTCCAGGAACTTTAGTAACCATTAGTTTTGTTACCTTAGTTTTATTACTTCGTTTAATTGTAATGTTTAAAAAACAAAAGTAATAATGAATAAAAAAGAATTAGATTTTTTAATAACTAAGTATAATTTAACACCTAATAAACTAAGAGGTCAGAATTTTTTAATTTCTGATGATATTTTAGATAATATAGTAAAAGCATCAGAAGTAGATAAAAATGATTTAGTTTTAGAAGTAGGTCCTGGCTTAGCTTCTTTAACACAGAAGTTAATAAATAATGTAGGTAAAGTTATTGCTTTTGAAATTGAAGAAAACTTTAAACCATTACTTAATAAACTAGAAAAAACTAATTCTAATTTAGAAATAATATGGCAAAATATCCTTTCTTTAACAGAAGAGCAGTGGAGTATTAAATTAAAAGAGAATAATAAAGAAGAATATAGAATAGTTGCTAATATACCATATTATCTTACTGCAAAGTTTATACAAAAGTTTCTTTTAGCTTCTAAACAACCTAAGTCTATGACTTTAATGATACAAAAAGAAGTAGCTGAAAGAATTACTAAAATTGGTGATAAGCATACATTATTATCTCTTTCTGTATTATTATATGCTAAAGCTAAGATTATTCAAGAAGTAAAAAAAGATAATTTTTATCCTATACCAAAAGTAGATTCAGCTATTATTCATATATATAATATTCATTCTTGGGA
>CAYZIE010000008.1:0-9520 GCA_964478385.1 uncultured Gammaproteobacteria bacterium
AAGAGCTTAAGAGTAAACCTACGCAAGCTTCTGTTAGAGCATTATATAGAAGAGGAATACAACCAGATATTATACTTTGTAGAAGTGATTTTAAATTAGATAAAGATATAATTAAAAAGATAGCACTATTTGCTGATGTAGATGAAAAAGCAGTAATACCAGCTTTAACATTAAAAAGTATATATGAAGTTCCTTTAAAATTTGAAAAACAATATCATATCTCAGATATTATATTCAACTCTCTTAAAGTTAAAAAGAAAAAAGTAGATTTACAAGAATGGGAGAAATTAGTTAAAAAAGTAAAGAGTAGGAATAAAAAGAAAGTGAGTATAGCTTTAGTAGGTAAATATATAGAAAATATAGATGCATATATTAGCGTTGTAGAAGCTTTAAAATCTGCTTGTTATCATTCTAATGCTTATTTAGACTTAGTATGGGTTAATTCTGTTAAATTAGAAAAAAAAGATAGAAAAGAATTAAATAAATTAAAAAAAGTAAAAGGTATAGTAGTCCCAGGTGGTTTTGGATATAGAGGTGTAGAAGGTAAAATAATAGCTGCTAAATATGCTAGAGAAAATAATATACCTTACTTAGGATTATGTTTAGGAATGCAAGTTGCTACTATAGAATTTGCTAGACATGTATTAAATACAGAAGATGTTAATTCTGCAGAATTCAATAGTAAAACAACTAATCCAGTAATACATATATTACCAGGACATACTAAAGATGAAGATAAGGGTGGTACATTAAGATTGGGTTCATGTCCATGTATATTGACTAAAAATAGTAAAAGTTTTAAAGCTTATGGATCAAATAAAATAAATGAAAGACATAGACATAGATATGAATTTAACATGGATTACAGAAAAATTCTAGAAGATGCAGGTATGATATTTTCAGGAATATCACCAGATAAAAAATTAATTGAAATTGTAGAATTAAAAGATCATCCTTTTTTTGTAGCTTCTCAATTTCATCCAGAATTTAAGTCTAGGCCTTTAAGACCACATCCATTATTTAAGGAGTTTATAAAAGCTAGTTTGAAATAAAAAAAGGGAACTCGTAGAGTTCCCTTTTGGTTAATCATTACTTGATTTTGATTTTGTCGCCACCCTTGATGATAATTTCCTCACTGATAATTTTGCCATCAGGTCCGATACGCATTTTATCAGCACCAGGAATATCCTTCAATGGTGTAATTACATCAACATGTGGTCCATGCGGAGCATGTGGTTTGTTGATTTTGATTTTAGGATCATTCATGATTTGCCCCCTTTCTTTTTTTGAATTAATTAATTAAAAGATTTTATTTTTTTAATTTTCCTTCTAAATTTTTGAAGATGTCCTCTATCAAAAATTGGAAAACCATTTTCAATTGGATTTATAATAAATGTATGTAGTATTTCTACATAATCATCTAATAATTTATTACCAATTGTTATAACCTTGGATCCAGATTTTAGATACTTAACAGAATAACCATCCCATTTATCTCCATTTTCAGAATCACCCAATAGTATAAAAAAGTCTGTTTTGTCTTCTTCTTTATTTTCATAACTAAGAATCATTTGTATATTTCTTTCTAATACTCCTGATTCTTTATTTAATAAATAAAGAATTTCTTTGACATTTTTTGATACTAATAGTGTCTTACTATCTTCAGCCATGTTTTTCTCCTTTTTTTAATGAACAAAAGCAACATTCTTTTTACTATATTTTAATTCTTTTGTCAAGATTAAAAAAACCCCCGTTTTGTTTACAAAACGGGGGCAGGGAAGTAATTTGTTGTCTCTCTAGGTACAACTTAAAACCACAACCCCTTTTTGAAGGAGAATCCAACACATGGCAGATAGTATATAGTAATATAAAGAACTTTGTCTTTATCTTATTCTCCTTATAAAGAACTTTAAAAAGATATAATATCATTAAAATAATAAAAAGTCAACCATTGTTGACTCTTTTATATATATTTGGCTCTCCGCCTACGAAAGAATACGAAAGGCTCTGCAAAGCGCCGCTCATATCGGATGGCTCGGAGACAGGGAGTCGAACCCCGATTGCCTGGACCAAAACCAGGTGTCCTACCATTAGACGATCTCCGAATAAATACTCACATATGATAATATTTTTTTAGAAAAAAGTCAATATTAAAAGCCCTAGTGTATTATACATTAGGGCTTTTGTTCTATTTTTTATTAAAAAGACCAGTAGCTAGAATACTATCCTTTTTTTCTTTATAACATAAAGCTTGTAAAGCGTAAGAAAGAGTAAATAACCCATTATTTGGTATAGCTTTTAAAAGCTTATCTCTCTCTTCATCACTAAACTTGTCAGAAAGAAGGTATTCTGTAATTGGTAGTATGGATAATACCTGGTGTTTAAAAATCTCTAAAGCTGCTTGATGTCTTAATGGATCAACTTTCTGATCATAAAGATGAGGAATAAATTCTTCACCATTTTCAGAATGTTTTAAAGACAAATGTTCTGTAGTAAAGTTTCTAAGATAATTATCTAATTTATCTAAATTAATATGATCATTATCTTCAAAAACTTTTAATAGAGCTTCTCCTGAATTATAATCAAGATTAGCAGCACTTACTTCAAGAGATATTATATTATTAGATATAATCTTACCAAGAACATATACTTCTGTTGGCAGTATTTCTAACTCTTTACATAAGTAACCATGACTTTCAAGAAAGTACATACATCTAAATTTATGAAAGCCTTGTAGTTTAAATTTACCAGTTAATAGATTAGAAATAGCAAAGTCAGAAAGATTAAGATGTTTTTCTAATTTTCTAATTTCTTTTTCACTGACATTATGACTAAACTCCAATAAGCAGTTTTTTAGGTCACTCTTAAATGTATAGACATTGTTTTTCATAGTTTTACCTCCTATTTATTATTAAAGAACTAAACTAATATAATCATTAAAATATAATTAGGTCAATATAAAAGGGAGTAAATATTACTCCCTTTTATAACTAACTGAAAAGCAAATATCTTAGATGTTGATTCGTAATATCCATCATTTTCTGTATAGAAAATGGTTTAGGAATAAAATCACTTGCTCCATATTGATTCAACATCCTATCACGTAATCTATTCACATCTATTTTACTACCAATATGGCAAGTGAATATAAAAGGAATATGATTAGTGATTCTCATTTTTTTGACTTCTTTACAAAGCCAACCACCATCTACTTCTGTATATTCGGAAATAATAATATCTGGTCTCCAAATTACAATAGTAGATAAAGCTGATTTAGGATCACTGCTGGTAACAACTTCATGATAACCAGGATCCATAAAAGCTTCTTTTAAGGTGTTTGCTGTTTCTTGATTGTTTTCTAAGATAAATATCTTAGCCATGTTTTTACCTCCTTGTTGTAAGGAACATGCTACAAAAAAACACCTTGGAATAAGGCGTGTAGCAAACTTTAATATTAAATGCCGGTTACGCTACTAGCTCATAATTACTTAAGCGTCCAATTAATAGTAATTACTCTTCGCCTCATTTATTAGTATTTAGTTGTAAACAATATATGTATATCATATTATATCTATTTTGTCAATATAATAGCATTGAAATATTAAGTATTTTATGGTATTATGTATGTATATATAATATTTATGAAAATATCAGATGAAATTGTACTATTGTACAAAAAAATAGATAGTATTTACAAAAAAAGAACTTTTGTTAACAAAGAGGAGAATAAGATAGAAGTAGATGAAGTAACTAGTCATTTAGCTTCTCTTTATGAAAAATTAAGAAATAGTATAGACTTTAAAGAAGTACATCTTTTAAGACGTTTTGCTATTGAAAGAAACCTTAAAAGAAGATTTATAGTAGAAATGTTAAAACCTAGTGTAGCTAAAAGTTTAATTGAAGAATTAATTAGAGCTAGATACTTACCTAATAATATAGTTTCAGAAAAAAAAATTAAACAAGTTGAAGATATTATTGAAAAATATAATGATCTATTTATTCTAATGAATGATTTATATCGTGGTGAAGAAGTAAAAGAATATTTTGATTGGTTAATAGGCGTAGAAGCTTGTGAAATAGACATGTTGCTTAATCCAGAAGACGTAGAAGATGCAGTTATTGAAGCTATGTATGAAATTACAAAGAATAGAGTTAAATTAAAAGGAGATGATGATTTGAGTATTCAAGAAAAAAATATTCAATTATATATTGCTATTCATAAATCTTTGGTTAAATCAGATGATATAATTATCTCTTTTCACTTAATTAATCTTTACTTTTATGAATGGTTAAATGCTGATAGAAAAACAATTAAACAATTTGCTACTAAATTACCGCATATATATAATACAGTTCAAAATCATTTAAATCATCCTTATCAAAGAAAAATATTTGATAGTATTAAAGAACCGGTTGTTACTTTTCAAATACTTTATGAATTAATTTTAAAAAAGGGTAGTAGTATGGAAGAATTATTGGTTAATCCAGGTGCTTTAGAATCAGAGGCTAAGATTTTAATTAGTCAGAAGTATAAGAAGATAAGAAATAAGATAAGCAAAAGTTCTGTTAGAGCTATAATCTATATATTTTTAACAAAAGTAATTCTAGCTATTATCCTAGAATTACCATATGAGCTATATGTTATAAAAGAATTAAATTATATTAATTTAGGTATAAATATAACATTTCCTTCATTATTAATGTTTTTAGTTACTTTAACTATAGTTCCTCCTAATAAAGAAAATACAGAAAGAATTTTAGAGAATTTACATAATTTAGTATATAATAAACCAGAAAAATCAATACTTTGTAAATTAAAGACTAAGTATAATAAGAATATAGGTTTTAGGGTATTTTATTATATTATGATGACATTATTATACATAGGAGTATTTGGTGGTATTGCCTATATGCTAAATAGATTAGATTTTAATTTATTAAGTGGAGCTATTTTCCTATTCTTCTTAACAGCTGTTTCTTTCTTTGCTATGAGAATACGTAATACTGCTAAAGAATTAAGAGTTATTCATAAAAAAGAAAGCTTATTATCATTTTTAATGAATTTCTTTGCTCTACCTATTGTTTCTGTTGGTCGTTGGTTATCTACTAAATTTAAAAGAATTAATGTTTTTGCTTTTATTATGGATTTTATAATAGAAGCTCCTTTTAAATTATTCATATCAGCCTTTGAAGATTGGTTAGGATTTATGAAAGAAAAAAAAGAAGAAGTCTATCATGATAAATAATCAACTATATATCATAGCGCATAATATACGTAGTTTATATAATATTGGTACAATGTTTAGAACAGCTGATGCTCTGGGAGTAGATAAGCTGTTTTTAACTGGATACTCTGGTTGTCCTCCAAGAAAAGAAATATCTAAAGTAGCATTGGGTGCAGAAGAATCTGTTCCTTGGAAACATTATTCTTCTTTAAGTTATTTATTAAAAAAATTAAAAAAAGAAAAAGTTAATATTATAGCTTTAGAAACAGGTAAAGATAGTATTGATTATTTAAAGTTTAAACTTAAGTTTCCTTTAGCATTAATAGTAGGTAATGAAGTAAAAGGTATATCTTCTAGTATATTAAAGAATGTAGATCAAAAAATATCTTTACCAATGAATGGTATTAAAGAAAGTTTAAATGTAGGTGTTTCTATGGCTGTAGCCGGATACTATATTATTAGTAAAAAATAATTTATGATATAATAATACTATGATAAAAAATACAATTACAACTATAGGTGGAGCAACAAAAGATATTATGTACTATACCAAAGATGCTGTACTCATAGACAATAAAAAAGATATTTTAAGAAAAGAATTAATTGGTTTTGAATATGGTGCTAAAGTATATAGTAAAAAAGTGTATATTACTTTTGGAGGAGGAGGTGCTAATACAGCAGTAAGTTTAGCTAATTTAGGAATTAAAACTCAAACTATACTTTCTTTAGGTAATGATGATATATCTAATGAAATAATTAAGCATTTGAAAAGTAAAAAAGTTAATATAAATAATATAGTTAAAAATAATACTCAAACTGCTTTTTCTTTCATAGTTAATGCTGGAAAATACAATGAACATGTAATATTTGCATATAGAGGTGCTAATGATAATTTAATACTAAATAAATCTTTGGTTAAAAAAATAAATACACCTTGGGTATATTTATCTTCTTTACCAAAAAATAGTAAGTTAAGTATGTTATTTGATCACTGTAAGAATAAAAATATAGCTTGGAATCCTGGATCTAATCAATTAAAATTAGGATTAAAGAAATTAGCTAAGTATATTAAGAAAACTAAAGTTTTTGATGTTAATAAAGATGAAGCTTTAGAATTGTTATTTTCTGTTAAAAAGAAAGTAAATGGTAATATACGAAGTGTAATTAAAGAATTGCATCAATATGGTCAAGAATTAACTGTTATAACAGATGGACATAAAGGAGCATATGTATATGATGGTAATAAAATATATTTTAGACCTGCTTTAAAAAGAAAGGGTATTAATACTACAGGTGCTGGAGATGCTTTTGGTTCTAGTTTTGTAGCTGGTTTGATTAAATATAATGATATAGAACAAGCATTAAAGTTAGGTATTTTAAATAGTAACTCTGTAATAATGAAAATAGGAGCTCAAGAAGGATTATTATATTCTAAAGATATTAAAAATATATAATATGAAAAAAGTAATTGCTGAAGTATCAGCTAGACATTTACATCTTTCTCAAGATCATGTTAATAAACTATTTGGAAAAGAGTATAGTCTAAAAAAATTGAAAGATGTTTCTCAACCTAATCAATTTGCTACTAAAGAAACTTTAGAAGTAATTGGTCCTAAGAATATTTTTAGAAAAGTAAGAATTGTTGCTCCTGTAAGAAAACAAACACAGTTAGAATTATCTATAAGCGATTGTATACATTTAGGTATTAAACCTGTATTAAAGTTATCTGGTGATTTAAAAGATGTTTCTTTCTTTTACTTAAAAGGTCCTAAGAGAAAAATTAGAGTTAAAGGAGCAATAGTACCCAAAAGACACTTGCATATTTCTGAAGCTATGGCTAAGAAATGGAAATTAAAAAATAATCAAAAGATAGAAGCTTTAATAAAAGGTAATAGGGGTGGTGTATTAAAAGAAGTAATTGTAAGGATAGGGGATTTTAAAACTAGATTGCATTTAGATACTGATGAAGCTAATGCTATGAATATTAAAAATAATTCTTCAGTATATTTAAATATATGAAAAAACATTTATTAATCTTAAACAATGGAAGTAGTAGTATTAAATTTACTATTTTTAATATTGAGAATAATAAAAAAGAATTAAGTGGATTTTTTAGTACTCTTACTAATTCTAAATCTACATTGCATATAGGTAAAAAGATAATAAACTATTCTACTGGTTATGATTTAAAATATTGGTGGAATATACTAGAAGATATTTTGCTTGAGTACAATATTAAATATATTGGTTTTAGAATGGTTCATGGAGGAGAAGAATTTAAAAATACCGCTATAGTAAATAAGTTATTTTTAAAGAAAATAGTAAAGTATAATAGTTTAGCTCCTTTACATAATCCTAATACTATACAATTAATTAAATTAGTTAAAAATACTTGGCCTCGTGTTAAAATGTCAGTTAGTTTCGATACTGCTTGGTATTCTAATTTAGACCCTAAGGTATATCTCTACTCTTTACCAATTAAATACTACAATATATATAAGATAAGGAAATATGGATTTCATGGTTTAAGCCATGAGTCCGCCACTAAGTATGCTTCTGAGGCATTGCATAAACCTTTAAGTAAATTAAATATAGTTACTTGTCATTTAGGATCTGGTAGTAGTTTAACACTATTTTCTAAAGGTAAAGCTAAAGACACTACTATGGGCTTTGCTCCTAATGAAGGTTTAACAATGTCTACTAGAAGTGGTGATATTTCTTCTGGTATAATGCTTTACTTGCTAGAGAAAATAAAATTAACACCTCCTAAGTTAAGAGATTTAGTTAATAAACAATCAGGGTTACTAGGATTATGTAATATGTCTGATTTAAGAGAAGTATTAGCTGCTTCTGGATATAGGGTATCTGGTTTTAAAAAAGCTAAGTTCAATAAAAAACAAAGACAATTAGCTAAAACAGCCTTAGATGTATATATCTATGATATACAAAGATATTTAGCTTCATATATAGCTATGTCTAAGAAATTAGATAGTATAGTATTTACAGGTGTAGTAGGTATTAAAAGTGGTATTGTAAGAAGATTAATCCTTAAAGACTTAAATATACCCAAGAATTGTAAAATAATAATAGCTCCAGATGGAGAAATGAATAATTTAGCAGATAAAACATTAAAATGCTTAAAGAAAAAATAATATTAGCTCAAAGTAATTCTGAGGTTTTAAATAATCTTTTAGAATCAGAGAATAAACTACAAGAATTAAATCAAGAAGTTATTGTATTAGCTGATCAACACACTAATGCTATTAATAATTCTAGTTCAGCTTCTTTCTTTAATTTCAATAATGTATATTTTTGGTTTCTAGTTGTAGGTTTGATTATATTATTCTTTGTATTACTATTCCTACTCTTAGAATCACAAGCTAAGAATATTAAAAAAAGTAATGAATCTATACTCTCAAGAGAAATGAAAAAGAAAGAGAAGAAAGTAAAAAAAACTAAAATTAAAAAAACTGTTGTTAAAGAAGAAATTAAACCTAAAAAAATAATTAAAAAGAAAAAGAGTAAACCTGTTAGAATTAAGGTTGTTAAGGTTAAATAATATTCTTAAGATTAATATATTGACTATATAATTATTCTATGATATATATAATATATCAAGATAAAGGGAATCCGAACGGCTAATTACCTAAGGGGACCCTTTTTTATTTTATTCACTATATCTATATTATCTAGGTAATCATAGTATTTGCTAGGTATTTTTTTATATAAAGAAGAAGCGTATTGTTTATTTGGAAAAAGTATTTTTTTAAATTTATTTTCATGTATTAGAAAATCAACCATCATTTTATAATCTCCATCACCAGAAACAAGAATTATTTTGTTAAACTTTTCTTTTTTATACATCTTTTTCATTATATTAAATATAATATCAGAATCAACATTTCCTTTTTTAATTCCAAACATAAAGGAATTATGTTCACGAAATTTTAATATAAATCCAGCTTTTTGAATACTATCATATAGTTCGTCATTTCTATCAATCACAAATCCTAAAAAATAATAAGCTTTAGAAACATTGTATTTTTTATTTAAATAAACTCTAAATCTATTTAAATCGATTTTCCAATCGATTTTTGATGACGTTATTCCCATGTATAGATTTTGTCCATCTATAAAAGCTATATTTTCTTCTTTCATACTTGTGTATAAATAAAAAAACTCCTTTGGCGGGAGTTCTAATTAACATATATACCATAATATATATAATATATTTGTCAATAAACACTAAACTTGATAATATTACATTATCAAGTTTTTAATATATGAAATATAGT
>CAYZIE010000008.1:9620-23625 GCA_964478385.1 uncultured Gammaproteobacteria bacterium
AAACACTAAACTTGATAATATTACATTATCAAGTTTTTAATATATGAAATATAGTTGGACACAACCAGATAAAATAAATAAAGAGAATATAGATAAGTTTCCTGAGTTAAATAATACAATAGTACAATTACTTTTAAACAGGGGATTAAACACTCAAGAAAAAATAGATGAGTTTCTCTATCCAGAATATAGTCAGGATATACATGATCCTTTTCTTTTTTCTGATATGAAAAAAACTGTAGAAAGAATATATCAGAGTATAGAAAAAAAAGAACTCATAACAATATATGGAGATTATGATGCTGATGGAGTATCTTCTTCTACAATACTTTTTGATGTTTTAACTACCTTGGGGGCTAAAGTAGAAGTATTTCTACCACATAGAGAAAAAGATGGTTATGGTTTAAACCCCAAAGCAGTAGAGGAGTTACTTAAAAATAATACTAAACTAATAATAACTGTAGATTGTGGTATATCTAATACTAAAGAAGTAGATGATGTTAATAATCATAATATAGATATAATAATAACAGATCATCATGCTATACCAGAGACTATTCCTAAAGCTTTTAGTATCATACATCCTCAGCTTGATACAAAGTATCCATTTAACTACTTAGCAGGCGTAGGAGTAGCCTTTAAGCTCTCTCAAGCACTATTACGTAGTAGTAAACTAACAGACAAAGACAAAGAAATTAAAGAAAAATGGTTGTTAGATATGGTAAGTATAGCTACAGTAGCAGATATGGTACCTTTACTAGGTGAGAATAGGACTTTAGTTAAATATGGTTTAATTGTTTTAAGTAAAACTAAGAGAATAGGTTTAAGAAAATTAATAGAAGTAAGTAATATAGATTACAGTAAAATAGATACTAGAAGTATAGGATATGGTATAGCTCCTAGAATAAATGCAGCTGGTAGAATGGATCATGCTAATCTAGCTTTCTACCTTTTAACAGAAGAAGATGAAGATAGAGCTTTAGAACTAGCTATTGAATTAAATAATTCTAATTTAGAAAGACAAAGGATTACAGAAACTATGTTTAGACAAGCTTTGTCTTTAGATATTGATTTAAATGATAGACTGTTAATATTCTTTAATAAAGATTGGTCTTCTGGTTTAACAGGTTTAGTAGCTTCTAAACTATTAAGGAAATATAATAGACCTTGTTTAGTAATAACTAAGAATGAAGAAAATAATCACTTGGTAGGCTCAGGTAGAAGTATAGATCAATTTAATATTACTAAAGCTTTAACTAAAATAGAGAAATTACTTTTAAGATATGGAGGTCATCCTCAAGCTTGTGGTTTTTCTTTTACAGAAGATAAATTAGAAGAATTTAGTGCTAGTATTAAAAAAATAGCTGAAGAAGAATTAAAAGGTAAAGAGTTTAAACCAACTCTTGACATAGAGATAGAGATAGATTTTAATGATATATCTTGGGAGTTAGTAGATTTAGTAGATAAGTTTAAACCTTTTGGTAAAGATAATGAAGAACCTTTGTTTTTATCTAAAAATTTAATTTTAACTAATACTAAAAAAGTAGGTAAAGATGAAAAGCATTGGAAATTAGAATTTATGAAGGATAATAAGAAGATAGGAGGTATAGGTTTTGGTTTAACAGATATAGATTTAACTGTAGGAAATAATGTAGATATAGTGTATAATTTAAGTATTAATGAATGGAATGGTAATAGACAAATACAATTAATGATTAAAGATATAAAGGTTAATTAAAGTAAAATGGAGATATAGCTTTAAGAAATAATATGAAAGATGATAAAATAGTAATATATCAAGCTAAGAATGGAGCTATTAAGCTTCATAAGGACTTAGATAAAGAAACTATTTGGGCTACTCAGAAGCAAATAGCTAGTGTTTTTGATGTTGATATTAAAACAATAAATGAACATATAGGTAATATTTTCAATACCAATGAATTAGAAGAGAATTCAACTATCCGGAAATTCCAGATAGTTCAAATTGAGGGTAATAGAAGTATTAAACGTGATGTTTTGCATTACAACCTAGATATGATCATATCTATAGGATATAGAGTTAATTCTAAGAAAGCTACTCAATTTAGAATATGGGCTACCAAAACATTAAAACAACATATTGTAAAAGGATATACAATTAATAAAGACAGAATTAAATATAATTATGATAAATTTCTAGAAACAGTAGAAGATATTAAAAAACTTTCTAACTCTAAAATAGAGAATAAAGATATATTAGAGTTAGTTAAAACTTTTGCTTCTACTTGGTTTTCTTTAGATGCATATGATAAACAGAAGTTTCCAAAGAAATTTACAAAAAAGAAAGTTAAAATAGAAGTAGATAAACTATGTGAAGATATAGAAAAATTAAAGAAAGAATTGATTAAAAAGAAAGAAGCTACTCAATTATTTGCTAAAGAAAGTAGTAAGAACAGACTAGAAGGTATAGTAGGTAATATATTACAACAATTTTCTAATAAAGATCTTTATCCTAGTATAGAAGAAAAAGCTTCTCATTTATTATATTTTATAATTAAAAATCATCCTTTTACCGATGGTAATAAAAGAACAGCTGCTTTCTCTTTTATCTGGTTTCTACAAAAATCTAAGTTTTCTCTTTCTAGAATAAGTCCAGAAACATTAACTGCTTTAACTCTTTTAATTGCAGAGAGCAATCCTAAAGATAAAGATAGAGTAATAGGATTAGTATTATTATTGATTAAAAAATAAATGAATTATAAATTATACACAGATGGAGGAGCTAGAGGTAATCCTGGACCAGCAGGTATAGGTGGAGTATTATATAAAGATGATAATCTTTTTGATTCTTTCTCTTCTTATATTGGTAGGGGTACTAATAATCAATCTGAATACTTAGCTATACTTAAAGGTATAGAATTAGCATTAGAACATAATATAGATACACTAGATTGTTTTTTAGATTCTGAATTAGTAGTTAAACAACTTAATAGAGAATATAAAGTAAAGAATGAAGAATTAGCTAAGATATTTATTAAAATATATAACTTAACTCTAAAGTTTAAAAAAATTACTTTTACCCACATAAGAAGAGAGTATAATAAAGAAGCTGATGCTTTGGTTAATAGGGCTTTGGATAAAGAATTAAAATAGATTAAAGAGTCTTGATGTATTGCCAAGATTTTTTGTTTTTATTGATTAATGGTTGATTATTTGTTTAAAAAATGGTAGAATATACCAATTATTTGTGTTATTAAAATTTTATTATGATAAATTATAATGATATTAACGATATAAAAGATATTCAATCTTTAATAAAAGAAGCTAAGTTATTAGAAGGCAAAACCTTGGGCGAAATTCATTATTCTATAAAAGATACTGATAGATTAATAGTAGAATTTTTATTGAAAGAAAGTAATAGCTCTTTACCTGAATTTAATATAGATAATGAGTATATTGAGTATGTTGATAAAATGAAGAGTGGTTTAAGTAATTAATATAAATGTATTAAGAAAAGCAAAACAATTGTACTATTTAATAAAAAGGAGGTTCGTCGTCATTGGGATGAGGAAAAAGAACTTTGGTATTTTTCTATTATAGATGTAGTAGAGATTTTAACCGAAAGTCCTAGACCAAGAAAATATTGGAATGATTTAAAAAAGAAATTAAAAGAAGAGGGAAGTGAGTTGTCTGAAAAATTAGGACAACTGAAATTAAAATCATCTGATGGTAAATTCTACAAAACAGATGTAGCTGATACAGAAACTCTTTTAAGATTAATTCAATCAATTCCAAGTAAAAAAGCTGAACCTTTTAAATTATGGTTAGCTAAAGTTGGTTATCAGAGAATTGAAGAAATTAATGGTCATTTAATAGACGAAGACTTAGATAATGTTTTTTGTATAGTAAATTAGTAGAATATAAAATTCGAAATATAGAAAAGAAAAACACCATCTCTAAAAGAGATGGTGTTGTAAGTACATGATTTATTATTCTTTAGCAACTGCAGCAAAACGAACATCTTCGTTCCACAGGCCATGAGTAAAGTGAAGGTTGAGTCGACGACATCCTTCTTTTTTTTGAATACAAGCAACCATATCTTGATCATTAACTTCTGCTCCTGTAAATGGATTTACGTTCATCATTTCTTCTTGTTTGTCTTTGAGGGTAGATCCCAAAGCTACAATTGGAAATGCATTCTGTAGTTCTGGATACTCTGAACCAAGTCCTAGTAACTCACCGATATTAGCTGGTCGCATATTCAATTCTTCAATAGCTTTAATTGCATCTTCAGTACTAATCAAGCGTTTAAACTCAATAATACTAATTACACTGTTCCCTGGTTCTATATCAAAGTTATCTTCATGGATATTTAAATTAATCCAATCATACTTTCCCATATTAACTGCCTGTCTAATACCAAAAGGTATAACAGTTACATTATATGTTTTTTTTCTAACCATTCCTTCGTGTTTCATGTCTTTCTCCTTTTTTTTGAATGTACAATATATTAACCATAATTAGTTAATGTAATAATGTAGTATATATTAAGTATTTTGTCAATTGAAAACAAAAAACGCGGACTAAGTAATATTACTATATCCGCGTTAAAATGAAGATAGAAGTTAGCTGACTTCTTTTCCAAAACCTCTTTTTTCTGCTAATTCTTTAGCAATGTTGAGGTTTTTTTCTGCTTGGTCCATTTCTAGGACTAAAGAGAGCAATTGCTTTCTATCAGACATCATCTCTTCTGATGGAGAAGAGCTACGGTCATCTTCATAACGACCTTTGATCTCCATGACTTTACCTTCTAGTTTTTTAAATTTTTCTTTGAGAGTGTTTATCACCTGATGTACTAGGTGGTTTTCAATGATTGTAACCCTCTCGTTAGGGATAAAGCCAAAGATTTCTTCAAATCTTTCTAAAATGTTTTGCTCTTGCATTTTTTTCTCTTTTCTTTTAAAGAACCATATTCTGTCGAGTTAGATGTCGAATCAGAATATACTAATATATCATATTTTGTTAGTTTTGTCAAGAGTAGTAATGCTTTGATTTTAAAGTTAAGAAGTAGTATAATGTGAGTATAATTAAAAAAAAGATTATGTTAACAAAAAATAAGCAAGTACCTCAAGACTTTATTTCAGAGTTAAGACAACAGGTTATAAATCAATCTGTAGCTATACTTTGTGATGGTAATAATATTGAAAGAAGTATTCATTCAGTTTCTAAGAATAAGAATGCTATGATTGATTTTGATGCAGTTATTCCTAAGTTATTAAACTGTAGAGGTTTAAATAGGTTACTATACTTTCGTGAAGGTAAATCTATATCTTCTAAGTTTGCAGAAAGATTACATGAAAATTACTATGGATCAGTTATACCTTGTCATAAATCAGCAGATATTCCTTTAACAATTAAAGCTACTCAACTTGCTTCTAAGGTTGATACTATTATTATAATGTCTGGTGACTCTGATTATATAGAACTAGTATTACATTTAAAAAATGAAGGTGTAAGAGTAGAAATAGCAGCAGTTAAAAGAACTGCTTCCAGTTTATTAATTGATGAAGCAGATTACTTTCATGAGATAACTAAAGAAGATTGGTTTATATACAAAGCTCCTAGAAAATATATTAAAAGAAGGTAATTAGATAAGATATAATAATTAAGGAAAAAGTATGAAGAAGAGTTTTTTAGCTATAGATTTATTATTAGTAGTATTATTAGTATTAATGATATTATCTAAGTTTATTGAATTACCTTTTGTAAAAATAATACAACCTTTGTTTTTAATATTAATAGTAGTACATGTTATACAACATTGGAAGATATTAGTATTATCAATTAAAAATTTAAAGAAATAGTATTAAATTAAAGAAGGTAATGAAAAAGATAATACTAGCTTCCGGTTCACCTAGAAGAAAAGAAATATTAGAAAATCTTGGTTTAGAATTTAAAGTTGTTCCTTCTAATTACGAAGAAGATATGACTTTAGATTTACCTCCTATGGAATTAGCTAAGTTTTTAGCTAAAGGTAAAGCAGAAGATGTTGCTAAAGATTACAAGGATCATTTAATTATAGCTGCAGATACTTTTGTTGTTTTAGATAATGAACTATTAGGTAAACCACATAGTGAAGAAGAAGCAAGGGTTATGTTAAAAAAGATTAGTAATAAAGAGCTTTTAGTTATAACTGGGCTTAGTATTATAGACACAGGGGATAATAAAAGTATATCTCAAGCTGTAGAAACTAAAATGTATATTAAAGAATTAAGTGATTCAGAAATAAACAACTATATTAAAACAAAAGAACCGCTTGATAAGGCGGGAGCATTTGCTGTTCAAGGTATCGGTTCTGTTATTATTAAAAAAGTAGAAGGTGATTTTTTTAACTCTGTAGGTTTACCTGCATATGATTTAGCTCAACACTTAAAAGACTTTGGTGTTGATATAATTTGATTTATTTGCTAGCTGTTATAGCCCATTGTCCAGTTTCATCTTTAGGTGTTTTTAAATGTTTAAATTTTTTAAACATTTTTTCTATTTCTTTTTTATTATAAAAACTATGTGGTATATCTTTTTCTGGTCCTATTAATGGAGTTACAGTATTTTCATCTATTTTTTTAAATTTTTTAAAAGTATTCCAAGTATTTAAACATTTTGTATCTGGGATTGTTATATACACACTACCATCATCTAGAAGAGCATCATAAATATGATTTATTAATTTTGTTAGATCTTTTTTGAAGCCATGGTTAATTGTAGATATGGATATTATCAAATCATATTTATTACTATCTATTTCCATTTTAAACATATTAGCCTTTTTTATTTTTCCAGCTCTTTTACCTAAAGTTTTTTTAGTCATATTTACTGAAGTTTGACTAAAGTCTATTCCATCTGTTTTGAATCCTAGTGAAGATAAATAATTAAGATATTTACCATTGCCACAACCTATATCAAAAGCATATTTAGTTTTAAAGTTTTTTTTGTTTATAAAATCTATAAAAAGAGGATTTATGCCGTTTATAAAACATTGAGGTATAACTCCATCACTTACATCTTCCCAATCCTTACCTTTTTTATTAAAAGCTTTATAAATTTTATCCCAATTTGTCATATATTTTATTATATCAATTTAGTATTATTTAGCAAATAGCACTAAAAATAATAATATGTTATAATATTAACATCAATAATGTTTTTTATAATATAAAAAGTATGGAAAATATTAAAAAAGTTAGTGGTATTAATGGTTGGTTATTGTTTTTTAGTATTGGCTTATTACTTGGACCCATTATTTTAATATATAGATTTATGATGGAGTATAAAGAAATAGGTTTACTTTCTATTTTTATATACATTATACTAATATTAACATCTTTATATACTGTTTATCTTCTTTTAAAAAAGAAAATATTGTTTATTAAATGGATTCTTGGATATATAGTATTAAGTGTTTTATTAAACCGTTTTCTATTTATTTTAAATACTAGTTATACTTCAGATATAGTTAGAGAAATGATGTATAATTTTTTAATATCTGATATACTAATAATAGTTATTTGGATATTATATTTTATAAACTCTAAAAGAGTTAAAAATACTTTTATTTATTAATAAAAAGTATGGAACTATCAATTTTTATAGCAAAAATAATTGCCATTATCTATATTTCTATAGGAATAGGAGTAATAGGTAAAAAAGGGGTATTTAAAGAAATGATAGAAGATTTTGAAAAATCTAAGGGTTTAGCATTTCTTTCAGGATTTATTACAATAATATTAGGTATGTTATTAATAAAATACCATAATATTTGGGTTAAAGATTGGACTGTAATAATTACTATATTTGGATGGATAGCATTAATTAAAGGTATTATGCTATTAGCATTTCCTGAATTTATTTTAAAGTTTAAAAATGCTTACAAAGGTAAACAATGGGGATATGTAGTATTATTAATTGGATTAATCTTTGGTTATTTAGGATTTATTATGTAAATACTTTCTTTTTTTAAAGGTGTATAGTAGTATTTAAGTATAATTATTAATAATAATATTATGAGATTTGAAATGTTTGGTCTAAAAAAAAGAAAAGAAGAAAATGAAGTATTAGAAAAAATGAAAGAAGAAAGAGAAAACATAGGTGATACAGAAGAAGTAGTTGAAAAAGAAGAGGTAAAAGAAGATGTAGTTGAGGAAAAAGAAGATTATGATATTCCTGAAGAAGATTTAGAGAAAAAAGAATAAGATTTAAAACCTACTAGAATATAGTAGGTTTTATCATTGATTTGTATTTAATAATAATATAGAGTGTATTATTATATAGTACGTTAAATAAAAGGAGATAAACCATGGACTTAGAACAATTAATATCATTTTATAAATATCAATTAGAAAGATATAAAAGAATAGGTATTGGTAATATAACACAATATAATACAGTTGTTTGTCAAAAAATGATAGATACATCTAATAAAAGATTAGATGAATTAGTTTTAAGAAAGGAGCAAGGAAAACCATTAAGTTAACTTAATGGTTTTTTGTTGATTTTTTAAGTAAAAAATGGTATTTTATAGTTAATGTCAGATAAATTTAATTGGCCTATTTATGGTCATAAAAATCAGTTAAAGTTTTTACAAAAAGTAATAGTTAAAGATAAATTAGCTAATACTTATTTATTCTATGGTCCTAAAGGTTTGGGTAAGAAATTAACTAGTAAATATTTTATTAAATCTATATTTTGTAAAGATAATAATGTAAAACCTTGTGGTAAATGTTATAGTTGTAAATCTTTAGATAATAATACTTTTTTAGATTTACATAGTTTAGGTTTAGATAAGAGTAAATTAAAAGCCGAAGATGTAAAAGAGTTTTTACATAAACTATCTTTAAGTAATTTAAGTGGTAATAATAGAGTTGGAATTATATATAATATAGATTATATTAATTTATTTGGTGCTAATGCACTATTAAAAACATTAGAAGAACCTCCTAAAAATACTACTATAATATTAATAGCAGATAGTATTGTTAATCTTCCTGCTACTATAATATCTCGTTCTCAATTAGTTAAATTTAAATCATTGGAATTAGAAGATATGAAAGATTGGTTAGATAATTTTGATTTAGAAGAAGAGGTAAAAGAAACTATAATAAATCTATCATTTGGTAGACCAGGTATAGCATTAAAATTAATAGATGATAAATTAGCTAATTTTAAAAAAAGTTGTTCTTTTTTACTTAAACTATTATCTAATAGTACTTTTTACTATATGCAAACCCTAGATAAATGGTTTGATGTATTAAAAAAAGAATATCCTGAGTATAAGGTTAATGAATTGGGTGATCTTACACAACAGTACTTAGATATTTTAGAATTAATATTAAGAGATATACTTTGGGTTAAAATAGATAGACCTGTAGTTAATATGATATATAGTGAACAAATAAGTAAATTAGCTGAAGATTTTCAAACTAAAGAATTAATTGATAATCTACTATCTTTAAATAATGTTAAAAAAGAGTTAAAATATAATATATCTCCACAATTACTTTGGGAGAACTTATTTTTAAATATTAAATAAATATATGAAAAAACAAAATTTTAAACTATTAATTATTATTCTAATACTACCATTAGTATTAACAGGATGTATTAGTGTAAAGAAAAAGGGTGGTGGTAATGATTTGTCAGGTATATTTAGAAGTGATACTAAGGGAGAAACTTGGCAGAATATAACTTCAATATATACCGTAGGTAGTGAAAGTCGTAATTTTGCTTTTTCAAATATCACTAGTTTAGTTTTTGATGAATTAGATGATTCTGCTATTTACTTAGGTAGTCAACATGATGGATTGTTCTATACATATAATTATGGTGGTGGTTGGTTTAATGTTTTAAGTGGTAAAGGTACTGTTAATGATATAGTTGTTGATCCTCAAAGAAATTGTACTATCTTTACAGCTATACATAATACTATATATAAATCAGTAGATTGTGCTAGAACATGGGATTCTGTATATTTTGAAACTAGAGAGGGTAAATATATTACTTCTTTAGGTATTAATGGTAATAATAATAGTATAGTTTATGCTAGTAATTCTGATGGAGATCTATTAAAAAGTACTGACTATGGTAGATCTTGGAGTGTTTTAAAACGTTTTAATAACTATATTAAAGATATTATTATTCAAAATCATAGTAATAGTAATATAATGTATATTGTAACTAGTAAGAATGGTATATTTAGAAGTTCTGATGCTGGTGATAATTGGAGTGATTTAATGGCCCTACCAGTAGATCAAGCAGAAGTTGAAGAAGAAGAATTTGTGCCTTTTGGTAGTTTAAATAATTCTAAAGTTGTACTATATCTAAATCAAGATAAAAGTGTTAGTGATGGCTTGATTTATGTTAATAAAATTGGTATTTTTAGACTTACAGATAATAATAAATGGAAACAAATTAAATTATTAAGTGCACAAGGAGGAGATACTATATATTCTGCTGTTGTTAATCCTGAGAATACTAACGAAATATTCTATGGTACTAGTAAAGGATTATACCATTCAATAGATAATGGAAATAGTTGGGATGTAAAAGGGTTACCTACATCTAATGTAGCTAAGATATTAGAGTTTTCTCCAGATAATAGATTTATATATTTAACAGGTTATAAAATTAAAAAATAAATATGAATAAAATTTTAGAAGATAATAAAGGGCAGTATGAAAAAACTTTAGAGTTTTTTAAAGAAGATATTAGTTCTTTAAGAACAGGTAGGGTTACTCCTAGTTTAGTAGAGGCAGTTAAGATAGAGTCATATGGTACTATGTCAGAGTTATTACAATTAGCTGCTATAACAACTCCTGAGCCACAGACTATTGTGATCAAGCCTTGGGATAAAGGGATTATTAAAGATATAGAAAGAGCTTTACAAAGTTCTGATCTTAATATTAATCCTGTAGTAGATGGAGATATGATTAGAATAAACTTTCCTCCTTTAACAGAAGAAAGTAGAAAAGAATTAGTTAAAATACTTAATAAAAAATTAGAGGAATCTCGTATTACTTTAAGACAACAAAGAGATAAAATTAAAGAAGAGATTATATCTTTAGAAAAAGCTAAAGAAATAACCGAAGATGATAAGTTTAAGAGTTTAAAAGATTTAGATGAATTAACTAAAGAATATAATGATAAAATAAAAGAGATTTCAGATAATAAAGAAAAGGAGATAATGACAGTATGATTACATTTATATCTTTTATTTTAATTTTAGGGTTATTAGTCTTAGTACATGAAATAGGGCATTTTGTTACAGCTAGAAAATTAGGAGTTGATGTAGAGGAATTTGGTATTGGTTTTCCACCTCGTATATTTTCTTTTAAAAAAGGTGATGTAAAATATTCTTTGAATTGGATACCATTGGGTGGTTTTGTAAAGATTAAGGGTGAGTCTGGAGATGAAGATAAAGATGATAAACATAGTTTTGCTAATCAAGCTGCTTGGAAAAAAAGCATAATACTAAGTGCTGGTGTTTTTATGAATTTTGTTTTAGCTATAGTATTATTTACTATTGGTTTTTCTATAGGTTTACCTCAAGCTATAGATCAAGATACAAATTTAGATAATATAAAAGAAAGAAATGTAGTTATATCAGAATTAATACCAGAAAGTTTAGCTGAGAGTAAAGGAATAGAAATTGGTGATAAAGTTTTATACATTAATGATATAGAGGTTGTAGATTCAGATATGTTATCTAAACAAATAAAAGAAAATGAAAATTTAAGTTTAGTAATACAAAGAGGTGAAGAAGAAAAAGAAGTGAGTATTAGTAAAGAAGATAGAATAGATAATGATATTATTGGTGTAGGCATGATGGATGTTGGTATTATTAGATATAATATATTTGAAAGTTTTGTTCATGGTTTTAAAACTACTATTATTATGATTGGTATGGTTTTTAAAGCTTTTTATAATCTATTATATAATTTAATAACAACTGGTAGTTTAACAGCTGAGTTATCAGGACCTGTAGGTGTAGCTGTATTGACTGGTAAGATAGTACAATTAGGATTTATATATATACTACAGTTTGCAGCATTATTATCTATTAATTTAGGAGTTATAAACATACTTCCTTTTCCTGCTTTAGATGGTGGTAGATTATTATTTGTGTTAATAGAAAAGATAAGGGGTAGAGCTTTAAGTGAAAACGTTGAGGGTTTAATACATAATAGTGGATTTATACTACTTATACTACTACTAATAGTTGTTACTTTTAGAGATATTGGTAGATATGGTAGTAATATTTTAGAAGCAATAAAGAATATATTTTAATGAAATTTACTTTAGAAAATATTAAGTATAATCATTTAGTTTTAATGAGAAATATAGGTTATCACCCTGTAAAAAGAGGTGAGAGTTTTGCTAGAAGATTAAGTGGTGGAGAATTCCCCAGATTTCATATATATTTGAAAGATAAAGATGGTAAGGTTGATATTAATTTACACTTAGATCAGAAAGGTGCTTGCTATGATAAACAAACGGCACATAGTGGAGAATATGATACAGAAATATTAGAGCAAGAAAAGCAAAGGATTATTAATTTAATAAAATAAAATATGAAACAATCAAAATTATTTGGTAAAACTAGGAAAGATATTTCTGGAGAAGAAAAGAGTATTAATGCTGAGCTTTTAACTAAAGCTGGGTATATAGAAAAACAAATGGCTGGTGTATATAATTATCTTCCTTTAGGTTTAATGGTATATAGAAAAATAGAGAATATCATTAGAGAAGAGATTAATAATATAGGTGGTCAAGAAATATTTATGCCTGTTTTACAATCTAAAGAACTATGGCAACAAACAGGACGTTGGGAAAGTTTAGAACCTATAATGTATCAATTTAAAGATCATCATGGTAGTGAAATAGGTTTAGGTACTACTCATGAAGAAGTTGTTGTAGATATTGTTAAAAAATATTTAACTTCTTACAAAGATTTACCTATATCACTATACCAAATACAAACTAAGTTTAGAGATGAGAAAAGAGCTAAGTCAGGATTATTACGTGGTAGAGAATTTAGTATGAAAGATCTATATAGTTTTCATACTGATGAAAAAGATTTAGATGAATACTATAATAAAGCTCATGATGCATATTTAAAAATATTTAAAAGAATGGGATTAGAGGCTTTTTCTGTAGAAGCTTCTGGTGGTAATATTAGTGAAAAGTTTTCTCATGAGTTTATGGTTAAAACTAAAGCTGGAGAAGATATAACTGTATTATGTGAAAAATGTAATTGGGCACAGAATAAAGAAATAGCTAAAGTTAAAAAAGGTGATAAATGTTCTAAATGTGGATTTAAGTTAAGTGAAGAAAAAACTGTGGAAGCTGGTAATATATTTAATCTAGAAAATGAGTATTCTAGTAAAATGAATTTAAAGTTTACAGATAAAGATGGAAAACAAAAAGATGTTTTAATGGGTTGCTATGGTATTGGTTTAGGTAGGTCTATTGGAACTATAGTTGAAGCTAGTAATGATAATAATGGTATAATATGGACTAAAGAAGTTACTCCTTTTCATATTCATTTGCTAAATTTAGTAAAAAATGGTAAGAAAGATGTAGATAAGGTATATAATGAATTAAGTAAAGATTTTGATGTTTTGTATGATGATAGAGATATATCATTTGGTAAAAAATTAAAAGATGCTGATTTAATAGGTATTTGTTGGCAGTTAATAGTAAGTGATAAACAGGAAGAACTAGAATTAGTAGAAAGAAGTACTGGTAAAAAACAATTAGTTAATATTAAGGAGGTTAAAAAGATTCTTAATGATTATTATATAAATGATAGGTAAATTTTTTAAAAACTTTTCTAAGGATATAGGTATTGATTTAGGTACAGCTAATACCTTGGTATATGTTAAAGACCAAGGTATTGTTATCAATGAACCATCTGTAGTAGCTATTAATAATAGGACAGAGAAGATAGTAGCTGTTGGTGAAGATGCTAAAA
>CAYZIE010000009.1:0-21995 GCA_964478385.1 uncultured Gammaproteobacteria bacterium
ATACCTATTTTTAACCATATTGGTTTTTTATTTATATTATTTTCAGTAATTGATAATAGTATTGGTTCTAATAGTTCTTTTTTTTGTAACCCAGTAAAGTTTTTTACATTAGGACAACTAAGGTTAATTGTTATAATATCAGCAAAAGATTCTAATAATTTAAAACTTTTTAAACAATCTTCACTAGCTTTTTCTAAGGGTATATTATTACTTTTAGCAATACTAATAGACCATAGATTATTTTTCTTTTGTTTTTTTAACCTTTTACTAATTTCTTTAGCACCTATATTAGATAATCCATAATATACTATTAATCCTTTATCTTTTACTAATCTCCATAATCTTGGTTTAGGATTACCTTTTTGTGGTAAGTAAGTTATAGATCCTAATTGTGTCCAAGAAAAATTAAAAGCACCCCATACTAAAGGCAGTGTGGCATTCTTATCCATCCCTGCTGTTAATCCTATTGGTGTTCTAAAGTATATATTAAATAATTTTTGTTTTAAATATGGAGATGTATAATTAAATAATTTAAATAATATATTACTAAGTGATTTATTATTAAAAATACTTAATACTTTAAAAATAATATTATGTATAGTTTCAGGATTAAAAAGAAAAAGTATTGGTCTAATAATATTTTTATATATCATTTTTATTATTTACCATGACATTTTTTATACTTTTTACCACTACCACAATAACAAGGATCATTTCTACCTATTTTATCACCTTGTTCATTTCTTATTTTTCCTTCTATTACTTGATTATCTTCTTCCCTTCTTTTTACTTCCTTTTGAAAAGGAGAAAAACCTGCTTTCTGTTCACTATATTCTTTTTTTTGTTCTCCTGGTATAGACATTCTTTTTGTAACACCTATTTTGTATATAGAATAAACAATTTGTTTTCTAATACTATCCAAAAGATTATTAAATAATCCAAAAGCTTCCCTTTTATATTCTATTAAAGGATCCCTTTGTCCATATCCTTGTAATCCAATTCCGGTACGTAATTTATCCATAGCAGTTAAATGTTCTACCCATAAAGTATCAATACTTTTTAAAGTAATACTTTTTTCTATAATCTGCATTGGCTCTAAATCATCTTCTTGAATTTCTAGATTTGTATTAACTTCATCTTTTAAATTATTATATTTAGTTTCAGCTAAAGAGCATATATGATCTATAACCTTAGTTCTAGTTTCATGATTATTACTTTTATTATTTTCTTGTAGTAATTTATTTATTTCTTCTTCTTCATGATTACCTAATGTAAATATAGATTTAATTGTTTCAATTATTTCTTTAGGGTCATAATCACCTACATTTTTATCAGTAGAAGTATGAAAAGAAACAACTTTTTCTATTTCTTCTTTAATATATTCTAAAACTAAATCATTAGCATTATTTGTTAATATATTTTGTCTTGAATTATATATTACACTACGATGTTTGTTTATAATATTATCATAATCAACTAAATGTTTACGTATATCAAAGTTATGTCCTTCTACCTTTTTTTGAGCTGATTCAATAGATCTAGATATTATCTTATTTTCAATAACTTGATCTTCGGCTATACCCAACTTTTCCATCATGTTTTTCATTCTATCTGAACCAAAGATTCTCATTAAATCATCTTCCATAGAAATATAGAATTGAGAAGAACCTTGATCACCCTGACGTCCTGCTCTACCCCTTAATTGATTATCTATTCTTCTTGATTCATGTCTTTCAGTACCAATAATATGTAAACCTCCTAGAGATTTAATTTCTTCATTCTTTTCTTTATTAAAAGGAGATCCACCTAAAACTATATCTACACCACGACCAGCCATATTAGTAGCAATAGTAATAGCTTTTTTTCTACCAGCTTGAGCTACAATATCAGCTTCTTTTTCATGAAACTTAGCATTTAATAATTCAAAAGGTATACCAGCTTTTTCTAAATATTTGCCTAATAATTCATTTTTTTCTATTGATATAGTACCAACTAAAACTGGTTGTCCTTTTTTATACCTTTCTTCTATTTCTCTTATTATAGCTTTAAACTTACCTCTTTCCGTTCTATAAATTCTATCTTTCATATCATCACGAATAAAAGGTTTATTTGTAGGAATAACTGTTACATCTAAATTATATATTTTAGCCATTTCTTCAGCTTCTGTAGCAGCTGTACCTGTCATACCAGATAATTTCTTATACATTCTAAAATAATTTTGAAAAGTAACAGTAGCTAAAGTCATACTTTCTTTTCGTATCTCTACACCTTCTTTAGCTTCAATAGCTTGATGTAAACCTTCAGAATATCTTCTTCCTTGCATCATTCTTCCTGTAAACTCATCAATTATTACTACTTCATCATCTTTGATAACATAATCTCTATCTTTTTGAAACAATGTTTTAGCTTTTAAAGCTTGTTCTAAATGATGAACTATTTGTAATCCATGACTTTCATAGATATTATCTACTCCTAATAGTTTTTCCATCTTTTGTATGCCTTCTTCACTTAAAGTACAAGCTTTCATTTTTTCATCAATATTGTAATCAGTATTTTCTTCTAAACCAGATATTAATCTAGCAAATTGTTGATACTGACTAGCTGATTCTTCAGCTGGTGCAGAAATAATTAAAGGTGTTCTAGCTTCATCAATCAAAACACTATCTACTTCATCAACTATAGTATAGTGTAAACCTCTTTGAACTTGTTGTTTTTCACTTTGAGCCATATTATCACGAAGATAATCAAAGCCAAATTCATTATTAGTACCATATGTAATATCAGCTTCATATGCTTCTTTTCTTTGTACTGGTTTTAAATTATCTTCTAACTCTTTATCATATATAAATGAAGCGTCATGTTGTACAACACCTATACTTAAACCTAAAAAATCATAGACTTGTCCCATCCATACAGCATCACGTTTAGATAAATAGTCGTTTACTGTTATAACATGTACTCCTTTACCTTCTAAAGCATTTAAATATACAGGTAAGGTAGAAGTTAATGTTTTACCTTCACCAGTTTTCATTTCAGCTATTTGACCTTGATGTAAAACAATACCACCTATTATTTGAACATCAAAATGTCTTTGATCTAATGTTCTAGAAGCAGCTTCTTTTACTAAAGCAAAAGCAGGTACTAGAATAGTATCTAACTTAGTACCATTAGAAACTTGTTTTTTTAATTCCTTGGACTTATCTTTTAATTCTTGATCAGATAGTTTCTTATATTCTTCTTCTAAATCATTTATTTCTTCTACTTGAGGTTTTAAACTATCTAAGAATTTTTGATTAGCATCTCCAAATATTTTCTGTAAAAATTTCATATTATTCTTTATTCCAAACTTTTAAATTTTTTAATTCTTCTATTTTTTTTCTTAACTTTCCTTTCTTTTTTTCTTTATTTTTAACTAACTGTCTAATTATTTTATCTTGAATTATATCTACAGCAGCTCTAGCATCAGCTTGCGTTTCTTTGATTATTAATTCTGATTTACGAGGAATATTAATATTAACTTCTATTGTAAATACTTCGCCCTTATTATGGTGTTGATCTCTTGAAAGAATAACCCTACAAGAGGTTATATTTTCATTATACTTAGTTATATTATTTAATTTTTCTTCTAAGTATTGTTTAAAAGGTTGTGTTAAATCAAAGTTTTTATTAGATATTTGTATATTCATATATTTATTTTAATTAGTTAATATAGCTTTTATTCTTCTTACGCCTGAAGAACTAGATTGTTCTTTTTTAATTTTAAATACACCTAATTCTTTAGTATTTTTAACATGAGGACCACCACATATTTCTTTAGAATAGTTTTCTATACTATATACTTTTACTTTTTCATTATATTTATTATTAAATAGTCCTATAGCTCCTTTTTCTTTAGCTTCTTCTATACTCATTTCTTCATAACTAATATCTAAACCTTCTTGTATTTTTTCATTAACTATATTTTCAACTTTTTCTTTTTCTTCATCTGTTAATTTATTATCATGAGAAAAATCAAATCTTAATCTTTTTTCTGTTATATTACTACCCTTTTGTTCTATATGATTTCCTAATACATCCCTTAATGCTTGTTGTAATAAATGTGTAGCTGTGTGATACTTTTTACTTATTTCACTACCATCTGCTAAGCCACCTTTAAACATGCCAGCAGAAGCTGTTCTTGATAGTTCTTGATGTTTAACAAACTCTTTTTCATAATCTTCTTTAGAAAGGTTTAAACCTTTTTCTTTAGCTAGTTCTAAAGTCATTTCTAAAGGAAATCCATATGTTGAGAATAGGTTAAAACCTTGTTTTCCATCTAAATTATTCTTTTCAATTAATTTATTAAATTCTTTTAATCCTTTTTCTAATGTTTTATTAAATTTAACTTCTTCTTTTTCTAATTCTAATAGTATTTTATTTTTATTTTCTTCTAATTCTGGATATTCTTCTTTGTATTGATCTATTATTAATTCAGCTAATTCATTTGTAAATAGTTTATTTATATCTATATTTCTAGCAAATCTTATTGCTCTTCTTATTAATCTACGTAAAATATATGCTTGTCCTGTATTACCAGGGGTTATATTACTTTGATCCCCTAAAAGAAATACAGAACTTCTAATATGATCAGCTATTATTCTAAATTCTTTAAGATAATCTTTATATTTCTTTTTACTTATCTCTTCTATTTTATATATACTAGGTTTAAATAATTCTGTTAGATAATTATCATCTAAATTATTTAATACTGCTAATGTTCTTTCAAAACCCATTCCAGTATCAATATTTTTTTGTTTTAATTCTTCATACCCACCTTCTTTTGTTTTACTATATTCCATTAAAACATTATTCCATATCTCTACCCATCTAGAATCTTCTTCATCAAATACTTCAGGAGCATTTTCTTTTCCTGTCCAATAGAATATTTCTGTATCAGGACCACAAGGACCTGTTTCTCCAGCTAGTCCCCACCAATTATCTGATAGTTTAAGTATTCTTTTTTTTGGAATACCTAATTCTAACCAATATTTTTCTGATTCTTTATCATACTCTTTAATATCATTATTCCCTCCAAATATTGATATAGCTAAATTCTCTTTATCTAATTTTAATATTTCTGTTAAAAATTCCCAAGAATATTTAATAGTTTCTTTTTTAAAGTAATCTCCTAAAGACCAATTACCTAACATTTCAAAAAAAGTATGGTGAGTAGTATCTCCTACTTCATCTATATCTTTTGTTCTTAAACATTTTTGTACATTAACTAATCTTTTTCCTTCAGGATGCTTTTCACCCATTAAATATGGTACTAAAGGTTGCATTCCTGCTGTTGTAAATAGTACAGTAGGATCATTTTCTGGTATTAAAGAAGCAGAATTAATCAATTTATGATTTTTGGTAATAAAAAAATCAAAAAACTTCTTTTTTAATTCTTTATCTGTCATATATATTTACTATTAATTTAATACTATTCATACTCTAAATCACTCAATAAATACTGAAATATCTATATGAATTATACTAGATTAAAGCACTATAGTCAATGTAATTTTTAAGTAATTAAAGCACTGGCAATTAGCTTATTTTTATCATACACAGCTAATATTTGACCACTAGCAACACCTTTTTGTTTATTTTTAAAAGATATTAAGTAATAATCTTCTTTTTTTTCTATTTTAACATCTTCAGCTTTTTGTCTATACCTAATTTGAGCTTTTGCTTTTAATGGAAATTTATATTCTTTATTTAACCAATGCCAGTTTATACACTTAATTTCTTTATGATATAGTTCTGGATCATCTATTTTACCTACAATTAATTTATTATTTTTTAAATCTTTTTCAATAATATACCATGGTCCACTACCACCTATATCTAAACCTTTTCTTTGACCTATAGTGTAATACCAAACACCTTGATGATATCCAAGTACATTGTTATCTTTATCTACTATTTCACCTTTCTTTTCTTTAATTTTTTGTTGAAGAAAAGTTTTTAAATCTAGTTTACCTATAAAGCAGATACCTTGACTATCTTTACGATTAGCATTAGGTAGCTTTATTTCTTTCGCTATTCTTCTTACTTCTTTTTTATCAATATCTTGTAAAGGAAATATTACTTTACTTAATTGTTTTTGATTTAATCCTGCTAAGAAATAACTTTGATCTTTATTATTATCCCTACCCCTTAATAGTGTATATCCATCATTTTCTTCTATACCTGCATAATGACCAGTAGCTATTTTATTAAATCCTAATTCTAAAGCTTTATTTAAAAATAGTTTAAATTTTATTTCATTATTACATAAAATATCAGGATTAGGTGTTAATCCTTTTTTATATGAAGTAAAGATATAGTTTACAACTTTATCTTTATATTCTTTTTCAAAATTAAAAGTCCTTATTGGTATTTTAAGGAAAGCAGCTACTTTGTATGCTGTTAATTTATCTTCTTTCCAGGGGCACTCACCTTTAAGATTAACCTTATCAGAAAAGTTTTTCATAAAAGCAGCTTCTACTTCATATCCTTCTTTTTGTAATAGATATGCAGCTACAGCTGAATCAACACCACCTGATAGTCCAACTAATATTTTTTCTTTCATTTTATATTTTTATTTTAGGTAAAATATTTAAATCTTCAACTTTTTTATAATTATTTATATAAAATTAAAGCTAATTTTTCAGTAAATTTATTAGGGTTTAATATAAATTATTTTATATTAAACCATACAATTTATATTAATATATGTCAAGAAGGGTTAGTATTACTACTAACCTTTTATTCATTACTTCTATTTATCTATTGTAAAAATATCTAATTTTTCTAAAGCTTTATTTGCTAACTTAATTTTTTCTTTACTTCTAGCATATAGTGTAAATAGTCTTTCTCCTTTTTTTATATGATCACCAAATTCTTTATTTAAATATATACCAGCTAATTTATCTTTGGGGGCTCCTAATATACGAGCTATTGTATTTATTCCTTTATTATTAGTAAATGTAATCTTACCTGATTTTTTAGCATTAAAATATTTTTTACAAGCACCAATAGTAATATCATCTGGATTAATATTAGGATTACCACCCTGTGCTTTTAATATTTCTTGCATTTTTTTCCAAGCTTTACCACTTTCTAATGTTTCCCAAGCTAAACTAGCACCTCTTCCTTTTTTAACTTTGCCTGTTAATTCTAATAGTCTTCCTGCTAAATGTATTGCTTTATTTGCTAAGTCAGTAGGATAATTTTCTTTTTGTTGCAATACTCTTAATACATCCCTAGCTTCTAAAGAAGGTCCTATGCCCTTACCTATTGGATCTTCACTCTTTATCATCACAACTTTTAATTTTATTTTAAATTTCTTAGCTAAGTATTTAAACTTTTTTTCTAATTCTTTAGCTCTTTTCATATCAGGTATTTTTGTAGTTTTACCTACCGGCATGTCTATAACTAAATGTGTAACTCCTGTAGCTACTTTCTTAGCCATTATACTTACTAACATTTTACTATATGGTTCTAAAGATAATGGATATGAAACTTTTAATATTTTATCATCTGCTGGAGCTAAGTTTAATCCACCTCCCCAAACTAAACAAGCATTTGTTTTTTTAACTATTTGTTTTATTTCTTTAGCAGAAAAAGATACTGGTGCTATAATCTCAACAGTGTCTGAGGTACCAGCTGGAGATGTAATAGCTCTAGAAGATGTTTTAGGTATTGTATATCCTAAAGCAGCTATAATTGGAACAACAATCATTGTAGTTCTATTGCCAGCTAATCCACCAACAGAATGTTTATCAACTGTCATTCCTTTGAACTTTATTGTTTCTCCAGTTTCTGCCATAGCTTTAGTCATGAAGTATAGTTCTTGATCAGTATATTCATGCATAAAACCAGAAGCTACAAAATATGTTGTTTCAGTTCTAGTTAAAACCCCAGTAGAAATATCAGAATATATTTGATAGAATTCCTGATAACTTAATCTTTTGCCTAAGAGTCTTTTTTTAATAGCTTGTACTGATTTAGCTCTTTCCAAAAAGTTAATTTCAGCTATTGTATTAGGTTGTATTTTAATTCTTTCCCATATATCTTTGTATAATCCTATTTGACCTGATTTAACTCTTGTTTTAGTAGTATTAGCCTCTGCTATTATTTTATTACTCTGCCAAACAATACTAATTTTATCACCAGCTCTAATACCATAACGTATAGCTTCATCTGAATTAAGAAGAGCAATATTTGATTGCCCTGTCTTAATATCTAATTTTTTTATTTTTAAATAATATGACATTATAGTTCTATTTTTTGATTAGTTTTTTTATCTTCTTTCTTATTCTTTTTAGGTTTCATTGCATCTGCTAAAGAAAGAAATTCATCCTTATTATTCTTCTTGTCATCACTTACAACTTTAATACTAGAAGGAGATGGTATTTTACCTGATTTAGATAAATCTAAACAATCTTTACAGTATACTGGTCTAGTTGGATCAGGTTTAAAATTAACCTCTGTTGCTTTACTACAAAAAGAACAATTTGTTTTATGTGTTTCTTTTTTCTTCTTTTTTATTTTTTCTATTTTCTTTGTTTTTTTACTTGGTTGTTTACTAATTTTTAAATCATCTTCTTTTGATGCTTTAGCTTGATTTTCACTCCATCTAGTAATTTTATCTTCTACAACCTCTCTTGGTTTAGCATATCTCTCTCTAGATACTGCTATTATTTTATCTCTTAACCCTCTTTGACTAGCTGGTATTTCTACAGGAGGTAATGTATTAGCAGAAAAAGCTTCAGAAGTAACACCATCTATCATTAATTTTAAATATACTTGAAACTTAGAAAGATTAACCAAATCTTCTGGAGTAAATGTAGGATAGAATTCTTTTTCTAAAAATTCAGCATCTGCTGCACCAACTCTAAATGCTACTATAGTTCCAATATTACCAAATATTGCTGCTCTAACATTTTCATCAGCTATTTGTTCAATATATTGATGAGCTATAGTTAAATTTAATCTATATTTTCTAGCTTCTGATAGTATATTAGCAAAGGATTCTGTAGCAAAGTTTTGAAATTCATCTACATAAAGATAAAAATCTCTACGTTCATTTTCAGGAGTATCTACTCTACTCATAGCTGCTAATTGCATTTTAGTAATCATCATAGCACCTAATAGCGCTGAATTATCTTCCCCTACTCTACCCTTAGAAAGATTTAATAATAATATCTTACCTTCATCCATTATATCTCTAACAGAAAAACTTGATTTTACTTGTCCAAGTATATTTCTAATTAAAGAAGAAGAAAGAAATCTACCAACCTTATTTTGTATTGGTGCTATAGCTTCAGCTTGAAAACGATCTGGGTATTTAGAATATTCATCTACCCAAAAAGATTTAACAACAGGATCTGTTACTTTTTCTATAACTCTATTACGAAAAGTTTTATTAGTTAACATTTTCATAATACCCAATAATGTTGAATCAGGATATTCCATTAAAGCAGAAATAGCATTATGTAATACATATTCTAATCTTGGTCCCCAACTATCTGCCCATATTTTTTTAAATACGCCCAAAAGACCAGATACAACTAAATGACGTTGTTCTATACCAACTTGTTCTAATATATTAAAAGCTATAGGATAACTTAAATCAGAAGGATTAAAATATACTACGTCGTTTATACGATTAGGTGGTATAAAATCAATTACCTTTTCAACTAAATCACCGTGGGGATCAACAACACATACTCCTTTACCATTTTGAATATCTTGAATAACCATATTTTCTAAAACAGTAGACTTACCCATACCTGTTTTACCAATAAAATACATATGACGACGTCTGTCATCAGTTTTAATTCCAAACTTAACATTTGAATTGCGATGATTAGTTTTAGCAAAAATTGTTACTTGTTCATTATTCATATTTTTAACTTGTTGGTAAATTGGTTGGTGGTTTACCTTTATGATCTGTATGCTTAAATGTTTTTTTATCCTCTTTAGCAAATTTATCTTCAAAATATTCATTATCTAAATCAGTATATACTTCTTCTGATTTTAATTGTTGACGTAAATTTTCTTTTAAACTTTCATCTTTATTACTTACTTGTTCACCAGTTGGTAGAGAAATAGGTGCACCTGCTTTTTTAACTTCAGTTTTTTGTAATAATGGTGTTTTAATATATTTACTTGGAAAATGCCATAAACTAGCTAATTCTTCTGTATTCATTATGAAATATTTACCACCTCTTACACCACTACGTCCTTTATATGCTTTAATTAAATTCCCCCTTCTTATATTAACTTTATACTTAACCCACCAAGCATCTAAATTCATATACCAAGGATCTATTTTTGTCTTAGTCTTTCCACAAGGTTTAAAAGCATTTAAATCTAAAGCTGCATATTGTTTTATAGCTCCAAAAACAGGAGATACTACCCTAGGAGGCATAAAATCATCTTTAGGTGAAATATATACTAAACGTATTTTACAATCAAAACCTATTTTACTAGCTTTATTTTCTATTGCTTGTATTGTGGTTTTTTCACCTGGAGTTAAATGTAACATTAAACTAGGTAAATCTGATTTTTCTTTTTTACTTGTTGTATCACCCCATAATGGAAATCCCATTTCTCCAATATCATCTATTTTTTGTATAGTCCAATCAATACCCTTAGTTAACATACCACCTCCACCACCTGATTTATAATCTTTACCAGCTATCTTATATATCATCTTTTGACTTTTTTTAGTCCAAGCTGTATCAGTTGGTTTAACTATTATTTGTATCCAAACTTGTTCCCCAATATGTATTTTACTCATCGTTTCTAATACAGAAGCTAAAGGATCTTTAAATTCACCAGAAATAGCATCTTCAAAATATGGATATGTTCTAAATGGTAAAACATCAGGAGCAACAGGTACAACCTCTGTTCCCCAAATTTGATGAGTATCATTAGGATATTCTTCTGGTGTACCCGTAACATAATCTTCTACCTCTGTTATTTCTGCATCAGGATATTGAGCATATATAGATGTTTCTATAACATTTTTAAATTGACTAGGAGTACGTACTAAAAATTGTATATATCCATCAATACTAACTATTTCAAAAGAAAAAGATAATTGAAACTTACCTTCAAATTTTATTTCTTGTGGACTAAGTGGTGCATGTGCACCAGAAACAGTAGCAAATAATTGTTCAACAGCTTTAGGTGTTTGTTCTGTATCTTTTGGTATGTCTATAGCTAGGATAGTAAATTTATGTTTACTAAACCAAGCTCCTTGTTTTTTCATTAACCATATAGCATAAATACCTTTAAAAATTATCCAAACCAAAACAATCCATAAACCCTTGGATAATAAAAACCAAATAGAAGCAAAAACACCTTTATCAGCTGCTTGTAATAATGGATCAAAATTTAAAACTATTTCCATGTATATATTATACCCTTTTTTAGTAAAAATTCCAAGAGTAAACAAAAACAACCTATTTAGTTCAGATTGTTTTTATATATAATTTATTTAATTTAATTATTTTTTAAAAAATATCTACCTTTTTCATCTTTAGCAAATATATTTTTATCCATTAATGCTAATGATATAGTAGTTTTTTTAATAACACGTTTTTTTAATACTTCATCTATAATATCTTTTTTAGATAAAGGATGCTCACTCTTTTTTAATATATCAACTATAACATCAGAAACAACACCTGGTTTATATCCCCATTTTTTTAAAGCATAAATACCTCTACCAACTAATACATATCTATTATTAAGTATTAATTCATTATGGATAGTAGCAGGATATGCTTTACGATGATCAAATTTAACTCTATTAATACTATCAGCTATATCTGTAAAATGCATTGGTTTTTCTTTTTTTTCTAAAACTAAATGTATTTTATCATTCATTCTACGAGGTGTAATAGCTGGCCAATCTGTTAATCCCCATTCTTCATATGGATTAGATTTAATTTTCTTAGTTATATCTAAAAAGTTTAATACAACTTTTTCTGTTAAATTATCATTAGAAGAATAGAATTCTTTTTCTATAACTTTAGAAATTAATTTATCTAAAAGTAATGCAGTATTATGTTCTTTTATTAACTCAGATATATTAGTGATAAGTTCATTAAAATAATCTAAAGAAGCTTCTGGAGTTTTCCAAAAACTATGAGTATTTTTAGATTCTTTATGTAAATAAAAACGATCTTTTAATAATTGATTGATTATAAAATGAATAGCTGTTTTATCATCTTTACTATTTGAAGACATTAATAATTCATTTATTAAATTATCTTCTGACATCATGCCACCATGTTCAGATAATATAGTATTGGCTAAAGTTTCTATTTCTTTAAGATAACTTTTATCAAATTTCTTATTAATTTTTTTAAGAGAACTATTTTCAATTTGTCTAATTCTTTCTCTAGTTACATTATATTGTTTACCTATTTCCTCTAATGTTTTCTTACTAGAACCAAAAAGACCATGACGCATTTTAATTATTTCTTGCTCACGATCATTTAAAGATAGCAAAATATCTCCTAATATTTGAGAAGGATTAAAATTAGCTAAATCTGAAGCATGTTTTGAACTAATTACTTGATCTAAAATAGATTCCATATATCTTTATTAATATTTCTTTAAACATCATTACCATAACATAAATAATATAATACGTCAACCCTGTACTATTAATACAGGGTTTTTAAAAATATATTTATGTAATAGTTAAACTATTCCTCTTTTCTCTTCCAAATAGTAAGTAATGGGGAAGCGATAAATATTGATGAGTATGTTCCTATAATAACCCCTAAAATTAAGGCTAAAACAAAGTTTTTAATAGTTTCTCCACCAAATATATAGATAGCTAATAATACCATTAATGTGGTAAAAGAAGTATTTATTGATCTTACTATAGTTTGATTAACACTTATATTAACTATTTTATTAAAATCTTCTCCTTTATTTTTAAACAAATTTTCTCTTGTTCTGTCAAATGTAACAATAGTATCATGAACAGAAAAACCTAATATAGTTAATAGTGCTGTAACAAATAGACTGTCTACTTCTATATTAAAATAATATCCTAAAACTATAAACACACCGGTTATAATAACAATATCATGTAATAAAGCTATAATAGCTGATAAACCATACTTCCATGATGCTACAGGTTTAGAAACCCTACGGAAAGCATATGCAATATATAAAACTATAAATATTAATACTATAATTATAGATTGAATTGCTTTAGCTTTTAATTCATTGCCAATGACAGGACCTATGGCTTCAAATCTTTTTTCTTCTAGAATATTATTTTCTACACCTTCAATATTAATATTCTCTAGTTTATTAATAATACTTTGATGTATATTTTCATCTATTTCTTCAAATCTTAAAATATAATCATTATCTCCAGCTGATTGTATTTGAATACTATTTAATTCTAATTCAGTTAAAGATTCTGTTATTAAACTCATTTCCGGTCTTTGTTCAGTATATGATACTTCTAAAAGACTACCACCAGTAAAATCTATACCCAATCTAAATCCCCAGATAAAAAATACTATAATAGAAATAAAGAATAGTATTCCTGAAAGTGTAAACCAAGTTTTTTTCTTTTTAATTATATTATACATATATTATTCTTTACTTTTTTTAGCTCCAAATAACCAAAGTTTACCCTCTAATCTTTTATTGATTATTAATCTTAGAAAGGTACGGGTTACTGTAATAGCTGAAAACATAGATACCATAATACCTATTGCTAAAGTTATTGCAAAACCTTTAATTATTGAGGTACCAAACCAAGCTAATATAAAACAAGTTATAATTGAAGATATATTAGAATCACGAATAGAAGACCACGCTCTCATAAATCCATTTTCTATAGACGAGTTTAAACTTTTACCTTTAGATAATTCTTCTTTTGTTCTTTCAAATATTAAAATATTAGCATCTACAGCCATGCCAACTGATAGTATAAATCCAGCTACACCAGCCAATGTCATAGTAACAGGCATAATTTCAAATATAGCTAAAGTTAATATTGTATAAATAAATAATGCTATCACAGCTATTAAACCAGGTAAACGATAGAATAATAACATAAATAATGCTGCTGCTAATAATCCAATAATGCCTGCGAAAAGACTTTTTTCTACAGAAGATTGTCCTAATGAAGCACCAACTGTTTGTTGACTAATTAAATTAATTGGCACTGGTAAAGCACCTAAATTTAAATCTTTAATTAATTGTTTAGCTTCTTTTACTGTAAAACTACCAGATATTTGAGCACTACCATCTTTAATTGGTTCTTTTACTACAGGACTAGATCTCAAAAGACCATCTAAGAATATACCAACTGGCTTACCAACATTATCTTCTGTAATTTGAGCAAATAATTCTTTACCAGTATCATCAAAAGATAATAATACTAAAGGCTCTTGAGTATTAGGAGCAAAATCTAATTGAGCTTTTTTAACATGTTTACCATCTAAACCAGAAGGTTCCCAATTTATTAAATCAGCATTAGCTTTTTGTAAAAGAATATGAGCTGCATGAACCTCTATTTCACCTTGATCATTTAATCTTTCATCTATTTTTTTAATAATATGATAACCAAATTGTGATTCTATTAATTCAGAACTTATTTCTCCTATTTCTAAATCTTCAAAAATAGCTTTATCAAATTCAGGAACAAAATTTCCTTTAGTAACCCATGGTAAATCTCCACCATTTACAGCTGAACTAGTATCTTGACTATATTCTTTAGCTAAAGTACTAAAATCTTCTCCTGCTAATGCTCTATCTAATATTTCTTGTGCATTAGCTTTAATATCAACCTCATCTTCTGTTATTTCTTCTTCTACTTGAACTTTAAATTCTAATAACGGAGTTTGATCTATGATAGCAATAGCTTCATTAGCATCTTTAACACCAGCTAATTCAACTATAATTCTGTAATCATTACCACTATAATTTGTTTGAATTATAGGTTCTGACACACCATAGATATTAACCCTTCTTTCAATAACATCTCTTAATGCCTCTACTCCATCTTTTTTATCACTATCATTTTCAAAACCAGAAACATCAGCTTGATAGACTAAATGAGTACCACCTTGTAAATCTAAACCTAAATGTACTTTAAAACTATTAAACCAGTTATATCCTGGGATATATTTAGGACTATTAGGTAATATTACAAGGAATGAAAATACAGCTAAAAGTAATATAAAAACAAATGAAAGTCTAACACTATTAACTGTTACACGTTTTTTATCCTTTGGATTATTGTATTTATTCATATTTTATTTAACAAATAATAGAAATATCTTAACATAATATATATATTTTGCAAGGTTTAATTGCCACCAAATCTTCTTTGTCTTTTATTATACACATTAATTGCTTTATCTAAATCTTTTTTACTAAAACTAGGCCAATCTACTTTAGGAAAATATAATTCACTATATACTGATTGCCAAGTTAAAAAACCAGATAATCTTTGTTCTCCTGATGTTCTAATAATTATATCTGGATCAGGAATATTCTTACTATATATATTATTACTTATTAATTCTTGATTAATTTTAGATGCAGGCACTTTCTTTTTAATTATTTTTTTAACAGCTTCAACTATTTCTTCTCTACCACCATAGCTTAAACAAACGTTTAAAATACCACTTTTACAATCTTTAGTTTTCTTTTCTGCTTCTTTTATACCCTTCTGTAATTCTTTATCAAAGTCATTTACTCTACCAAATATCTTTAATTTAATATCTTTTTTAAATAAATAATTAGCTTCTCTTTTAACTAAAGATTTAAATAATTTCATTAAATAACCAACTTCTTTTTTACTCCTATTCCAATTCTCAGTAGAAAAAGCATATACAGTTAAAATATCTACACCTTGTTCAAAAGCGTAAGTAGATATTGTTCTTAAATTATCAAAACCTTTTTTATGACCTTGAAAAGTAGTTAAACCCCTTTTTCTAGCCCATCTACGATTACCATCTAAGATAATACCAATATGTTTTGGAATGTTTTTCATTTATTTATATATTAATATATTGTAGCAATAAAAAACAGAGAATACAATCCTGAATTTGGCTCGGAGACAGGGATTCGAACCCCGATTCACAGGACCAGAACCTGTTGTCCTACCATTAGACGATCTCCGAATATTTAAACAAGTTTACCACCAAAAGCATTTAGCACATCGCTAACTCCTTCTTCATTTTTACCTTTAAATACTTGATGATTATCTGAATAATTATTATCTACTACAAAGTTAATTTCAAAATCTTTTTTTAATATATCTTTAATAATATTAATTAAATGTTTTTTAATGTTTGGTTTATTTAATTGGTCTATATGAAATTCATACTCTAATCCAATAGTTAAACTATTATTTTTAATAATTAAAGGATGAGCATTTTGTAATATAGCTGATAATGAATTATTAAAAGATTTCACTTTTAAGGTTATTTCAGACCAATTACCTTGTAATTTATTAATATCTTTATCTTTAGTATCAACATCTATATCGTCTTTCTTATCTTCTTTTTTATGATTATCATCTATATCATCTTTCTCTTCTTCTTTAACTTCATAATCTAAAAGAAACTCAACGCAGGCCAATTCTAAAGGTAATTGACCAACTATTGATTCTTTCATATTCAACTTATCTAAAAGAATATTTAATAATAAAGATAATCTTTCTAAAGAAAATTCTTTTGCATGTTTATCAATAGCTTTTTTTAAATCTCCAACAAAATCCAAATCAAACTTAGAACCTATAACTTTATACAACATAACTTGTCTTAAATATTCTATTAAGTCATTTATGAAATTATTAAGATCTATACCTTCATTAATTAATTGATTTATTTGATTTAAAGCAGTTGATAAATTACCTACTCTTAAAGACTCTAAAAGATTATCTACTTCTTTCCAATTACTACGAGGTAAAACTAAAAAAGCTAATTCATCTGATATATTCTTATCACCCAAAGATAGTATTTGACCTAATAGTGATTCTGCATCTCTTAAACAACCTTCTGAACGACGAGCTATTTCACTTAAAACATTATCTGATAGAGAATTACCTTCCCATTCTATAATCTCACCTAATCTTTTGATTATATCTTTCTGTGGTATTTTCTTAAAATCAAATCTTTGACAACGAGATATAATAGTTTCGGGTACTTTATGTATCTCTGTAGTAGCTAGAATGAATATAACTGAAGCTGGAGGCTCTTCTAAGGTCTTTAAAAGGGCATTAAAAGCACTTTTAGACAACATATGTACTTCATCTATAACAAAAACTTTATACCCCTTATTATTAAAAGGAGGTATTTGAGAATTAGCAATAATATTTTCCCTTACATGATCTACACCTGTATTAGAAGCTGCATCAATTTCAATTATATCCATTGATCTATTATCTAGAATCAAATTACATATTTCACATTCATTACAAGGCTCAGAACTTCCTTCTTTTTTATTTAAACAATTTAAAGAACGAGCAAATAATCTTGCTAATGTTGTTTTTCCTGTTCCTCTAGGTCCTACAAATAAGTAAGAATGAGCTACACTATTTGAAATAATTTCACTCTCTAGAGTTATTTTTATAGGTTTTTGACCAACAACCTCTTTAAAAGTTTTAGGTCTATATTTACGATAAATTACTTCTGCCATAATAATTATAGTTCAAGATCAAAATCTTCAGAAGAATTATTTTCTATATTCCTTTTTTTAATAATATTTTCTACAGCAGCCCAAGTACTATCAGCATCTTTAGGTACAAGTATTACCACTTCATCACCTTCATCACCTTTAAAGTATGTAATACTAGCTATTATAACTTTATATATCTTATCACCAGTTAAAACTACAAATTCATCAGATTGTTTATCTTTTACTAAATGACCTACAAGTCTAATTCTTTCTACTGGACCAATTTGTTTGAAAATAAAGGAACCGTTTTGATCTATTGTTAATTTTAATATATCTCCTTCTACTAACTTAGACTTAGAAATATAATTAGCTGGCACTGAATATTGTTTACCATCAGGACCTATCATAATCTGACCATTAAACACTCCTTCAATAACTAAACCATTTTCATCATTATCCTCATTACCTACTTCAGAAGCTTTTAAAGTATAATTAACAGCATTCTTTCCATTTCTACCACCTAATTCACTTAAAATAACCTTAGTTTTTTTAAGTTCTAATTCTAAATTATGTACTAATTCTTCTAATTCTTTTACTTTTTTTGCTTTTGACATTTTTATTTTTATTTTCCCAAACAATTACCTTTAATTTAACATAAAATATCGACTTTGTCGAGCCGATATTTTTACACTAAAATTATATAGATATTATATAACTAATCTTTGTTTAATCTCTCTTTCTAAGGTTGTTCTATCCTTACCATACTTCATTCTAGATAGCTCTTTAATTGCTTTAGCTAGTTCATAATTACCCTTTTCTGGCATAATTGGGTTAAAATTAAAAGCAGGAGGATTTTGATTATCTATTAATAGTTTAATATAACAAGTATATTTAGGCATATTTAATAGATCATATTTAGAAACAGTAGGTGCCATTTGTTCTGATATTACTTCAGCATCATCTATACCTATACGGTATGAAACCATAGTACCTACATTACCAAATATAGCATCTCTAATACTAGTATCACCACCCTCTGATAATTGATTAACATACTGATGAGCTACCGTTAAACTTAATTTATATTTCCTAGCTTCTGATAATATACTAGCAATACTATCTGTCATAAAGTTTTGAAACTCATCAATATATAGATAGAAAGATTCTCTTTCATCTTCTGGTATATCTACTCTACTCATAGCAGCAAATAGTAGTTTACCAATAATTATCATACCCAAAAGATTACTACTTAACTCACCTATTTTACCTTTAGATAAATTAACTAATATTATTTTATTAGTATCCATTGCTTCTCTAAAATTAAAAGCACTTTTTTGTTGTGAGATTATAGGTCTAAGAATATCACTTGATATAAACGGGGTTAACTTAGATGTAATATATGGAACCATATTAGCTAAACTTTGATCTCCTGTTGTTTGTGTTGCTTCTTTTTGCCAAAAATCTTTAATTAAATAATTTGTAGTTTTAGCAAGTCTACGATTTCTATATTCTTCATCTACTAAAACTGTTGGTATTTCTAATAGACTAGCAGGATTATCTTTATCATCCATAATTAATTGCATACAACTACGCATATACTTTTCAAACATTGGTCCACCAGTAGCTTTTAAATCATATAGTTTATCAAAAATATTAAGTACTTCATTAATAACAAAGGTTTTTTGTTCATCATCTTCATATTCCAACATATTCATACCCAATGGTCTTTCTGTATCAGAAGGATCAAAGACTATAACATCTTCTGCTCTTTCTTTAGGTACGTGAGTTAACATTTTTTCAACTAAATCTCCATGAGGGTCAATAACGCAAACACCCTTACCATTTTCTATGTCTTGTTTAATTAAACTTTCCATAAAAACAGATTTACCAGTACCAGTTTGACCAATTTCATAAATATGTCTAAAACGATCCTTTTCTTTAATATATACCTTTGTTTCCTTACCCCTATACGTATTCATACCAAGTAAAAGACCTTCTTTTGGCATAGTACTAGGAGGTGGTAATTTAACAGCTTGTAACCAATTAATATTGGGTGTGTCTGTAGTTGGCAACGGTAAATGCATTACACTAACCATTTCTTCTGAGTTTAGTATAAGTTTATGTTTAGAAATATAATTACGATAAATAAAATGATGAATAACATCATTAATATTTTTTGGTATATGTGCTTTAAAACTATTACCATACTCATATACATTATATTGGGTATAACTATTTAAAATATCAGTTAGTATAGAATTAGATCTTTCTATACTAAGGGAAGATGTCACAATACGAATATTAACCTCTAAAGCAGATTTAGAAGTTTTTTCCTCTAAACCCTTAGCTTGCTCTTGCTCCATTGATGATAAAGAATATGTATCACTGGAAGGATCAGATGATTTTTCTTCTGTTATAAAAAAACTAAGAAAAACACTAAATACCTTACCTATAGCGCTTAAATCCCCTATACCACCAACTTTAGCTACTGCCTTTTTAAAAGACATCCCCTTATGTATATTTTTAGCAATCTTTTTACCTCTAGAGTGCCAGGCTTTGGGAGCAGATCTAAAAACATATTGAACAGCAGCAGATTCATTTTCTTGTAACTTACTTAAACTATTTGTAATAGATTCTAATGGATCATTTTCAAATGTTTTATATGTTTTAATTGGTAAAGAAAAATCTGCATTAAAATTTAATAAACCAGCACTAATCTGACTTTTTGGTTTAAATAAATTATAGTCTGTTACTATTTCAAAATATACTTCAGGATATACAGCCTGTAACTGTTGTATAAAAAAATCTTGAAATTTTTTAGGGACTGCTGCATAAAAATTAATGAATCCATTTTCTGAAACTATTTCTAAAGAAAAAACATCACTACGTTTACCAAATGTTTTCTTTTCTGCTTTTAAACCAGAAAGAGAAGCGAAAAAGTTTTCTATTCTTCCTAAGATACCTACTATATATTCTTTACTTAATTTTTCTTCTTCACTAGATGTATATTTAGGTATTTGTATTAAAATTATATTCAAATCTAATTCTTTATGAGCTTTATGTTCTATTTTGTGAAGTATAAAATATATTAAAGCTATAATAATAGCTATTATAATTAAAAATATAAATGTATAAATAATATACTGCATAATTATTTATTTTTATGTAACTCCATTATAACATCAGCTTTAATTTTAGCTTCTTGTTCTATATAATATTTATTTACCTGTGGTATTATACGCAACCATTTAAATATCACATCTATTATTTCTTTAACTTTAAACTTTGTTTTTTGTAGTATACTTGTAATCTCTTTGGCAGCTCTTTCCCCTTCTGTTTTAAATGTTATCTGAGTAGCTTGATCCATAGTTAAAAAAATATTATCTAATCCTTTAGATAAGATATTTTCTACATTTTCTAAAATAATTTCTTGATTTGAAGTATCTTGAGTAGTTGTAGGTATAATAGTTGTTGCTGGTACTTGTTGTTCTGCAGAAGGTTGTTCTTGTTGAGGTGAAGCAACAGAAGGTTGTTCTACTTGTTGTTCAGGAGTAATAACTTGTTCTTTTTGTTGTTCTACGGAAGGTTGTTCTTGTTGAGGTGGTATAACAGAAGATTGTTCTTGTTTTTTTTCTTGTATAACCATAAATATATTATACCAAATTTTACAATTTTATGTAAGTGTTAATATATTTTATTATATATTTTATTATATACCTTATTTATATTATTAATATTTAAAAGATAGTATGGTTTATTATTGTGTAATAGTATTATATTATTACCTTGTTTCTGTATGTCTTGTATATTTCTTAAATATATATATCCTTGTAATTTAAAAGAATCTTTATTAATTATATTCAAAGATATTAATCTATTATTAGTTAAAAGATAATATTTATTTTTATCAACCAATTCTTTTACAAAGAAAAGAGAAGAAATTAGTAGTAAAAAAATCCATAGTATAAACCCTTGACGACCAGCTTGCCACATAGGGAATAATAGAAAAAATGTTAAAAGTATAAAAAGAAAAGAAAAAAATAAATTACTTTTTTTATTCTTAGACTTAATTACTTCTAATAATACTTCCCTATCTTCTAAAAATTTGTTAAAATTAAACATATGAAAAGAAAAACTCAAAAAATTATTTGGATTATATTATCTATATTTATAATATTATCTATGATATTATGGACTATAGGTATAGCTTATTTCTAACGTTTAAGCACTGCTAAATAAGCTTCTTGTGGAATGTCTACCTTTCCCATTTTAGACATTCTTTTTTTACCTTTTTTCTGTTTTTC
>CAYZIE010000010.1:0-17482 GCA_964478385.1 uncultured Gammaproteobacteria bacterium
CATTGATAAAGCAAATGAATACCCTATGAAAGCAGCTAAGACCATAGCTACTACTAAAGAAACTTTAGTTTGTGTAGAAACTTTAGAAGCTACTTTAGATTTTGTAGGTTTTCTTTTTTTAATCATATAATTATATTAGTTATTTAATATATGTATTATACCACAGAATAGTTAAATAAAAAAATATAGTTATATAACTATATTTCTTTTTTCTTCACAAAACTATTTATATTCCACTTAGTCTTGTATATACCCTTAGGTTTAGGTATAAAGTTAGATTTCTTTAATAACCCCTCTAACTCTTTTTCAGTAAAACTATGATAATATCTAAAAAACTTTTTTTCACTCTTAGAATATGTTTGCCAAGGTATATAGAAATCATTCCAAGCTTTTTTCTTAAAGAAATTCTTAAAAATATATTTTAAATATTTTTTTTGTAATAAATTCCAATTAGTCATGAATAAATAGCCACCAGGCTTTAAGCATCTATTTATTTTCCTCAATAACTCTAATCTTTCTTTTCTACTATCTAGATGATGAAAAGAAGCTATCATAAATATCATATCAAAACTATTATCTGAATAATCTATCTTAGTCATATCATTTACTTCAAAATTATAATCAGGATGTTTTGATTTAGCATGAGCTATAAACTTATCACTAAAATCTACACCTAAATAATCATACTTTTTCTTACTTTCTTCTAGTATTTTAATAAGTCTACCATTACCACAACCTAAATCTAATAGCTTGAAACCTTCTTTAATGTGTGGTATAACAACTTGTAATTCATCCCAGGGGTATACTCTAGAAGCGGAAAACTCCTCGGCAATTAAATTGTATACATTTTTTAAATCATTTTTAACTTTCATGAAAAATATATCAAAAGAAAAAATTAATAATATTGTACTAGAATTATACCATAAAGAATATTCTAGTGAACTTGATTTTGTTAAAAACTTAAGACAAGTTTTCAATAATCATAAACTAAGTCCTTTACCTAAAGCTACACTTATTTCAACATATCGTCAATTACTGAGGGATAATATAATAGAAAAAAAGAAAAGTTTTGAACAATATTTAATTAAAAGAGCTGTAAGAACATTATCAGGTGTTTCCGTAATAACAGTATTATCTAAACCAGATAAATCATGTCCTCATCAATGTGTTTACTGCCCTACAGAACCTGAAATGCCTAAAAGCTATCTTTCTAATGAACCTGCAGCTGCTCGTGCTAAAATGAATCTTTTTGATCCTGTAAAACAAGTTAGTATGAGGATACAAGCTTTGGAAAATAATGGTCATCAAGTAGATAAAATAGAAATACTTGTTCTAGGTGGAACATGGTCTTCATATTCTGATAAATATCAAAAAGAATTTATTAGAGATATATTCTATACTGCTAATACTTTTAAAGAAAAAGAAAGAGAAAAACTATCTTTAGAAGAAGAACAGAAAATAAATGAAACTGCAAGGTATAGTATTATAGGTTTAACATTAGAAACTAGACCTGACTATATTAATAAAGAAGAAATAAAAAAACTTCGTTACTTAGGATGTACCAGAGTACAGATAGGAGTACAACATACAGATAATAAAATACTTAAATTAATTAAAAGAGGTCATACTATAGAAGATAGTATAGAAGCTACTAAACTATTAAAAGAAACTGGATTTAAAGTAGACCATCACTATATGCCTGATTTACCAGGATCTACTCCTGAAAAAGATTTAAAAATGTTTGAATATATTTTTACTTCTCAAGATTTACAACCCGATCAAATTAAAATATATCCTTGTATAGTTAATGAATATAGCGAACTATACCATTGGTTTAAAGATAAAAAATACAAACCATATTCAGAAGAAGAATTACTAAAACTATTGCTTAAAGTAAAATTACTTACACCTACATATGTAAGAATAAATAGATTAATTAGAGATATACCTAAAGAAAGTATTACAGCAGGTAATAGAGTAACAAACTTAAGACAATATTTACAAGAAGAATTAAAAAAACAAGGCAAAGCTTGTATGTGTTTAAGATGTAGAGAGGTAAGAGCAGATAGTAAAGAAATATCTAAAGCTAAATTAAAAGTAAAAAAATATAAAGCTTCTAAAGGAATAGAATATTTCTTAACATACGAATATAATAATAAGGTATATGCTTTTTTAAGATTAAGAATAAATAATAATACTAAAGAAAATATATTTCCTGAATTATTAAATTCATCCATTGTAAGAGAATTACATGTATATGGAAAAATGATTCCTGTAAATTCTAAAGAAATAACTAAAACTCAACATTCTGGTTTAGGCAAGAAATTAATGAAAAAAGCTGAAGAGATAACTAAAAAAAATAATTTAAATAAAGTTTTAGTTATATCTGGTATAGGTGTAAGAGGATATTACAAAAAACTAGGGTATAAACTAGAGGGAACATACATGACTAAAAATATATAATTGACAAACTTTAAAATATCTTGTTAAATACTATTTCGTTCATTATAACTTTAACTCAAGGAGGAAACAATGCAGATAGAATGGTTATCTAAACTAAGCTACCAAGAAATTAAAGATTTTGTTGACTATCTAAAAAATCTTCACCCAGATTATGATAGTCTGTGGCCAAGTGAAAAAAGAGAAAGAGATAGAATACAAAATGTATATATTCCAATTCTAAATAATGAAGGCAAAATTCCTGAAAATATGAAATTTGCTGAATTAATAGAAACATTTGATTGTAATAAGTATACTATAAGTCATGAAATTCATTCTTACTACAAAAGAATGAGTGTATATAAACTAAACACTATTACATCTACTCATTATGTAAATATAATGACTACTAAAGAAGCTTCTGATTATACTAATGTGCCAAAAGAAAAACTTCGTCGCTTAGCTAGAGAAGGTAAAATACAAGCTCTTAAGCAAGGTAACGAATGGAGATTTCTTAGTAAAATATTAGATGGTTTCCTCCTGAGAAAAGATCTTGAATAATATAAAAGCCCTGTTATACAACGGGGCTTTTTCTTTAAACAGTATTGTATAAAACAATAGATATGGTAATATAATAACTATGAATAATATAAAAGAAAAAGATCCAAAGATCGCAGAAATAATAACTAAAGAGCTAGAAAGACAAAGAAGTGGAGCAGAAATGATAGCTTCAGAAAACTTTGTTTCCAAAGCTGTATTAGAAGCTACAGGCTCTGTATTAACAAATAAGTATGCAGAAGGTTACCCAAATAAAAGATACTATGGTGGTAATGAATATATAGATCAAAGTGAAAGCTTAGCAATAGAAAGAGCTAAAAAATTATTCGGAGCAGAACATGCTAATGTACAACCACATTCAGGTTCTAGTGCTAATATGGAAGCTTACTTTGCTGTAGCAGAGCTACATGATACTATCTTAGGTTTTTCATTAGCTCATGGAGGACATTTAACTCATGGTCATCCTATAAACTTCTCGGGAAAATTTTACAACTTTGTAAGTTATGGGGTTGATAAAAAAACAGAAAAAATAGATTTAGATGAAGTTAAAAATCAAGCTTTAATTCATAAACCAAAGATAATCTTAGCAGGAGCTTCAGCATATAGTAGAAAAATAGATTTTACAAAGTTTAAAAAAATAGCAGATGAAATAGGTGCATACTTGATGGTAGATATGGCACATATAGCTGGACTAATAGCTGCTAAACTACATCCAGATCCTGTACCTTACGCTGATATTATTACAACAACAACACATAAAACATTAAGAGGTCCTAGGGGAGCAATGATATTATGTAAAAAAGAAGATAGAATACATCCTGAAGATAAAAAGAATTTAGCACAGAAAATAGATAGTGCTGTATTTCCTGGAATGCAAGGAGGTCCTTTAGAACATGTTATATCAGCTAAAGCAGTAGCGTTTAAAGAAGCTTTAAGTAATGATTTTGTAGAATATCAAAAACAAGTATTAAAAAATGCTAAGATTTTAGAAAGTAAATTTAAAGAAAATGATATTAGAATAATATCAGGAGGTACAGATAATCATTTACTACTATTAGATATGAGTAGTTTGGGATTATCTGGAAAAGAAGCAGAAAATCTTTTAGACCAAGCATATATTTTTACTAATAAAAATATGATACCATTTGATAAAAGAAAACCTATGGATCCTTCTGGTATAAGGTTAGGCACACCAGCTTTAACAACAAGAGGATTAAAAGAAAAAGATATGGAATATATTGCAGATATAATTATATATACATTAAAGAATAAAAAAGCTAGTGAAGATAATAAAAAGAAAGTATTAGAATTAATGAAAAACTTCCCTTTGTATGAGTAAAATAATAGATGGTAAAAAAATATCTGAAGAAATTCAAGGAGATATTAGAAAAGAGATATTAGATAAAAAGTTAAATCCTAGTTTAGCTGTTTTATTAATAGGAAATAATCCTGCTTCTGAATTATATGTAAATTTAAAAAAGAAAGCTTGTCATAAAGTAGGTATAGAATTCCATGAATATTTAATTGATGAAGAAACTAATACTGAACATGTACTAGAGGTTATAGACTTTTTAAATAAAGATGAACATACAGATGCTATATTAATACAATTACCATTACCTAAACATTTAAATACTGATAAAATAATTAAAGCCTTAGATCCTAAAAAAGATGTAGATGGTTTTCATCCACAAAATATAGAAAACTTCTTAAAGGGTAAAAGTAATTTTACACCTGGTTTAGCTTTAGGTATTAGTAAACTTATAGAATCAACTAAGGAGAAGTTAAAAAATAAAAAAGCTATTATTATAGCTAAGAATGATATATTATATAAACCATTAGCAAAACTTTTACAAGATAAAGGAATAGAAGTAGAAATAGTAAAACCTAAAGATAAAAAAATAAAAGAAAAAAGTTCTTTAGCAGATATTTTAATTGTAGCTTATGGTAAACCTTTTTTTATAACAGCAGATATGGTAAAAAAAGATTCTATTATTATTGATATTGGAACTAATAAAATAGATAATAGATATGTAGTAGGTGATGTAGACTATAGTGCAGTGTTTAGTAAAGTAGGACATATCACTCCCGTACCTGGTGGCGTAGGACCTATGACTGTTGCTATGTTATTGTATAATACTTTAGAGTTAAGTAAACTATAATTTAATTCTTTTAATCCTTATACTATTAGTTATTACAGATACACTACTAAAACTCATTGCTGCAGCAGCTATCATTGGGCTAAGTAATCCTATCGCGGCTAAAGGAATAGCAATTATATTATAGAAAAAAGCAAAAAATAAATTTTGTTTAATTGTTTTAAATGTTTTTTTAGATAAATTAATAGCACTAATAATTTTTAAAGGATCACTATTTGTTAAAACAATATTACCACTTTCCATAGCTATATCTGTACCACTACCAATAGCTATACCTAAATTAGATTGTGTTAAAGCAGGTGCATCATTAATACCATCGCCTACAAAAGCAACAATCTTTTTTAATTTCTGTAATTTCTTAACCTCTTCTACTTTTTGATCTGGTAATACTTCTGCTGTAACATTTTTAATTCCTAATTTCTTAGCAATAGCATTAGCAGTAGATTTATGATCTCCTGTTAACATATATACATCTATATTTTTTTGAAGTTTTTTAATTAATTCAATAGCATTCTTTCTTATAGTATCTGCTACAGCTACAACTCCCATTACTTTATTATCTTTTACAAAATACATTGGTGTCTTACCTTCTTTAGCATATTCTTCAAAAGAAACTTCATAAACAGAATTAGTTTTTATATTTAGTTTATGTAATAATTTACTATTACCTAAATATATTTCTTTACTATCTATACTACCTTTAATACCCATACCTTTTACAGCTTCTACGTTAGTGGCTTTTTTTAGTTTTAAATTATTTTCTTCACCATATTGTATAAATGCAGAAGCAAGAGAGTGTTCACTGTTTTTTTCTAAAGAGTAAGCTAATGTCATTAATTCAGAAGAAGTAAAATCATGACTTACAGTATTAATATCTGTAATACTTGGCTTACCTTCTGTTAATGTACCTGTTTTATCAAAAACTATACTATCAACCTTGTGAGCTATTTCTAAACTTTGAGAATCTTTAATTAAAATACCATTAGAAGCCCCTTTACCACTGCCAACCATAATAGCTGTAGGCGTAGCTAAGCCTAATGCACAAGGACAAGCAATAACTAAAACTGCTACAGAATTAATTAAAGCAATTTCAAGATTACTATTTAATATGAAAAACCAAATTAAAAAAGTAAATATAGATATTAATATAACTATAGGGACAAAAATACTAGACACTTGATCTGCTAATTTTTGAATCGGAGCTTTAGAGGATTGTGCTTCTTCTACTAATTTAATAATTTGAGCTAATACTGTATCTTTACCAATTTTTGTAATCTTAATTTTAATCACCCCATGACTATTTATTGTAGCTCCATAAACTATATCTCCTTTTTTCTTATCTACAGGAATACTTTCTCCAGTTAACATAGATTCATCAATAGCTGTTTCTCCTTCTATAATCTCACCATCCAAAGGAATCTTTTCTCCAGGCTTAACTAAAACTATATTTCCTTTTTCTATTTTATCTATATCTTTTTTTTCTTCTTTATTATCAATTAATACAGTAGCTGTTTTAACACCTAAAGATAATAATTTCTTAATAGCCATTGAGGCTCTTCCTTTAGATTTTTCTTCTAGATACTTTCCTAATAATATTAAAGTAATGATAGTAGCTGCTGTTTCAAAGTATACATGTTGATTAGTAAACATCGCATAAACACTGTATAGATAAGCGGATAATGTTCCTAAAGAAATCAAAGTATCCATATTGGCTTTAAACTTCTTTAATTGTTGAAACATTCCTTTATGAAATTGCCAACCTATTATAAAAATAACAATAAAGGTTAAATCATGCATGATCCATGTTTCTAAACTTATACCAAAATAACTAAAATCAAAATGGTATGGATAAAACATGTATGCTAATAACGGTAATGTTAAAACTAAAGAAAAGATAAATTTAAGATATACTTTTTTAACTATACATGATTCTTCTTTCCCATCGTCATCTTTTACTATTTTATAATCTCCTGATTGTATAATTATTTTTTCTATTTCCTCTTTACTAATCTTACTTTCGTCAAATTCTATTCTAGCTTTAGCATTAGCATAATTAACATTTGCATCTTTAACACCTTTTTCTTTCTTAATACTGCTTGATATATTAACAGCACAAGAAGCACAATGCATTCCTGATATTTTTAAATCTATATTTTTCATATATTTATATTCAATTATTCTACTATAAACTTACCCCTAACCATTCCCATCCAACAACTAAATCCAACTGTTCCAGTTTTATTTGGAGTAAACTCTATAATATTCTTACCTTGTTTAATTGGTTCCCTAACATTTAAAGATGGAATCATTATCTCATTAGTGCATCCTGTAACTTGTTTACCATCTATTACCCATTTAACAGGTACATCTTTTTTTAATTTAAAAACATTAGGCTCATAACCATTATATGTTACTGCCATATTTACAACCTGAACATTTCCTTGACTAATAGTATTACCAATATTCTTACTACTAAAAATATTAATATCTATACCCACAATAGCTAGACCAGAAGACATTGTATACAAAGCAAATAATATTATTACAATACCAATAGCTTTTTCTAAAACTACTGTTTTCATATTCTTAAAACGAGTAGTAGCTACTCCTAATCCCATTAAAATAGGTGTAGTGCCTAAAGCAAAAAGAAATAATGTCATTGCTCCTGTAAAGAAACTCCCTGAAGACATAGCAAATAATTGCATACTCTGAGTAAATCCACATGGAAGGAAGAAAGTAAAACCACCTAATATCACTGGAGCTAAAGCATGTTCTGATTCTTTTAATTTACTCCAAGCTCTCATACTCTTTTTAGGCATCCTAATACCAATAGTTGTTAAAGAAGGCACAAATCCTAATATGTTTAAACCAAGCCATACTAAAACTACAGCAATCAAAATAGTAAATAAAGACATAAAAGAAGTAGACAAGCTAAACAATGATCCTATCAATCCTAATACACCACCTAGAATAAAAAAAACTAATAATCTGCCAAAATGAAAAAGTAAATGGGGTTTTAAATTTCTTTGATAAAAACTACCATAAGCTTGATACTTAGTTGCAAAAGATAATACAACAGCACCAACTACAACCAGACAGGAAGATAAAGATGCTACCACACCTATTACAAAAGAAGCACCATAATTAATATTTTCAGTACCTATGTTTATCCAATCTAATAATCCAATCCATTTAAGATATTTATATACTAAATAAAAGCCTATAACAATTAAAAAAGAATAGATCCATTGTTCTAGACTTGGTTTTTTATTAATCTCTTTTTCAAAAGGATTTAAAGATCCATTATATCCTAATCTTTTTAATTCACCAAATATTTTTTTAAAAGGTAATTTATCCCCTTCATATGAAATTTCTGCTGTTTTCTTTTTATGACAAACATGAACATGTTTAATGCCTTCTATTTTATTTAATTCATCTTTTATGACCATCTCACATGAAACACATGTTATTCCATTTATATATATTTTTTTACTCATATTATTTATTTGCTAATTTATTAAGTTGCAATATCTCATTAATCATTTTCTTTTGTTTAACAGTATTTTTAGAATTCATAACATTTTTAAAACAAGAATTTAAATGACCTTCCAATAATTTTTGATTAGCTGATTTTATTAACCCAATAACAGCTAAATTCTGTTGCATAATATCTACACAATATTTATCTTCTTTTGTCATTTTAATTATCTTAGTCAAAAGAGTATTAGCTTTTTTAAAATTAACTAAAGATTCTTTTTTATAGTCACAACATTTTTGTTCTTTCATTTATTTTCATTAAATTAATTAAACACCGGTACCTATGGTACTGGTGTTAGTATATCATATATTTAATATATTACAAGATTAAAATAGCTTATCTTGAAAATTAGCCATCTTACCAGATACATTTACTTTTTTAATCCTAGATAGATCAAAAAACCTTAAAGCATCTCTTAAATGACAATATGCTTTTATTTTATCCCCTCTTATTTCCTGAATATCAATTTTCCTTTCTGTTGTTTCCCCTTTTTCATCTATATATTCTATTTCTAACTGTTCACCATTCTTTAAAGTATTATTAATAATTTGATAAATCTTTAAATTACCATTAGCCCAACGAGCAACAATCTTTTCCTTTCTACCTGCATTTGTATACCAAATATTACCATGATTTAATCCATACTCATATACTTCTTTAGTAACCTTTACATCATCAAGACAATATTTTATTAACTTCTCCCAATCTTTATTATTATAGTATTCAATAGCATCTAAACCTGAACCAGACTTACCATAACCTAAAGTAGTTTGTGCTACACTTTCTAATTTTAACCTATGACCTAAAGCATATACTATTTCATCTAGTAAATCTAAGTGTGGTATAGTGCTTAAATCAAAATCATCATAATATGGTTGCAATACAGGAAAATCAAAACTAATACTATTAAAACCAATAACCAATTCTGTATTTTTTAATAATTCTAATAATTCTCCAAACTCTTCTTCTTTAAAACCACGATACTGATCTCTATTATATGAATACACACCAACCAAAGAAACACCAAGCAAATGCTTATTATGCTGACCACCTACTTCATCAAATGTTTTCTTAGTTTCTAAATCTAAAACTATTTTATCTTTCTTTTCCATAATTATATTACCAATTATTTACATCTGGTAAAAACCCTTTTGATTTTTTTGTTTGACTATCTTCGTCAAAAACATATTCTATATCATCAAAAGAAGATAATCCTGCACCAGATGCTAATTCATTATAGTTTAATAACTTACTATTAATATTAATGATAAAATCAGAAGGTTGCAAACTTTGATAACCATCATAATTAAAAACAGATAAAGGATATGTTAAAAATAAATTTTTCATAGCTCTTGTTAAAGCAACATATAATAATCTTCTTTCTTCTTCTTGCTCTTCTTCTTTAACTGCTAATGGATGTGGAAATGACTTATTAGTTAAATTCATAACAAATACTGCTGGCCATTCTAATCCTTTAGCTTGATGTACTGTTGATAGTATAACTACATTATCATTGCTAGATTTCTCACTTGCTTCAGTAAAAGATATTTGTAAACTAACCTGAGATAAAAAAGATTCTAAATCAGTATATGATGAAGCAAATAATGCTAATTGTTTAATATCTTCAATTCTTTGACTATAGTCAGAATATTTACTTACTAAATATTCTTCATAACTTTCACTAATTAAACTTATTAACTTACCTATATCTTCTTTTTTATTATCTAATAATATATTAAATATTTTCTTAACCTTTCCCCAACTAAGTGATACTTTATCATTCGTTTTTAACTTAAGATTATTAATATCGTCTAAACTATTTAAACTGCTTATTTCTTTATATATCTTAGAAGCCATAACAGGACCTATGCCTTCATACATTTCTAAAACTCTTCTCCATGATACTTCATCTTTATAATTTAAAAATATTCTTAAAAATGCAATTATATCTTTTATATGAGCTCTTTCAAAAAACTTTAACCCACCTCGTATTTCATATGGAATATTCCTTTTATTTAATTCCATTTCTAATACTTGAGAATGGTGAGCAGCTCTAAATAGTACAGCTATATCTTTATACTCTAAACCATCTGCTAATAATCCTTCTATTCTATTTGCTATGAATAAAGATTCTTCTACATTTGTTCTTAATGCTACTAATTCAGGCTTAATATAACTATCTAGAATAGCTTTTAAGTTTTTACTAAATTGATTATAGTTCTCAGAAATAACAACATTAGCTAAATCAAGAATTTCAGGAGTAGAACGATAATTAGTTTCTAATTTATGAACTTTTGTATTATTAAATATCTTGGGAAAGTCTAATATATTTCTAATATCTGCGGCTCTGAAAGAATATATACTTTGTGCATCATCTCCTACTACTAATATATTTTTATGTTTCTGTGATAAATTAAAAATCATCTGCGCTTGTATAATATTAGTATCTTGATATTCATCTACTAAAATATATTTCCACTTATTACTTAAAACTTGAGAAGCAGCAGGATGTTCAGTTAAAGTTTTAGTAAAAACCAAAAGATCATCAAAATCTAAAACCTTAGAGGCTTTTTTACGTTTAATATATTCTGCTTTTATCTTTTCTATAATCTCAAGATGTGTAATCCATTCAGGAAACTTTATTTCTAAACTTTCTTCAATGCTAATATTTGAATTTACTGAAAAAGAAATTGTTTCTAATATTATACCTGAAGAAGGTTTATGATTCTTTGATAAATTATTCAAAAAAGTTTTAGAAATATCTTTAATTAAAGATTTACTATCTTCTGCATCTAATATTGTAAAATCTTTTGGTATATCAATATGATGACCATAGATATGAAGTAGTCTATTTGCTATAGAATGAAAAGTACCACTCCATAGTGGTAATTTTCTATCTTTTCTAAACCTTAATATACCCCTTACTCTTTCCATCATTTCATTCGCTGCTTTATTAGTAAAAGTAAGTAAAAGGATGTCTTGAGGTTTAACACCTTGTGATAGTAACCAAGCTACTCTATATACTAAAGCTCTGGTTTTTCCTGAACCAGCTCCTGCTAAAACTAAATGCGGTCCACCACCAGATGTAACTACATTATATTGCTCTTTATTAAGTTCTTTTTTAAAATCTATATTCATAAGTTAATATATTATATATTAAAAAATACTATTTAACAAATACAATTGACAAACCCCATTTTTTATGTTATATTTACATATTATCTTGGGATAAGCTAAGGTAATGTACGTTCATTAACACAAAACAAAGGAGTGTTCTATTATGAGACAAAGGAAAGGTGCTTGTCATGACACTGGTAATTTTACCCTAATCGAGGGACCAGATGGAATCATGAGAAGAATCGACAGTCCATTTAAACAAGAAGATAGGAAGACGCAGAAGTTCAAGAAGAAACTGAGTAAAACACGTTATTGGATTATGTTTTTTATGAGGAAACTTGCGGAAAAGAAAAAAAGCCAGAGTAACTTCATCAATATTGGTAAAATTTCTACTTTTAAAGAAGAAATTATGTCGAGTGTATTAACTAAAGTTGAACAAAAGTCTAAAAACTGGTTTCACGCTCAAGTATATTGGCTTAAAAACCAAGGACTTATATTCCAAGAAGAAAATGGAACATACTCTGTTGATATGGAGACTCCTCTGGTTATAGGTAGAACTAGGAAACCTAAAACGAAAAAAGTTGCAAAACAAGAAGAAGAGTTTATCCCGCGTTCAAAAATCTTAAAGCAAATTGCTGAAAAAGAAGAACTTCTTGATACTCTAATTAGGAAAATACGAGCTGCTAATAATTTGATAGCAACTATACGACAACTTCCTAGTGATACCTACCTTTATAATGAGTTTATGAAACTTGTTAAACAGGTAGAAAAAAACAACAAAAAAGAGGAGGAAATAGTCAAGGCTGAGAAGTCAAGCATCCAATGCTTGAAAGACCTCCTTGATTAAAGAAGAGGAGATGATGGCCCCCGCTGTAGAAATATGGCGGGGGTTTTTTATTTGCATATAACAACTTAATATGGTTTAATTTTACTGTAAAAATTAAATAAATAATATAATGTCATTTTCTTTAGGGATAGTTGGTTTACCTAATGTAGGTAAATCTACAATATTTCAAGCATTAACTAAAAATAAGGTAGAAGCTGCTAACTACCCTTTTTGTACTATAGATCCTAATATAGGAATAGTTACTGTACCTGATAAAAGATTAGATCAACTAGCTAAAATGTCTAAATCTGAAAAAATAATACCAACAGCTATTGAATTTGTAGACATAGCTGGTCTTGTTAGTGGAGCTTCTAAAGGAGAAGGTTTAGGTAATAAATTCCTATCACATATTAGAGAAGTAGATGCAATAGTCCAAGTGATGCGTAATTTTGATGACAAGGATGTAACTCATGTTCATGGAAAAATAGATCCTGAAAATGATAAAGATGTTATAAACTTAGAATTAATATTATCTGACTTAGATACTCTTGTTAAACACTTAGATAAAGTTGTAAGTAAAATGAAAGGACATTATGATAAAATATTAGACAAAGAAAAAAAAGTTTTAGAAAAAGCTAGAATATTATTGGAAGATAATAAACTATTAAATGATAAAGAGTGGGAAGAAGAAGAATTTAAAATATTAAAACAATTAAATCTTTTAAGTATAAAACCAATTATATACGTATATAATATTTCTGAAGATGATATTAATAAAGAATTAAATTTACCTAAAAATACTATATCTATATGTGCTAAATTAGAATCTGATTTAGCTGATTTATCAGAAAAAGAAAGTAAAGAATATTTAAAAGAATTAGGAATAGAAAAAAGTGGTTTAGATAATTTAATAACTACAAGTTATAGTCTATTAAACTTAATTACTTTTATAACAACAGGTCCTGAAGAAACAAAAGCTTGGACTACAAAAAATGGTAGTAAAGCTCCTCAAGCTGCAGGAGTAATACACACAGACTTTGAAAAGGGCTTTATAAGAGCAGAAGTAATAAATTGGAAAGAATTATTAGACTCAGAAAACTGGAATAATGCTAAAGATAAAGGATTAATTAAAATGGAAGGTAAAGAATATATAATTAAAGATGGAGATACCGTACATTTTCATTTTAATTAACCCCCTAGACAAAATTATAAATATATGTTAGATTAATTTAATTGCTAATTTGCAATTAAAGTAAATTAATAAAAGCCTTGGTAGATTTATACCTCTCTTGCATGACTGTAGGTTTCTCCTTTGTTAATGAACAACATGGATAAATCTACCTCGGCTTACTGTTCCTTAAAATAAAATACCTATAGGAGGGTAATTATGAAAAAGAAAAAAGAAAATGCTTCAATTAAACAAGAAGCTGCACTGTTCATCGATATTGATAATATCGTAATAAGTTTCGAAAATGAATTTGGGTATAGGATTGATTTCAAAAGAGTGATTGATAATATCAAGAAGTTCTTTAATGTTCCTAATGATCAAATCATAGCCATAGGCAATATGGATAAATTTGATAAAAAGATAATTGAAAATATTAGAAATCAAGGAATACATCCAAGAAAAACGGAACATAAGGATAAAAAAAACAGCGCCGATGCTGAGATAAGTTATGAAATCTATGAAAAAAATTACTACAGACCAGATCAAGAAATATATATTATCATGACTGGTGATGGTGATTTTAGAAAAGTTTCTTCATTCTTAGGAAATGCATTAAACAAGAAAGTCATAATATACGCTGTTAGAAACACATTATCTAAATCTTTAAGAGGTGTAAACGCTCAAATCTGGTATTTAGATGCTATAGTACTAAAAGATATAGAGAAAATAGCTAAAGGTATTATACTTAATGCAAGTAAATACAATAAAGATGTTTTCTTTACTCCATTGAAAAAGATGATTATGAAAAAGTTGAGAATAAGACCAGATAAAGAAAAAGTAATAAGTGAAAAACTATCTAAATTAATCGATGAAAAAAGATTAATACAAGATGAAAATGTTGATAACAATGGCAATATAATAAGGCCGATAAAATTACCTGAAGGAGGTATTTGGTAATAATACAAACCCCTGTTTAAAAATAACAGGGGTTTTCTTTTACAAAAAGTCCAGTATTGACAAAAATGTATAAATATAGTAAGATACCATGTTGTATATTAGTTCGTTAACAAAATCAAAGAAACAAGAAATAGTCTACACCAAAGGAGAAGATCATGAACTATGAAGAAGAAAAGAAAACCTATGTTTTCGTAGATGGAGAAAATATTTTTTTCTCTGTTTCTAATGAATATAGTAGGGAATTAAATTTTAATAAAGTAGTTGATTGGTTATATGGATTATATGGTGAAGTAAAAATTTTTGTCTATGCTCATTTTGATGATGATGGAAAAGGATTGTCCTACAAGATTAAAAAACATCTTGAAGCATGTCCATATACACAAGTCTTTGACACTCGAAAGGGAGATAAGGCAGTACCAGAACAAAGTGACAAAGATATGATTATCTCTTCCCTTATTGGAGAAAATGGTTTATGGAAAAATCATCATTCCTATAAAAGAAGTGTCTTTATGACTGGGGATGCAACAATGCTATCAATAGCTAATTTTGCTAAAAAAGAACTTAATATTCCAGTTACAATTATTGGGGAAGAGTACACTATGAACTCATTATATGATACAGCTGGTATTGATGTATTATATTTATCAGCTGAAGAAAATAATCTTCTTTCTAAAAAGAAAGAAAAATATTTAGAAGAATATAATGAAGATGATGTAGACAATACGATTATAAAAATTGCTGAAGAAGGTAGAAATGGTCAAGCTTACAAAGGTTGGTATAATACATATACATCTTTGGTAGATGCTGTTTCTAAACAGTATCCAAAAAATTTAGTAGAAACTAGAATTAAAGAGTTACTACAAAAAGGAAAGCTTGTTCAAAAAGATTCAGATAAACAACATGACGATGGAGAATATGTCCAAGTCATTAAATCTGTCTAATAGCACACAACCTGCTATTGAATTAACAATAGCAGGTTTTTTATTTATTCCAAAATATGATATACTTTAATTATATAGTTCTTTTATACTTTTTTGACTAGTTTTTATATTAACTAAAGCATGCTAATAAAGCATAACAAGTAAGATAATTAGTTGAGTAAAATATTATTCAAAAAACAATACAATTAAATACGAATACATGGAAGTTTAATGAACTCTATCTACATTGGGGCAGATAGAGTTCTTTTTTATAGTCTATTTTTTGTTATAAACATAGCATCTCCAAAAGAAAAAAATCTATATTTTAATTTAATAGCTTTTTTATATATATCTAAAATTAAATTTCTAGAAGCTAAAGCAGATACCATGAATAATAATGAACTTTTAGGTAAATGAAAATTAGTAATTAAATCATCTACAAATTTATATTTATACCCTGGATAAATATAAATATCTACTTTTTTATTTCCATGAGTTAATTTATTATTTTTTGTAAAACCTTCTAATGTTCTTGCTGTTGTTGTTCCTACTGCTATAACATTCTTTCCTTGTTTTTTTAACTTATTTAAACTATTACAAGTTTTTTTATCTATACTAGCCCATTCTTTGTGTATTTTATGTTTTTTTATATCTTTAACTTCTACAGGAGCAAATGTTCCTAAACCAACATGTAGTGTTATATAATAAATTTTTACACCTTTCTTTTTTGCTTTCTTTAAAAGATTATCTGTAAAATGTAAACCTGCTGTAGGTGCAGCAACAGATCCCCTTTCTTTTGCATAAATAGTTTGATAATCTTTTTTAATTTTTTTACTATCTTTTATTTTAATATATGGAGGTAATGGTGTCTTACCTATTTTATCAAAAATATCTTCTAGTTTTTTACCAGAATAATTAAATTCTACTTTATATAGTTTATTATTTTTTTCTAAAACTTTAACCTCTAATTTTTTTTCTAAAAACAATACATCACCATTTTTAATATTTTTACCCTTAATCATTACCTCCCAAATATTATCTTCTATTTTTTCTGTTAAAAATATTTCTATCTTACCACCAGTTTTCTTTTGTCCAAATAATCTAGCTGGAAATACCTTTGTATTATTAACAACTAAAACATCATTATCTGTTAATATGTTTAAAATATCATAAAAATGTTTATGCTCTACTTTATTATTCCCTCTATCTAAAATTAAAAGCTTAGAATGATCACGAGGTTTAATCTGTTCTTGAGCAATTAAACTTTTAGGTAAATTATAGTTAAATAAATCTATTTTCATTCTAATATATTATCTCTTTTTGAATAAACACAACCACAATAATCTTGACGATAAAAATCTTCCTGCTTACTTAAATCAACAGACTTTTTAAAACCATCTTTCTTTTTCCAATCTTTATCTAAAAATTCAATTCCTACATTATCTGCTAATCTATTACCAACTATACTTATTTGTTTAAAATCTTTATGAGGGCTAATTGATAATACAGAAGCCCATATATTATAATTCTCTTTTTTAGCTTTTAAGGCTGTTTCTTTTAAACGAATATCAAAACAAACTTCACATCTTTTACCTTTCTCTGGTTCATTCTCTAATCCTTTAGTTTTTTTAAACCATTCTTTATCATTATATTCCCCTTCTTCAAAATTAATATTATTTTTTCTTGCATATTCTTTTAATTCATCTCTTCTTGATATATATTCTTCCTTTGGATGAATATTAGGATCATAAAAATAAATAGTTACCTCATATTCTTGAGATAACTCTTGTATTGGATATA
>CAYZIE010000011.1:0-16758 GCA_964478385.1 uncultured Gammaproteobacteria bacterium
GAATGTCTACCTTTCCCATTTTAGACATTCTTTTTTTACCTTTTTTCTGTTTTTCAAGTAATTTACGCTTACGAGTTACATCACCACCATATAACTTAGCGGTAACATCTTTTCTTAATGCAGATATTCTCTCGCCTGCTATAATCTTACCACCAACAGAAGCTTGTAATTTAAGAACAAACTGTTGTGCTGTTAAAACTTCTTTTAATTTTCTAAGTATAGCTTTACCAACTTTGTGTGCATCATCTTTATAAATTAAAGTACTTAAAGCTTCTACAGGATGTTCAGCTACTAAAATATCCATTTTAACTAACTCACATTTTCTATAGTCTAAAAAATCATAACTCAAAGAAGCGTAACCAGAAGATATACTTTTAATCTTATCGTAAAAATCAACTAAAATACTATATAACGGTATATTATAGGTTAAAACTACCCTATTTTTATCTAAATATTTAGTATCCTTAAAAATACCTTTTACCTGACTTACGTACTCCATTAACGATCCCATATAATTCTCAGGAGTTACAATCTCAATTTCCATATATGGTTCTTCTATATAGTTTATATAAGTAGGGTCAGGTATATCCATAGGAGATGTAATAGTCTTTTCTTCTCCGTTATTAAGATATAAATTATATGCAACAGTTGGTGTGGTAACTATTAATTCTAAATTAAATTCTCTTCTAACTCTTTCCTGAAATATTTCTAAGTGTAATAATCCTAAAAAACCACAATGAAAACCAAATCCTAAAGCCTTAGAACTAGCAGGTTCAAAAGATAAACTAGAATCACTTAATTTTAATTTTAAAACTGCTTCTCTTAGTTTTTGATAATCATTACCTTCTTTTGGAAATATACCAGCATATACCATTGGTTTAACTTCTTTATACCCTGGTAATGCTTTTATTTTACTGCTTTTAGATATAATAGTATCACCTACTTTAGCTTTTTCTAAATCTTTAACTGAAGTAATAATATACCCTATTTCTCCATTATTTAAAGTGTCAGAACTAACCCAATTTGGTTTAAAATACCCTACATCTAATACCTCTGTTTCTTCTTTAGTAGCTACAAATTTAATTTTATCACCCCTTTTAACACTTCCACCAAATAATCTTGTATATATAACCACACCTTTAAACTCATCATATGAAGAATCAAATATTAAAGCTTGTAAATCTTTATTATCAATATTTGGCGATGGTATTCTTTCACATATATTATTAAGTATATTTTCTACACCTTCTCCTGTTTTAGCTGAAGCTAATAATATATCTTCTTTTTTACATCCTAAAAGATTAATTATCTCCTGACTTACTTTTTCTGTATCAGCAGCAGGTAAATCTATTTTATTAATTACTGGTATAATTTCTAAATTTTGATCTAAAGCTAAGTATAGATTAGCTAAAGTTTGAGCTTCTATACCCTGAGTAGCATCTACTAGTAATAAAGCTCCTTCTACAGCAGCTAATGAACGAGAAACCTCATAATTAAAATCAATATGTCCTGGAGTATCAATTAAATTCAAAGTATAGCCATTCCATTGCATTCTTGCGGGCTGTAGTTTAATAGTAATACCCCTTTCTCTTTCTAACTCCATTTGATCCAATAACTGTTCTTTCATTCTCCTTTTTTCAACAGTTTTAGTAATCTCTAACATTCTATCTGCTAAAGTAGATTTACCATGATCAATATGAGCTATAATACAAAAATTTCTATTTTTTTCCATTCTTGAATAATAATAATGATTTAATTAATAATTTCTTAATATTTTCTACTTCTTCTAGTTTAAACACTATACTTAAAAATAGATAAGTAAGCAAGGCTAATACTCCTGCTACAAATCCTTGAGTAAATATACCAATAAATGTATTCATATTAACTAAAGGAGATAATATATTTAAAGCTCCATAAGCTATAATACCAGATATCAAAGAATTAAACGTTATTTTAACTAAAGAATTAAATATATGACTATGTTTTACATATTTTAATTTAGGATAAATAGCTATATATAGCATAAACATATTTAAAATACTTGATATAGAAAAAGCTAAAGCTAAACCTATAACACCAAAATAATCAGATAATATAAATGATAAAAATATATTAATAATAATACTGATAACACTAATAATCATAGGTGTTTTAGTATTTTCAAAAGCATAAAAAGATCTAGCTAATAGCGGAATTAAACCTTGAGCAAAAATAGATATAGCAAAAATACCTAAAGTTTGAGCAGTATAGTATGTATCATTCCAATCAAAAGCACCTGTACCTAATATTATTCTTACAATTTGAGCTCTTAAAACTATAATTAAAAAAGAAACAGGCATTAAAAGAAATAATATTCTTCTAAAACTTAAAGAAAAATTTAAAGCAAATAATTTTCTATAATCTTGATTAATAGCTTGAGTAAAAGTAGGAAATACTGCCACAGCTAAAGAAACAGCAAATAAACTAATTGGTAAGCTTTGTAAATTATTAGCTAAATTAAAGATAGCTATACTACCAGCTGTTAAAGTAGATGCTATCATAGTTATAACAACTAAATTAATTTGTCCTGCAGCTAATCCAATTGTACGAGGTATCATTAATTTTAATATTTTTTTAAAGCTAGAATTAAATTTTAAATTAAAATTATATCTATAATTATTTTTAAATACTTCTGGTAATTGAACTAATAAATGTAATATAGCACCTAATAATACACCGTAAGATAAACCTATTAAACCAAATAAAGGATAAAAGTATACTATTCCTAAAATTATACCTATATTATAAAAACTAGCAGCTAAAGAAAAACTAAAAAACTTTTTCCAAGAATTTAATATACCACCAATAATATTAGAAGCAACAAAGAATATTACAGATAATAACATTACTCTAGTTAATATAATAGATTGCCCTAATTGCCATTGATTAAATCCAGGTATTAAAAAAGGTATTATTTGAGGAGTAAAAATAAAAGCAATAATAACTAAAAAACCAATTAATAATAAAAAGAAATTTAAAACAGAATTAGCTAAAATTAATCCTTCTTTTTTATCTTTAAACCAAACTTTTTGAAATACTGGAATAAAAGCTGAAGTTAAAGCTCCTAATACTAAAGTATTGAATATAAGATCAGGTAAACGAAAAGAAGCATAATAAATATCTGATAATTCACTAGCACCAAAATTATAAGCTATCAACCTTTCTCTTAATAATCCTAATAGTTTAGAAATAAAAGAAAAGAAGGCGATTATCAAAGCACCTCCAGCTACTGTATTATTAAGCTTAAACCAAATCTTATTCCACATTTTTTATTTCTTCGCTGCTATAAAACCAAAATATTGATCCCCCACCAACTCATTACTATAACTTACTAAATAATCTGTAATACTCGTTTTGTCTTCTTCAGTAGCGATATTCCATATAACTTTAATATCATTTGGTAATAAAACTGAAGAATTAATAATAGTATTATCTCTACCTGATTGAGATTGTATTAATAAACTATAATTATCTAATTTTAAATTACCCATAAATAATTTTGTCCAATCATTAACCAAGGAATTATGTAAATTTAATTTAAAAGGTAATTTATATTTCACAGAAACTGTTTTAGTTTCTCCTGGTTTTAAAGCCATCCAATTAGCAAATACTGTTTTATTAAGACTAGTAAATATTTCTGTATTAGATTTTCCATCTATCATTTTATCTTCTTCAAATCTTAAAATATCATCTTCAATAGCTAGATTACTAGAAGAATCAAAATGTTCTTCTGATATATAATCAAAACCTCTAGCTTCTATAAACTCACTATTTAAAGGTGTAAATATTCTAATATAACTAACATTACCCCCCTCTAAACCAGCAAAAATATTATTCTCATCACCTTTATTAGTTCTAGTAATTCTTACTGTGTTTATAATCTCTCCTGCATTATTAATTTCTGCTTGATGATCTATAATCTGATAAATATCATTATCTGTTTTACCTCCAGCAATATTAGTATTAATAATATTTAAATAATCTTTATCATTACTTAGTATTTCTCCAGACCAAGCAAAATCATGTATTTTTTCTTGTGCTCCTTCATTATTTAAATATATCTGTATATTTTTATTAGCTAACATTTGTACAAATAAAGATAATACTTCTTTATTATTAGAAATATCAGATAATAATCTATCTAATACTATTGGAACTAAATCAGCTATAACAGCTTTTGGTGTATTTTCTTCCTTATTATAATTTAATTCAGTTTCTTCTTGTAATACATCAAATACATTATTTTCTGTTACAGTTATATTGTACTCATCTAATATAATTGGTCCTAATATAGTTAATAATTCTTGTAATACACTAGCATTAATTGATATTACACCATCTATAGATGTATTTTCAGCATTAGCATAGAATTCTGAGATTTTTTTAGCAGAAGTAGGAAAATCAGGCCACCAATTAGCATCCCAAATATTAAAATGTGGATTAATAATTGATAATGCTTTAGGAGATTTAATTTTAACTTTTTGTCCTGCCTCTAAATCATATAATCCTCTTTCAGGTACTTCTAAATTAATAATTTTACCCTTAGATAAATCCGTTAAAGCAAAACTACCAAGAAAACCACCAGTAGCTCTTAATTCATTATTATTTTGAAATAAAACTAAATATCTTTGTTGAGAACTATGTCCAAGAATATTAATCAAAACATCAAAAACTTCATTTAAATTTTCTAGATCATTAATTGTTTTTGGTAAATATTCTTTTAGATTATCAAAATATACTTGTAAATCTTGTGGTAATATACCAGTTGATATATCTTGTAAATCCTTATTAGCATCTCTTAAATATGGTAAACTCTTTTCTATTTGATTATTTATTATATATAAATATTCAGTAGGATATTCATTATTTTTTAATTTATTATTTAAAATATTAGCAGCTTCAGCAATATCATTAGCTATGATAATCATATTACGGCTTAAAGACACTTGTTTACCTACTACAGGTACTACCGAAGCAGCATTAAACATCCAATTATGATATTCATTTAATACATTTTCTGCATTATTAAAACTATCTAAAGCATTAGCAAAATCAGTTTGAGCTAATTCATATGAAGCATCAGCAGCTAATAATGTACCTGACTGCATACTAGTAATACCCTGTTGTCCAAATTCTAATATTTTATTCTTATCTTCAATAATTTGTCCAAATATAACTAAACCACGTATTGGTAATAATATAACAGCAGTTATTAAAGCAAATACTATAGTTCTACTTAAAGCACTTTTTAATTTAAAAGTATCTATATTAAGAGAGATATTAAAACTTTTTTTTATTGGTTTAGGATAATACAATTCTTCTTTAATCTTTTTTCTAGTAAACTTTTCTTTAAACTTAGTTTTAAAACCTTTATACTTCTCTAACTTATTTATTTTTTCCTTAGGCTTCTCAATCTTAGCCTGTCTTAAATCTAATATATTATTAGAAGGTGGTAAATCAAAAATCTCTTCATCTTCCTGAACTCTTTCTGTAATTTCAGTTAGTATTTGATTATATGACAAATCTTCTTTAATTAATTTATCTAAATAATTTAAAGCTTCTTCTTTCTTATTTTTAACTTCTTTTTTAGTAAAATTTTCCTCTAATAAAAACTGATCTAAATCTTCTAATAGATCCTTCTTTAAATCTTTAATATTTATTTTTTTCTTTCTAGGCATTGATTATATTATACCAAAAAAATAGAAAAAAACAAAATATATTATTTAGTATATAATTCTAATATTTTTTTAACCATTTTAGACCAAGAATATTTCTTTATTTGTTCTTTTCCTTTAGATATTAAATCATTTCTTAATCCATTATTATTAATAATATTATACATTTTATTCAATAGATCTTCTTCATCATATGGATTAAAATATAATGCAGAATCTTCTAGTATTTCTGGCAAACAAGATTCTTTACTTGATAATACCGGTAGATTATAGTTCATAGCTTCTAATGGTGGCAAACCAAAGCCTTCATATAGAGATGGAAATATATATGCTTTAGCATTAGCATAATAATTAGCAATATATTTATCAGGAACAAATCCTGTAAAAATAATCTTATCTATATCTTCTTGTAATATTTCTTTAGCATATTGTTTTAATCTAGTATAGAAATAATTATTTTTACCAATTAAAATTAAATTATAATCTTTATTTTTTTTAATAAACTTAGAAAAAACTTTAATCAAAAATTCTAAATTTTTATGAGGGTATGCATTACCAATATAAAGAAAATAATTATCAGGTAATCCAATATTTTCTGATATACTATTATCAACTTTAGTTATTCCTTCATAAATAATCTTTATTTTTTTACTTTCTTTTTTATTTAATTTAAAATATTTTTTAATATCTTTAGCAGTAAACTTAGATACAGCTATAATCTTAATAGATTTTTTAACAGCTCTTTTAATAACTAAATTATATCCCATCCTTTTTACAACAAAAAATAATCTATTTAATTTACTAGATCTTTTACTAGGAAACTTAGTCATAATTAAATCATGTATAGTAACAATATACTTACCATTGTATAGAAAAGGAATATTAAAGTGAGTAAAATGAACTAAATCTGGTTTTAATTTATACAAAACAAATGGTAATAATAATTGTTCTTTTAAACTATACCAATGATAATTACATATCTTTATTTTAAAATTATCTGGTAAATCTAATTTGGGATCTTTTTTGAATAATAAAATATAGTTATTAGTTTTATCTAGTTTAGATAAATATTCTAATAATTTTTCATTATACCTCCCTAAACCACCTAATGAAGGTCCAAATATTCTTAAATCAATTACTATTCTCATTTTATATTTTTAAATAAATCTATAATTTCTTCAGATTGTTTATCCCATTTAGGTAATTTAAACTCTTTAGCAGATTGTATTAAATTATTTCTTAAATTATTATCCTCTGTTAAGTTTTTCATAGCTATATATATATCAGATGAATTATATGGATCTACATAAATTGCCTGTTGTTTCATAACCTCTGGTATTGATGTTTTATAACTTGTTATAACAGGTATGTGGTGAAATGTAGCTTCTAGAGGAGGAAAACCATAACCCTCATAAAAAGAAGGCCATATTAAACCTAAACTAAGAGTATATAAAGCATCTTTTTCTTTACCACTAATATAATCTAAATATTTAATATATTTTCTTTTTTTAATATTTTTAATAGTATTATGATAAAGCCAACCCTTTTTACCAGCTATAACTAAGTCTACATCATTATATTTTTTATGATATTTATCAAATGCTTGAATAATAGCTTGTATATTTTTTCTTGGCTCTAATGTACCTAAATATATAAAATATTTTTTATTTATATTAAATGGTTTAATTAAATCTTCAGCTTTTTCTTTATTAATTATATTACAATCAATACCAGGATGAATAACTTGTATTTTACTTTCATGAATATTAAAAAATCTCATTATATCTCTTTTTGTACTATTAGACACAGCTATAGTTTTATCAGCTTTATTTATTAAATTATTTACTCCAACCATTTTATGCCATAGTCTCCTTTTCAAAGAATAAAAATTATTACTATGCAGAAAAGATAAATCATGAATAGTTAAAATAAAAGGAATATTATTAGTATTGTAATAAAAGTTAATATTAGGTAACCATAATAAATCAAGTTTAACAGGAAAGTAATTATTTAAACCATTACCTATTTTCATAGCTAAGTTAAAATTTAATAATTTATTAGGATATTTTAAATGAATATAATGTAAATTATCTTGTTCAATGTTTATTATCTTACCTTTATTCTTTAAACCTGTGTTTAATAAATAATATTGATTTTTTTTATCTAATTTAATTATATTTTCAATTGAATTTAAAATATAATTGCCTACGCCAGTAAGTCTATATTCATCTAATGCTCTTATATCTATACCTATATTCATATTTCTTTAATAAAATTTAATATTTTTTCTTTAAAAACACTTTCATCAAATTTTTTAGAATAATCTTGTATATCTTTACCATTGTATTTCTTACTATCAAATCGTAATATTCTATGTGCTAAAGATTCCCATGTTTGATCTTTAAAAAATGTACCAGAAACACCATCTTTAACAGTTTCTAAAGCTCCTCCATCTGCATAAGCTATAACAGGACGTCCAGAAGCCATAGCTTCTACAGCAGTAATACCAAAATCTTCTATTTGTGGGTATATAAATGCTTTACAATGTGATAAATAAAAGTTTCTTTCTTTATCTGATAATTCTCCTAAAAATTCTATATTGGAATTAGACATTTTTTTTAACCTTTTCATCTCAGAACCACTACCTATTATTTTTAAAGGAAGTTTTAAATTATTAAAAGCTTTAATAGCTAAATCAACTTTTTTATATGGTCTTAATCTACTAACTATTAAATAGTAGTCTTGTACTTTTTCAGCTAAAGAAAATTCATTTATTTTAATAGGTGGGTATATAACTACTGAATGTTTATTATAATGTTTTAATATTTTATGAGCTATATATTTAGAATTAGCTAAAAAATAATCTATACCTTGAGCTTTATCATAATCCCAAGACTGTAAATTTTTTAACACTTTTGGTAATAATAATTTAAATAACTTACCTTCTGGTATATTACCAATATATTCTTCTTTATCATCCCATAAATATCTAGTTGGAGAATGACAATAACATATATGTTTACCTTTTGTTTTTAATCCTTTAACAAAACCAGAGGAAGAAGAAATAATTAAATCATATTTACTTACATCTGTATTAGACCAGATCTTAGGCATAGTAATTAAAAAATACTTAAATATTTTATTAATACCGGGTATTTTCTGTAACCATGAGGTTATAATATTATGATTATTTAAAATCTTTTTACTTATTTTTTTATCATTAATTAAAGTGAATATAGGAGCGTTATTATACAAAGATGCTAAAACAGACAGTACTCTTTCAGCACCGCCTAGTTGAAATAAATGATCATGAGCAAGAGCTACTTTAACAGGCTTCATCTTTTTTAAATAATACTTTTATTGTTTTTAATAATATAATCATATCTAATAGTATAGACCAATTCTCAATATAGAAAATATCTAATTTAGCTTCTTCTGTAAATAATAAAGTAGATCTTCCAGAAACTTGAGATAATCCAGTGATACCAGGTTTAATTGACATAAGTCTTTTATACCCCTTCTGATATTTATCTACTTCTTCTGGTTCATGTGGTCTGGGCCCAACTAAACTCATTTGACCCTTTAAAACATTAAATAATTGTGGCAATTCATCTAAACTTGTTCTTCTTAAAAACTTACCTAATTTAGTAATACGAGGATCATTTTCCATTTTAAACAAAGGTCCATCTTTTCTTTCATTATACTTCATCATTTCAGTTTTTAACTTATGAGCATCTTTAATCATTGACCTAAACTTGTACATTTTAAATACATTGCCCTTATCACCAACCCTTGGTAATTTAACTAACACTGGACTTCCTGAATTTATTATTATTACAATAGATATTAAAATTAACAATGGTGATAAAAATATAATTAAAAAAAGAGAAACAAAAATATCAAACAACCTTTTTATGACTTTTCTCCAACCGTCTAATGGTGTTCCTTGTATTTCTACTATTGGTAAACCAGATACATTATCTAAATTAAAATTCAAATTTTGAGTTTGCCACAAACTAGCAACATATTTTAAAATAAGATGATGTTCCTGACAAAAAGTTAATAGATCTAATGCTTCTGTTTTATATATAGAAGAATCTGATTGTATAATACCTTGTATATTATTATCTTTAAAATATTTACTTAAATTTCCTTTATTCTCCAATTCACTTAAATTATTAAAACTATCTATTACTTTAAAACCTAGTATTGGATTATTATTATATGTTTTTAATATAATATCTTTAGAATCTTCTTTTCCTAAAATAATAATATTAGTTAAACCTTTCTTTTTCTTAAAAAAATAGTTCCTAATACTTAAAACAATTATACGTATTAGAAATAAATAAATAATACTTAAAACCCAAGCTAATATTATTATAAAACGAGAAGAAAATAATTCTCTTTTTAAAAATATAGCCAAAATTAAAAGAAGCACTACTGTAGATACTCCTGTTATAATCCTAGGTAATTCTCTAGATAATTTTTTATCTTTCATATTGTAAAAACCAGAAAAAGCAAAAAATACAATAGATAATAAAGATACTTTAATTATTATTATTAAATAATCATTAAAAGGCATTTCATAGAATACTGGTCTAATACTACTAACATATTCGGAAAACCTAAAGTAATATGCTGATATACCAGCTAATAATAAGATAAAAAAGTCTAGAGGTACTAATGATGTATTTATTATAAAATCTGATTTTTTCATATATTAATATAATATCACTTACTTTATTAAATATCAACAATAAAAAAAGGCTTAAATTAACCTTCATAAGCCGAATCCTGTAACATTCTAAAAAGAATGTGATGATTATCTATCTAGGTCTATAATCACTTATAAACTCAATCAGCCTACCCGCTATATAAATAGCCTATTTGGCCTTTCACCAGGTAAAGTTTACCTCATTTAGCTTGTTACCAAACTAACGTGTTAGCTTATTATCTAACAATTTCACCCTTATCCATAAGGAAGGAATACTTTCTGTTGTACTTGTTCTAATCTAATAGTTGCCTATTAAACTGGTTGGTGTTACCAATTACCTTTTTAATGGTGTTCGGACTTTCCTCTCTGTAAACAGAGCAATCATCTCCGGTTAATTTAAACCTTTAACTACTTTATACAACATTTTAACAATTTTGTCAATAATAAAGCCTGCTATATATAAATACATAACAGGCTTTTATTTATCTACAAAGATGAAAAGTTTCTTTAGTTTCTCCTGATCCACCACAATTAGAACACTCCTCTTCGATATTATTTCCACAATATGTACAATATCTAAAACCAGAAGAAAATCCTGAACCACAACACTTAGAACAACAAGTCATTAAATCTTAACCACAAGTAGAGCAATACCTATCAAATGTAAAACTTATTTTCTTTATTTTAATAGTACTACAATGCGGACAACTCATCTTACACCTCCTTTTTTATTTAAATGAACTATTCTAAAATATAATCTAATGTTTTCTTAGCACATTTAGACCAAGAAAAAAACTCAGATCTTTTAAAACCTTTTTCTATTAATTTATTTCTTAAATCTTTATCTTTGATAACTTTATCTACTTTATTGGCAATATCTTGTATATCATCTGGATTAAAAAATAATACAGAATCATTACCTACTTCTTTTAAAGCTGGGATATCAGAACATACCACTGGAACACCACAAGCCATCGCTTCTATAATAGGTAAACCAAAACCTTCAAATTTAGTAGGAAAAACAAATAAGCTAGCTGAAGAAAATAAATTAGGATAATGTCTATTACTAATATACCCTAAAAATATTATCTTATTATTTCCTTTAGCAGCTTTTTCTATTTCTTCATAACCATAATTACCTGGTCTTCCTGCTAAAACTAAAGGCCAATCAGTATTTAAAGATTGATAGGCTTTAATTAAATTTAAAACATTCTTTTTACTTTCTAAACGACCTAAATAAAGTATATAATCAGATGGTAAATCATATTTATCCTTTACTTCTTTTTTAGCTTCTTCAGATACTTGTTTAAAATACTTTCTATCTAAACCTAAATGTATAACTCTTATTTTATCTTTAGCTTTAGGAAAATATTTAATAATATCTTTTTTAGTAGTTTCAGATATAGTTACAATCTTATCTGCTTTATATATAGCTAATACATGAGATATTTTTTGATATATTCTTTCTAGTGGATGGTATAGCTCTGGATTTTTATAGAAACCAAGATCATGTATTGTTACTATTATTTCTCCTCTTGTAAATATTGGAACACTATTAGTAGCAAAAAATTTATCAATTGGATGTATTAATAATTCTATACCTAAACGAATATGAGTCCATAATTTACTAAACTTCCATACTATATTTTTATAATTAAAATTAGATGGCCCATCTTTTAAATCACCATCTATTTCTTGATTATAGTAAATATTAAACTTATGTTCAGTTTCTATTTTTTTAAACTCTTGAATCATATGCCAAGCATACCATTCAGTACCTGTTTTATACTTCTTACTAGCTCTTGTTGCTTCTAAACCAATAGTAAACATATTATTTAGCAGATAATATACTTCTCTTATATGATTCTAAATTTTCTAAAGCTATACCAGTGCCTCTAGCTACACATAATAATGATTCATCAGCTACATAAGCTGGAACACCAGTAGCTTGAGATAATAATTTATCCATATTACGTAATAATGAAGTACCACCAGATAATATCATACCTTTATCCATAATATCTGCAGATAATTCTGGTGGAGTTTTATATAATACAGATTTAACAGCAGAAATTAACCCTTGTAATTCATTTTGTAAAGCTTCTGTTACATCATCAGAACTTACTTTAATTATTCTAGGTAATCCACTAACCATATCTCTACCTTTTATTTCTAAAGTTAATTTCTCTCCCTTTGGTAAAAACTGAGCTGATCCTATCTTAATTTTAATTTCTTCAGCAGTTCTTTCACCTATAGCTAGATTATATTTCTTTTTTATATACTCACCTATAGCAGCATCATATTTATTACCACCTATTCTAATAGAAGTATTAGCAACTATACCACCTAATGATATAACAGCTATTTCACTTGTTCCACCACCCATATCTACAATCATATGACCAGACGCAGAACCAATAGGTATATCAGCACCAATAGCAGCAGCAATGGGTTCTTTGATAATATATGCAGCTTTAGCACCAGCTTTTAATGTAGCACCAATAACAGCTCTTCTTTCTGTAGAAGTAATACCTGCAGGAACAGCTATCATAACCTCTGGTCTAAATATCTTCATTCCACCAACAGCTTTGTTTATAAAATACTTTAACATACTTTCTGTAGTTCTATAGTCTGCTATAACACCACTTTTTAATGGACGAGAAGCAATAATAGAATCAGGAGTACGACCTATCATTTCTTTAGCTTCATCCCCTACTGCTAAAACTTTTTTATCTAAAACAGAAATAGCAACTACAGAAGGTTCATGTATTACAATACCTCTTTTTGGTATATACACCAAAGTATATGTAGTTCCTAAATCAATACCTATTTTTTTTATAAACATTATTGTATATCTATTACTTTATACTTAACTAATCCTCCAGGTAATTCTACTTCTACTTCATCTCCTACTTTTTTATTTAACAAAGCACTACCCAAAGGAGCATCTAAAGATATTTTACCCGAAGCTGGATCTGCTTCTGTACTACCAACAATAGTAAAAGATAATTCGTGATCATCTTTTTCAACTATAACCTTAGAACCAATACCAATTATATCTTTATTAATATTTTCTTCTGCTACTTCAGAAGTTTTAATTAAATGTTCTAATTCTAAAATACGACCTTCTGTAAAAGCTTGTTCATCTTTAGCTTCATGGTATTCAGCATTTTCAGATAAATCACCAAATTCTTGAGCAATTTTAATCCTTTCAGATATTTCTTTTCTTTTATCTGTTTTTAAATACTCTAATTCTTCTTTTAGTTTTTCTAAACCTTGTTTAGTTAAAACCTTCTTGTCCATTTTTTTATTATTAATTATTAAAATACCATTCCATAAATTCTCTTGCTACACTAACAGCTAATCCTTTATCACCACCTTCTTCTACTAGTATAGATATAACTATTTTTGGATTTTCATAAGGAGCAAAACCAGAAAACCATGAATGAGGTATCTTATCTTTACGAAATTGAGCTGTTCCTGTTTTACCTGCTACATCAACTAAAACTGATTGCATACTCTTAGCTGTACCATATAATACTGTATTACGCATACCTTGTTTTACACTATATAAATTATCAGAAGAAATAATATCCGTCAAAGCTATTTCTATCTTTTTTTCATCTTCATCCTTAATATTTTGTATTATATGTGGTGTATATACTATACCATTATTAGCAAAGTAAGAAGTAAATAAAGCTGCTTGTATTGGTGTAGCTAATAAATAACCTTGACCAATAGATAAATTATATGTATCACCTAAATACCACCTTTCTCCTATTTCTTCTTGTTTCCACTTTTTATTAGGTAAAAAACCAGTAGCTTCTGCCGGTAAATCTATATTTGTTTTTTTACCTAAACCAAAAGATTTAGCATATTCAATTATTCTATCAACTCCTAATCCATATTGCAAATATTCATTATTACCACCACCTATTGTATAGAAAAAAGTATTAACAGAGTCAGCTATAGCCCAAAATACATTAGTTATACCATGACCACTAGATCTCCAATCAGGAAAAAAACTATTACCAACCTTAACCCCACCAGTACTATTAACATTAAAACCAGTATTAATAATTTCTTCTTCTAAAGCAGCTCCAGCAACTACTAATTTAAATATAGATCCAAGAGGATAAATACCAGATATAGCTCTATTTAAAATTGGATTATTTTCATTACTAATTAATTTATTATACTCATCTTTATCTAAACTACTAGTAAATATATTATTATTAAAACTTGGTAAACTAACCATAGCTAATACACCTCCATCATTAGGATTTAAAACTATTCCTGCCATCTTAGGTTTATTATACCTATATGAATAATCTAACATTATTTCGAAAAGTTTTTTCTGACTAGCTAAATCTAATGATAAAACTATATCTTGACCATTCTCAGGTTTTTGCATTGATAAAACACTTTTTTCTTGATAAAGAGCATCAATTTCAATTTGTTTTAAACCATCCTTACCTTTTAAAATATCTTCGCATATAAACTCAATACCACTTTTACCTATACGATCATTATATCCATAGCCCCTTTTTAAATCTTCTGGTTTAACAGCACCTAAATACCCTAAAATATGAGATATACTCATACTATGAATATATTGCCTTCTAGGTTCATATCTTATCTCTATAGCGGGGTATTCTTCAGACCATATCATTAATTTTATAGCAGAATCATAATCTAAGTTTTCATATAATAATACATTATTATCTCCTTCTAATCTTTCTTTTATCTCTTCTTTATCTAAAGATATAATTAAAGATAGATTGTCTATAAAAGAATCTTTATCTTCTGGTAATAATTCAGTATTAATGTATAAAAAGAAATAAAATTTATTATCCAATAATAAATTACCAAATCTATCATATACTAAACCCCTATTAGCTTTAATAACTTCAGTTTTAATACGATTACCCTCAGCTATATTACGATAATAATCTCCTTTAATAACCTGTAAATAAAAAGCTCTAAAAAATAATAAAGAAATTAAAGATATTATAAAAAGAAATAAAAAAGATATTTTCTTTTCTTTAAAGAATTGACCAACATAAGAAGTATTATCTGGTTTATTAAATTCTAAATAATCACCACTTTGTTTTCTACTCAAAAAACCACGAACTTTTGAATCTCTAACAGAACCTTCTTGTATTTTAAAAGGATTATCTACCATATCTTTTAAACCAAAGATTAAAAAATAATAAATGAAATAATATTACTAATATACTATTTAAAACTATAGATTTTAATACTGTAGATATAAATAAAGTACTAAAAGAATATAATTCAAAACTAAATAATATATTAATTAATATAAATAATAACCAAAAGATAATAAATGAAAATACAGTTAATAATATAACTGATAGTATATCTTTTGATCTAAAGATATTTAATTGTAAACTAGTTATAATAAAAACAATAATTAAAAATAAAATAGTATGTAAACCAAATACAGGTGTTATAGAATCAATAAATAATCCAGATAATAAAGCAAATGAATAATTTAAAATATAATCATTATTATTAAAATATAATAATAAAAGAGCTATTAAAAAAGGTTGTATAAATAAATTAAAATTGATATTTAATAATATAAATAAATATGCTGATATAATAAATAATAATATAAATGATAAATATTTCATATATTTATTTAATAATAACAGCTACAATACCAAGTGTATTATAATCTACTAAAGGAGTAATAAAAGCATGTTTAAATAATTCTTCTTCTGAAAATTCAATTTCTTCTACCTTACCAATAATTAAACCAGTAGGAATACTCATACCTGTATTAGCAGTAATAATTAAATCTCCTTTTTTAATGTCTTGTTCCTGAGGAATATAATCCATAATCATACTAATACCCAAAGAACCTTTAATTATTCCTGATATACTATTTTCATCAGTAATCTGTACAGCTATTTTACTAAAATTATCTGTTAATAATCTTACTTTAGATATATCTTTATGCACCTCTAATACTTTACCAATAATAATACCATTATTAACTACTACAGCCTGTCCTTTTTCAACACCTTTATCCTCCCCTATGTTTATAATCAAAATATTATTATTTATTTTATCACGACTAATAATACTACCAAGTTCTAATGTAATATCATTTTCCTCTTTAAAATTTAATAATTCTCTTAGTTTATTATTCTCTTGTTCTAGTGTTTTTAAATAACTATTCTCAACTAAAAGATTTTTATAGTCTTCTTCTAATTGATCAGAAGGTTTTAATAAACTATTCATTGCTTGATTTGGTATAAAACTTTTTCTAAAAATAATACCTAAATCAAAAATATGACC
>CAYZIE010000012.1:0-16757 GCA_964478385.1 uncultured Gammaproteobacteria bacterium
TTTCTTTATCTAAAATCTTACCATTATCTACAATATCTGGAGATAAACGATAACGAGAATAACCACTAACTGTAAACTTATCTCCTTTTTTAGATAATGATACTGCCTCTATACTAAAGTCAGAAATATCTATACCAATAATATCTTTTGTCATATATTTTAATTAATTATATCTTTATAACTATCTATTCTAATGGGTGTAGAAGAAACATTAACCATCATAACAACGCCCTTTGTCCATACACCAATATCAGAAGTAGAAGTAGCTGTAGATGTTGTTGTTTTTATACCATCAACAGTAGCAGAAATAGTAGAGCTACAATTTACATTTCCAACATCTATTTCAAAATCTCCTGATACATATTTATCATCAACTATACGAATAAGTGTATCATCAATACAAGCATCTAATTGAACATTTACTTCTTCTGCTTCACTTATATGATAATTAGATATTAAATCTGAAGTATTAATCAAAGAAATAACTACACTAGATACTAATGTCAATGTAGTAATCATAATTACCAGTATAAGAGCTATAGCTCCTTCATTTTTTTGTATATTATCAATCATAGTCTTCTTGTGATTGTATTGCATTTACCTCACTTGTTGTTAATACCCTATTATACATCCTAATATCATCAATAATACCATCAAAGTATGTGCCATGAGAATATGTAGTACTAGCAATTTGTAGATTAGTACTAGAATTAACTAAACTATATGGAACTGAAAGGCTTGAATGAACAGAATAACTAACCCCATCTTTTTCTTTTATTAATAATTTAACTTCATCATGTATAGGATCAAATAAACAAGCAATGTGAAATTCTCTTCTATATGATATAGCTGAAGATTCAACAGATTCATCACATTCAGTATCATCACAAAATGCACAAATAATAGTTTTTGTACCACTATTATCTTTAACCATTAATACATAACCTTTATTACCATCGTTTTTATTAATAATAGGACTAATGGTATCAGTAGCAGTTGATTCTAAAGAAAACCAAGCTGTTAAAGAAAATCCATTATCAAAATTTAAACTATCATCATTACCATCTTCACAATAATCGCCATCACTACTCTCAAAATCAAATGCTCCATCACTTATTATCCCACTAACTGGAGTTGGACCATAACATGTTAAATCATTATCACCAGAGCTATCTATAGCAGAACTACCACTAGCATCATCAAACTTATACCAAGCTACTAATCCATTTAACTGTTCATTACGTAAATTAACAGTACTAGTAGCAGTAGAGGTAGATCTTAATTGAACTTGATCTCCAGATATTGATGTAGTTATAATATTAGTGGTTAAACTAGTAAAACTACTAGAAGTAGAAGTAGCAGTAGAAGTAGAAAAATTTAACCCATTATTATTAACCTCAATATCAGGAGAAGTTAAATAATATGTATTACTAGCTATGGTATTACAAGAATTATACTCCCCATTATAATCAATATTTGGTTGACATATAATTTTTACTCTATTGCTATCAATTGTAATCCTAACTCCACCACCATTAGAAACACATTCACCAGGTAAGTAAGTATCATCATCAAAATATAATGCTAAAGTATTAGGAGAAGAAGAAAAATTAGAACAATCTCCATTATGATCTTTTAAAAATCCATCTGAATTTTTAATTAAATAATCTATTTTACTTAAAGCTGTTCTTCTGTTACGAGATGTATCTATATTAGCTCCTAATTTACTAGAAGTTCCTCCTAAGGTTAAATGAAAATTAACAACAGCAGTTAAAACAATAGAAACAATAGCTAAGTATAATACTGCTTCTATTAAAGAAAATCCTTTTTCTTTTAACTTCTTCATATTACTTGTATCTTAATTTAACAGAATATAATGTAGGAGTATCTGCACCACTATTACACGAGGTTAAATCAGCTATATATCTTAAATATCTTTTATTATTCAAAGTTGTAGGGGTGGTAGAAGTAAATGTTGAAACACTATTATTACTAAAAACATTACTTGTTAAACTAGCAAAACTATCATCATTACTTCCTTGTAATGTTATCTCTATTTCACAACCAATAGGTATATTTTGATTTATAGTAATACTATGTAATTCTTTATCACTAGAACCAATATCATATATTGAAGAAGTTAAACTGCCAGTACTAGCATATTCATAATCTATTGGTTTTTCTATAAAATTCAAAACATAAGAAGTTGGTGATGTTTTCTTTTCTAACATAAATAATCCACCCAAGGTATCATTATACTTCATAAAATTATATGGAGCAGAAGTAGGAGAAAAACCATAACTAGAAGTATCAGATACAGGTCCAACATCAATATTTTTCTTATCACTTATATCTAATGAATATATATTACCTTGATAATCAAAAGTTAAACCTATATCGGAAGAATCATAAACAGCAGAATAAACGCTACTACCACCTAAATCATAAATATCTAATTCAGAAAAAGAGTTACTAGTTATGGTATCTTTTATTATCCTAAATTCTTCATTTCTATTTTCTGTAGCTACTATAAAACTAGGGTTACCTAATACAGTATCTATATAATTGACATCAACAAAATCATAAATATCTGAAAAAGAGTATGATATACGAGCATCTTTTTCATCAGTAATATCTACTTTCATTAATGAATTATTAGAATCATCTGTAGATACATAAAAATATTCTTCGGTAGTATTTAAATATCCTTTATTTAAACTAGGACAAATAGGTAGCCTTATACAAGAAGTCATATATTCACCACCATTTTCTAAAGTTAAAGTAGAACCAGAACTACCAATACTAAATATATACAATCTTCCATAACCACCTAAAGCATATAAATAATTACCCGAAGAATCTATAACTAAATCATTAATTCTTCCATATGAAAGACCTGTACTTACATAACTAACTGCTTGAGGAGAACCTAGTTTAACTATAGCTATAGTATGAAAACCAGTATATGAAAAAGAAGCACCAATATAAGCATAGGAATCATTTGGATTAACTGCAATAGACAAACCACCAGACATAGAACTAGATAAATCTAATGTCCAAGAATGAAATATGTTACCTGAACGTATATCACTGATATCATAAGCTCTAATATCATGACTAGTATCGCCAACAACATAAATAGTTTCATTATCTGAAGAAAAATCAAAATCATAAACAACACCCCCCATTGTACTACTAGCTAATTCACTTAAATTATTCCATTCATTAAAACCAGCTTCAACCCGAGCTATACTAATTTCATTAGATGTAGATGTAACTATATTAGAAACAGAAGAAGAGGCTAAATTATTTGCATTCCAAAAATTAGAATCACCGATACCAGACCAATCATCTTGCTCCCACTCTGCTATAGACCAATTACTAATATATGTAGTTAAAACATAATCATCCATACCAAAACCAGAAACAGTAATAACAGCTTTTACGGTATCAGTATCTAATGTACCTGTTTCTGCTATATCACCACTACCATCTCTATATACTTCAGTTATATCAATGGTTCTAGTTAAAGAACCTAAACTATCTGAACCACCACTAAACTGCCAATAATTATTAGCATCTTTACTAACCCCATTTGTATTATCAATTTCATCTTCAATATCTTGCCAACTATTATCTCGTATAGCTCTAACAGCTTCTACTCCTTCTTGAGCAAATTCAGTAACTGTTTGTCTATCACCAGTACCATAATAATTAGAATATGTATTTGTTATAACATAAAAAACTCCAGATCCAACTATTGCAAAAACACCTATAGCTATTATAAGTTCTACTAAACTAAATCCTTTTTTAATATATTTAATCTCCATAATATACAAGACCAACTTCAGTAGTGGTTACAGTTTTTTCAACACCATAATTACTTTTCAATAATATACCTTGTTCACTAGTACTTAACCAACCAGATATTTTATTAAAATAAAATTCATTTTCTTGATCAGGCTCTATATAAACACCAGTAGTTAACTCTACTGATTCATCATATCCCTTATTAGCTCTACCACTATATGAATTACCTCTAAATAATACAATACAATCTCCACTGTCCTGACAATCACTATCACTATCTAATACTTTAATACCCCATTCATCTCCCATATATCCACTTACAGCATAATCATGAGCTCTATTAATAATATTAACCACTTCTTTAGCTTTAGCATTTAAATCTTCCTTGGATGTCTTATTCATCACTACAGAAGAAGCTGATGATATAAGTATTAAAAAAACAGCTACTACTAATACAACTTCTATTAAAGTAAATCCTTTTGTTTTCATATTAACCTCCTACCCTACTAGTTAATTCATAAATAGGATTAATAATACTCATAGCTACAAAACCAACTACTAAACCAATAAATATTAATAAAGCTGGTTCTAATATAGTAGATAAATTCTTAGTTATAGTATCTACTTCTGTTTCATAAAAATCAGCTAAATAATCTAAATTTTCACTTAAGTTACCTGACCTTTCACCAACCTTACTCATTTGTGATACTAAACTAGGAAAATACTCTCTATTACTTAAAGAATCTGCTAAAGAATTACCTTTTAAAATATTATGATATACAATACTTATTTCTTTTTTATAACTATCATTAGTAACTGTTTGTGAAGTTATCTGTAATGCTTTATCAATACTAATACCACTATCTAATAGTGAAGATAATGTTCTACAAAACAAAGCAATATTAATATTGCCTACTAATTTATTAACAAAAGGTATTTTTAAAATAAATAAATGTAATAATAGTCTAGTATTATCAAAACGTTTCATTAATTGTATTCCAATTATTATTATTAAAAATATAATTAATAATAATAACCAATTACCAGTTAAAAACTTTGCAGAACCTATTAATATTTTAGTACTCAAAGGTAATTCAACATTTAAAGTTGTAAAAAAGTTAATAATTTTTGGAAGAACAAATATTGAAACTACAATTATTAAACCAATTATAGCTAATAGTATTAAAGCGGGATACATAGAAGCTGCTTTTATCTTATTCTTCAAATCATAACTTTTTCTTTGTTGAATAGATAATAGGTTTAAATTTTTAGCTAATGTACCACCTGCTTCTCCTACAGATATCATGTTTATAAACAAAATATCAAAATCTTTAGGATATTTCTTTAAAGCAGAAGATAAAGAATTACCTTGTTTAATATCTTGTAAAACTTCTTTTAATTTTTTAGACATTAATGGTGAAGAATTATCAGCTAATACTTCTAAAGCATGATCAATAGCCATACCTGCTTTAATCATTACAGATAAATGTTTAGCTAACATTACTTTTTCTATACTCTTAATTCTACCAAAAACAATAGTACTTTTACCTTTCTTTTTCTTTTTACTAATTGGTTCTAGGGAAATTACAGCATCTTGTCTTAATAATAATTTATTCCTAGCTTCATTAATATTCAAGGCTTGTATTTCACCTTTTTTAATTTTTCCTTTTTTGTCTGTTGATTTGTAAGTAAATAACATAATTATTGTCTAGTTACTCTAAATAATTCTTCTAAAGTAGTTTTACCTTCCACTACTTTATTAAATCCATCTTCAAAGATGGTTGTCATACCATTAGATATAGCTGCTTCACGTATAGTATCTGCATCAGCTCTAGATAATATTAAATCTTTAATATTATCTTTTAACTCTAATATTTCAAATAATCCTATTCTTCCTGAAAATCCATTATTACAAGCATCACATCCCTTACCTTTATATAATCTAATTTCTTCTAATTTTTTAGTATGTAGAAACTTATCAATATCTACAACCTTTTTTAAATCTTCAACTTCATTACTATCTAAAGTATAGCTATATACACATTTCATACATATTTTACCTACTAAACGTTGAGCTATAATAGCATTGGTTGTAGAAGCTACTAAAAATGGCTCTATTTCCATATCAAGTAATCTAGGTAAAGATGTAGCAGCATCATTAGTATGTAATGTTGATAATACTAAATGTCCTGTCATAGCAGAATTAACAGCGATTCTAGCTGTTTCTTTATCCCTTATCTCTCCTACCATCATAATATCAGGATCTTGTCTTAAAAGAGATTTTAAACCTTCTGCAAATGTTAAATTAGTTTTTTCATTAACTTGTATTTGATTAACACCTTCTAAATCATACTCTACAGGGTCTTCTATAGTACAAATATTAATATTTCTTTTATTTAAAATTTTAATTAAAGAGTATAATGTAGTAGTTTTACCAGAACCAGTAGGACCAGTAGCTAGTATCATTCCATATGGTCTTTTTATAGCTTTATTAATAATATCTAAATCATGAGAACTCATACCTAAGTCCTCTAAACCAAATTGTTTACCCTTGGAAGATAATAGTCTCATAACCACCTTTTCTCCTTGTGTAATTGGGATTATAGATACTCTAATATCTAATTTCTCACCCTCTATTTTTGTTACTATCTTACCATCTTGAGCACTACGAGTTTCATCAGTTCTTAACTTAGCTAATATTTTAATTCTAGAAACAATTAATTCTAAGATATTCTTTGATAATTTTAAGATATCATACAGTACTCCATCTATTCTAAACCGTATAATTATATTCTTCTCACCTGGTTCAATATGAATATCAGAAGAATGATTAGTATATGCATAACTTAATAGATCATCTACTAATCTAATTACAGAAATATCTTCTGCTTTAGAGCCTTGTGCTTGTATAGCATGTTTTTTAATACTAGTAGCATACTCTTGTTTAATTGATTTACGGTATAGTCCAAAACTATTATTAATATCATATTCTGTAGAATAATAAGGTATAATATTCAAACCAGTTTTCTTTTCTAAAGCTTTAATTATTGCATAGTCTAATGGATTACTCATAGCTACTTTTAGTCCTTCGGCATCTTTTTTAAAAGCTATAATCTTCTGTTTTCTAGCTACTATCTCAGGTATAATACTAACAATATCATAACTAACTTTTTCTTTATTTAAATTAACAAATTTAAATCTTAAACTATTAGCTATTAATTGACCTATTTCTTCAGATTTAATTAAATCTTGTTGTATAAGTAGTGTTATAAAATCTTTATCCTCTTCCTCAGAAGTTTTTAAAGCAGTATCTAAAACAGATGGATCTATAAGTCCTATCTTTTCTATTATTTTATATATTTTTTCATTACTAATAGCTGACATAATTATTTTTTATTTTTTGTATTTAAATAATATTTTATTTTATCTATAATCCCAGATATAGTCATATTATCTTTAACTAGATAGTCTACTGCACCTAATCCTAATCCTTTTTTAATATCTTCTTCTTGACCTAAATTAGAAAGAATTAAAACTGGTATTTTTTTAGTTTTTACACTTCCTTGTAATTCTGTTAATACTTCAAAACCATTCTTTTTAGGCATAATCATATCTAAAAGAATTAAATCAGGACTTTTAGTTTGAGCTAATTTTAACCCATCTTCTCCATCTGCAGCTAATATAACTTCATAACCTAATTCACTTAATTCTGAATCATACACTTTTCTTAAAAAGTTATCATCATCTACAAATAATATTTTTTTTACTTCTTTTTCCATATTCTTAATTAAATTGATTAATATCTAATACTAATATTGGTTTACCTTGAGCTGATATAGCTATAGCTTTAATATATTTCATTTTCTTAACAATACCAGGAGTTCTTTTCATCACTAATTCACCTTCTTCAATATTACTATATACAGGTATACATATACTATAATTACTACATTGTAATAATATAATATACTTAGATAAAGGTTTTAAACCTTTTATCTTGAATAATTTTTCTAAATGTATAATTTTAAACTTTTTTTTCTTATAAATATATGTTTTTTTCTTACTAAAATCTTCAACCTCTTTTAAATTAACAATCTCTTTCATACAAGTTAAAGGTATAGCTAAAGTATAGTCTCCTAATTGAAAATATATACTATTGAATACAGATAACGGTATTGGTAAAGATATAGTAAAAGTAGTACCTTTTTTAGAACTATCTACTTCAATACTACCACCTAAAGATTCTACTTTACTTTTTACTAAACTTAACCCTACTCCTCTACCAGATGTAAGTGATAACTCTTTTTTACTAGAAAACCCTAAAGAAAATATTAAATCTTTTATCTTACCTAAAGTTAATTTATTACTTTCTTTTTTACTAATTACTTTATTCTTAATAGCTATTTTAAGTACTTTTTGCCAATCAATACCTTCTCCATTGTCTTTAACTATAATCTTTATCCTATCATTTTCTAAAGATGTTTCTAATAGTATATTACCATTCTTTTGTTTTTCAGATATACCATGACTAACAGCATTCTTTAACAACTGAATTAATATTTCTACTATTTCATCAATTAAACCCTTATCTAAAGACAATCCATTATCTTTAATTTCTAAACTAACTTCTTTTTCTTCATCTTTAGCTATTTCTCTAACTAAGTAAGGCAAAGAAGAAAAGATCTGAGATAATGGTACAATTCTTAATTTCTCAAACTCTTTTCTTAAACTAGATAGAATAGTATTAGAATTAACATATGAAGATAATACTTTAGAATTACCACTTCTTTTAATTTCTGATTTAATCTCCAATGTATTTATTAATAGATCATCAAGTAATTTTTGTATATCATCTAGTTTATGTGTAGGTATATTTATCTCAGCTGTAGCTGGAATACTACCTAGTATATGCTTACTACCTTGAACTTTCTTTTTAACTTTTATCTTACTAACTTTACTTAATTTATTTAACTGAATTATTTCTTTATTAAAATCTAATTCTTTATCTTTTTCTTTTATACTCTCAAAATTATCTTTAACTTTTTCTAATATATTTAATATATTATCTATTTTTACTTTATTCAAAATTAAATTTTGATGATATGCAGAGTCTATAACAGTTTCTAGTTTATGAAAAAACTTACTTGTTTTTCTATGACCCATAGTACTAGCAGCACCTTTCATAGAATGAACTAAACGAAATATATGTTCTAAAAGATTTTGACTTTCAGGACTTTTTTCTAGAGATAATAACAAATTAGACAACTGTTTAATTTGTTGTTTTCCAGTAGACAGGTATAATTCTTTGTATTTACTGCTAATTTTCATAAATATCAATTAATTCCATTATTTTACTTGGATATATTATATATATTTTATCTTTTTTAACTTTAAAATATTTACCCTTCTTATCTATTAAAACTCTTTTTATAGTTATAGTATCTTTTGGTTCTTTAATTAATATTCCAAAATGATCATCATTGTAATCAAAAAGTAAACATTTATCTCCATTACTTTTAATTTTTAATATCTTACCTGTATCTATAATACTAATAATATGTCCATTATGATATATTATTCCTTTTAACTTACTGTCAAAAGGTATTTTTGTAATATTATCTACTCCAATAATTTTAGAAGTTGGTAATAATGGCATAGCATAAGTACTATTACCTAAAGTAAAAAGTATAAATTTTTGTTCTTTTTTACTCATATTATTGTTTACCTACTAAATCATCTAATATATTAGTTACTTTTTCTAAAGAAGAAGAAGATCTATTCAAAGATTTAATAATATTATCTTGTTTCTCAATAGTTTTAGATATATTATTTGATTGTCTTACTAAAGATTTACCATCATTATTTAAATCATTAATCATTGTATTAATATTACTAGCATCTTGTTTACTTTCTTGTGTTTCTTTATTAATAATTAACATACCCTTAGATATATCACTAACTTTAGGTGTAATTCTTTTTAAAAACTGAATTGTTTGACCAATAATCTTAATACTAGAACTTATTTCTTGATGTTCATACAAAGAAGATTCTTTAGCTTGCTCTAATTGTTTCTGCATATCTGCTGATAATGCTTGTATGTTTACAGCGGCTTGTTCACTAGTAATATTTAATTCTCTAATCTGGGATACTAAAGCTGTTAATTCTTCACCAAATGACTCTTTATTAGCTTGTATATTAACATTAAGGCTAAAGAACTTAGCTGTTTCTGCTAATACAGCCACCCTCTTAGCTATATCTTTAACTTCTTGAGCATAATGATTTAAAGCATTGTTTAACTTTTGATTATCACTAGCTAAATGCTTCATCACAACTAAACCATCTAAAGCTATATTAATATTATCTTCTCCTTTTTTAACTAAACTATCTATTTTACTAGCATTAGTAGAAGATACTTTAGTTTTTTTAGCTACTTTAGATAATGAAGAAAACATTTCTTCTACTGCCTTACTACCAACTTTAAGTCCTTTTTGTTGTTCTTTACTTGTAGATAATAGTGAAGTAGATACATTACTATTACTTTTACTTATATCAATTAAATTATTTACTGTTTTAAGTAATGTTTTAACTACTTTTGATAGCTCTATTACAGATATTGATATAGGTTGTGTAAGAGCTTTAGAAAGCCTTTTAGTAGCTATTAAAGAGAGTAAAAACACAGAAGCTAAGGATATAAAAATACCAATCAAAATACTTCTTTGTAATTGTTCATTGTTTAAGAAAATTAATTCTGGATAGAATATATAAACAATAGTAAAAAGAAGAATAATTGGTAATATAGCGACAACTAAAAACCAAATAATGAACTTAAGGTAGATTTTTGTTTCTACTAACTTCACAATGTATATTTTAACTTTATTTTTATTTTTCTCCTATTTAAATTATACCATATTTTAAGTAGATAACAAAATAGTACTTAGTATTAAACTAAGTACTATATAAAGAAAAAGAATTGGTTAAAATTGTTGTAATAATTCAACTATACTACTTTCTTCTTGCTTTTCAGCATAAGAGATAATAGTATTAATCTTTAAATATTCCTGATCAGTAAAATCCAAACCAAGTTTTTCATTATTCATCTCCTTAATATTATTTAATATATTTTCTAACTCTACTAAATTACCTTCCATAAGGTAAACATGAAATAGATTCCAATGAGTAGACTTAGCCCAAGGAAATTTTTCTAAAACTTCTAAAGCTATTTCTTTAGCTTCTACAATATTATTATTACTTAAATACACACTTGTTAATTGTAATAGTACATCAGGTCTATCAGGAGCAATCTCTCTTAAATCATTTAATAACAATATATTCTTACTAATATATTCAGATTGTATATGACTAAGAGAAGAATAATATTGTGATAATAGCATATTAAATCTTACTTCTTGTATATTCTTTTTACTCAATTCTTCTAAGTATTTTTCTGTTAAAATAGCAAACTTTGATTTACTAGTATCATCTAAGTATTTATTAGACAAAACACTTTGTAATATTTGTGGTAATGTTTCTACCTTCTCTTGATTACCTAAAGCAGTTAAATTAAAAGATTTTTCCCAATTAGATATAGCTAAATCCATTTCTTCACTACTATTTGCTACACTAGCTTGCTGTAATGATTTAATTAACAATCTATTACTATTCCAAGGATTTAAAAAGAAAGTAAAAAAGAAAGATATAATTAAAATTAAAATAATAGCTAAGTAAGTATAGTCTTTTCCTTTTAATGATATATACTCTCTTTCTGTATTATCCACAATTAAAGTTTTAAAAAGATAAGCTAAGATTAAATATAGAATAACATTTACATTTATACTATCGAATATAAATAAATCATGAAAAAGAAAACTCAATAAAAATGATATCCAAAAGAAAGAATATAACCACTTACCTTCTTTAGTATATTTCTTAAACAAAATATATATTAAATAGAAGAAAGTAGCTAAATATAATCCTAAACCAAGAATACCACCATGAATTAAATGTTGTATTAAAATATTATGAGGTCTATCAAACCAAACCTCTGATCCAATATCATGATATATTTCTACAGGAAAGTATTTATTAAACACATACTTAAAGTTCTCTTCTCCCCAGCCTAGTATTGGTTTTTCTTTAATTCCCTCTAAACTATTTCTCCAAATAACTAATCTAGATTGTGTAGTAGTATCTTGTAATGAAATATTAGTTAATTTCCTTAAAAAACCATTACTATTTACCCAAGAACTATCTTTTTGTTGAAAAGCAAGTAAAAAGAAACCTAAGAAAATTATTAAAGAAGATAATATAATATAGTAATATATATTTTTCTTTTTTCTTTCAAACCAAAGATAGAATATAATTAAAAGGAATATAAATAAAGCTAAGCCTAAGAATGCTCCTCTAGTTTGAGTATGAATTAATATATACAAGAAAAATAATATACTTATACCATAATATATTAAATATCCTTTTTTCTTAAACTTAGATATTAATAGGTAAAAAGCTAAAACTATATGTAAAAACATATACGAACCAACATATGCTGCATTACCTATTGTAGAAGCTAATCTAGAGCCTCCAGAAGAAGCTAAGACAAAGTCTAATTGTAGTTTCTGCCCTAAAGCTATTAAACCTACTATCCAAGCAGATATTAAAGAAGTGTTAAGTAAAAACTTCCAATCTCTTTTATCCCTAACAAAGCACATTAAAACAAAAACATACATTAAAATATGATACCAATTAACTAAACCATCCATTCTTTCAAAATTACTCCAAAAACTTGTAGTAAAACTATTACCAAATATACTAGAAATAGTTAAAGATAGTACAAAGAAAAAGAAAATAATATACCCTTTATTGAATTTAGGTCTATATGCTTTATTCTTAAAAATTAAAAATATGTTTAAAAGAAATATTAAGTCTATGATCAATCTAAAGATTAAATTCCTAGGAACAATGTAAGGGAAATAAAAACCCTTTATTATTAAAAACAATGGTAAGAATAATACTAAAGATAAACCAATTTTAATTATCAAAACTAGATAATCGTCTATATTTTTAGGTCTAAAAAAAAATGATTTCATATATTTTTTTACTTAATTTAATCTTGACAAAACATGATTATTTTTATTATAATATACAATATTATATAAATCAAACAAATGAGAAAAATAACCTTACTACTAGTAGATATTATACTACTTTATCTCAGTTTAGCAATAACCTTGAGAATAAGATTTGGGTATATTGATCAAGAATTACTATTAAAGCATATAGGTCCTTTTACTATTATATTTGGTATCTGGATTATAGTTTTCTTTATCAACGGACTATATGAAATACGTAAAGTAAAAAATGATTTTAAATTCTACGGTCAATTAATACAAAATTTAGTTATAAACGCATTAATAGCTATAGTCTTCTTCTACTCTATCTTAGGAAGATTTAGTTCTCTTAAACCACAAACTATACTAATACTACTACTTCTAGTGTTTACTACACTATTCTTACTATGGAGAAGAATATTCTACAATATAATATCTAGTAAAAAACTAGGTAATAACTTAGCTATTATAGGTATAAATCCTGAATCATTACTTTTAGCTGAAGAGATAATTACCAAACCTTATCTAGGGTATAAATTAAGATTAATAATAAATCCTGATTATTCTGAAATACCAGAAAGGTTTCAAATAATACCAACTAATAAAGATATAGCTGATTTAAAAAAACAATTTAAAGGACATAAAATTAATACTGTAGTTACTGTAAATAATCCTAAGTATAGTCCTGAAGTAGCTAAATATCTTTTTGATAGTATAGACCTTAAAATACAATACTTTAACTTAACTGATTTCTATGAAAAAATAACAGGTAAAATACCTGTAACTGTTTTAGAAAGACATTGGTTCTTAGAAAATATTACACAAAAGAATAATGATTGGTTCATAGTAACTAAAAGAATAATTGATATACTCTTTTCTGTAATACTTGGTATTCTTTCTCTTTTAATTATACCAATTGTATCTTTAGCTATTAAACTAGAATCTAAAGGTCCTTTGATATATAAACAAAAAAGAATTGGTTTGCATGGTAAAGAGTTTACCATATACAAATTAAGATCTATGGTTAAGAATGCAGAAAAAGATGGTGCACAATGGGCTAAAGAAAATGATGCTAGAGTAACTAAGGTAGGTAAGTTTATCCGTAAAACTAGAATAGATGAAATACCTCAACTTTGGAATATATTAAAAGGTAGTATGAGTTTTGTAGGACCTAGACCAGAAAGAAAAAAGTTTGTTAAAGAACTAATACAAGAAATACCTTTTTACAATGAAAGACATTTAGTACATCCTGGTTTAACGGGTTGGGCACAAATTAACTTCCCCTACGGAGCTTCTGTACAAGATGCTAAAGAAAAACTACAGTATGACCTATTCTACATTAAAAATCAAAGTATAGCTTTAGATATATCTATAATCCTTAGGACTATAAATACAGTATTTAATAAAACATTAGGTAGATAATGATCACTTTAGATAAAAACTTAACTATCTTAGTAACTGGCTCTGCTGGTTTTATTGGTTTTCATACTTCTAAAACATTATTGGAACAAGGTTTAACAATTATAGGTTTAGATAATTTTAATGATTACTATGATATTAAATTAAAAGAAGATAGAAATAATATATTAAAACAATATAGTAACTATAAATTCTACAAAGGTAGTTTAGAAGATTTAGACTTTATTAAAAAAATATTCAAAGAAAATAAAATAGATAAAGTATGTCATTTAGCAGCTCAAGCTGGAGTAAGATATAGCCTTACTAATCCACATACTTACATACAATCAAATATAGTAGGTTTTACTAATCTAATACATGAAGCTAAAGATAATAATATTAAAGACTTTATCTACGCTTCTTCATCTTCGGTATATGGTAATAATAAAAAGATACCTTTTAGTATAAAAGATAATGTAGATAACCCTATTTCTTTATATGCTGCTACTAAAAAATCTAATGAATTAATAGCATATACATACCACCACCTATACAATATGAATACTACTGGTTTAAGATTCTTTACTGTCTATGGACCATATGGTAGACCAGATATGGCTCTATTCCTCTTCACTAACGCTATAACAAACAACAAACCAATTAAAGTATTTAACAGAGGTAAAATGAAAAGAGACTTTACCTATATAGATGATATAGTACAAGGTATACTTTCTAGTTTAAAACACTCTTACCCCTATGAAATATTTAATTTAGGTAATAATACTCCAATAGAATTAGATTATTTTATACAAACTATAGAAAAAGAATTAAATACCAAAGCTAAAAAAGAACTATTACCATTACAACCAGGTGATGTAGAATCTACTTATGCTGATATAGACTATTCTAAAGAAAAACTAAATTACATACCTAAGACAAGTATAGAACAAGGTATTAAAAACTTTGTAGAGTGGTATAAAGGATATTATAAATAAAATAATGAAAAAAGAAAAACAAAAAATTTGTATTGTTGGTTTAGGTTATGTTGGTTTACCACTAGCTGTTGCTTTTGGAAAAAAACAAGAGATATTAGCTTTTGATATTAATAAACAAAGAATAAAAGAATTAAAAAATAATACAGATAATACTAATGAAGTTATTAAAAAAGATTTAATAAAATCTAATATTATTTTTTCTTCTAATCCTAAAATTATACAAAAAGCTGATTTTGTAATAATAGCAGTACCAACACCAATAGATAAAGATAATAAACCAGATTTAAAGCCGCTCCTAAGTGCTTCTAAAACTGTAGGAGAAAATTTAAATAAAAATAGTATTGTTGTCTACGAATCTACTGTATATCCTGGTTGCACAGAAAGAGATTGTATTCCTGTTTTAGAAAAATATTCTAATTTAAAATTTAAAAAAGATTTTCATATTGGATATTCTCCAGAAAGAATAAATCCAGGTGATAGAATACATACTGTTGATAAAATTGTAAAAGTTGTTTCTGGTAGTAATAAAAAAACATTAAATATAATAGCTGATACATATAATACAATTATAAAAGCTGGTACTCATAAAGCTCCAACTATTAAAGTTGCTGAAGCTGCAAAAATAATTGAAAATACTCAAAGAGATGTAAATATTGCTTTAATGAATGAACTAAAAATGATATTTGATAAAGCAGATATAGATTGGGAAGATGTATTAAAAGCTGCTGGAACAAAATGGAACTTTCTTAAATTTACACCTGGTTTAGTTGGTGGACATTGTATTGGTGTAGATCCATATTATTTAGCAGAAGAAGCTGAGAGATTGGGTCATTATCCAGAAATTATATTAGCTGGAAGAAATATAAATGACAAAATGGCTAAATATGAAGTTAAAAGAATTATTAAATATATTAAAGAAAATAAACTAAATATTAATAAAATATTAATATTAGGAGGAACATTTAAACCAAATGTTCCAGATACTAGAAATTCAAAAATTGAAGATTTAATTAAAGAATTAAAAAAACATAAATATAAAGTAGATATTTATGAACCTTTTATTAAAACTAAAACTTTATTTAATTGTAAAAATATAAATAAAAAAGATATTAAAAACTATAATTTTATAATAAAAACTGTTAATCATAAAGTATTTAAAAACTTTAAATACGATTATGAAATATTAAAGTATACTAAATGATAGATAAAATAAAAAATAAAACATACAAACTTTTAAGAAAAAGTGAAAAATATACTAAAACAGATATGGTATATTTAACCAAGGGTGGTTTTTGGTTAACTCTAGGACAAATAATATCTTCAACTTCTGCTTTTCTTTTAGCTATAGCTTTTGCTAACCTTTTACCTAAAGAAACTTATGGACAGTATAAATATATATTATCTATACTAGGAATATTATCTATATTCACATTAGGTGGCATGGGAACAG
>CAYZIE010000013.1:0-16326 GCA_964478385.1 uncultured Gammaproteobacteria bacterium
TGCATGCAACATATAATTAATAATTAATACAATCTTTAGTAGATTGTTAGAAAGGGAAAGCGAAATGGACTTAAACAAAGTTAGTTTAATTGGAAATTTAGCTGATAATCCAGATATGCGAACATTACCATCTGGACAAAGTTTAGCTTTATTTTCTTTAGCAACAAACTATAATTGGAAAGATGTAAAGAGTAAAGAGAAAAAAGAACGTGTTGATTTTCACAAGATAGTTGCTTGGGGAGGTCTTGCTGATATTATAAGCACATACTTAAAAAAAGGATCAAAGGTATTTTTAGAGGGGCGTTTACAAAACAGAAGCTGGGAAGATGATGAAAAGAACAAAAAGTATACTACAGAGATAGTAGCGTCTGATTTAATTATGTTAGGAGGAGGTAATAAAAAAGATCCTACTGGTGATGAAACAGCAAAAGAGGAAATCGATATTGAAAAAATTGATATCGAAGAAGATAATAAGTAATTATTGTATTTGGTGAAGGCCTGGAGTTTGCCTGTATCTCCAGACCTTACCTAATATTAATAATTAAAAATATGAGAAAAGCGATTTTAATAATTTTATGTTTTTTTATAACTATACTTATAAAACATAATACAGTGCTTGCATTAGAAACAGACCTTTTATTTTCTGAAATAATGTATGATTATCCTGGTTCTGATAATAATCATGAATGGATTGAATTATATAATTCAGGAGAAGATAGTTTAAGTGTTATAACTGGTTCTAGTAATAATTCGTGGCGTTTTTTTGATGGATCTAATCATATTTTAAGTTTGTATCAAGGCACAACAACTATTTCCTCAGAAGAATATTTTATAATAGCAGACGATGCAGAACAATTTATATTAGATTATCCAAACACAACAAGTACAATTTTTGATACTAGTATGAATTTATTAAATTCAAGTTCAACATTATCTTTAAGTTTTGATGGTGGAGATGTATATAGTGTTAGTGTTAGGTATGATTCTATCTTAGGTGCTGGTGGTAATGGTAAAACCTTAGAAAAAATTATTTTAAACCAAGAAGATGATAATAATTGGCAGGAGAGCTTTATAGAAGGAGGTACTCCCGGTTATATTAACAGCGAACAAGAAAACGATTCCGGTGTTTTACCTCCAAATATACAATTAATATGTCCAGCTGTATTATTAATTAATGAAGAAGGCGTTTTTGATGCTAGTAATTCTACTGATCCTCAAGATTTAGAATTAAACTTTTTATGGAATTTTATAGACAATACAACAGCAACAAGTAGTGTAATAAATCATTTGTTTACAGAGCAAGGAAGCTACAATGTAAGCATAACAGTTTCTAATAACGAAACAGAAAGTATAGATTATTGTTTAGTAGAAGTTGTTGAAGATAATAATGAAGAAGATAATAATGAAGACTCTAACCAAAGTTCTGGTAACGGTTCTAATAATCAACAAAATAATAATTGGTCTAGTTTAATAATTTCAGAATTTTTACCAAACCCAGAAGGCAGTGATGATAATGAGTGGATTGAATTATATAATAATAGTCAGCAAACAATTGATTTATCTGGTTTTAAGTTACAAGATAATTCATCTCGTATTTTTACTTTTCAAGAAGATATTAATTTAAATTTAACCTTACCTTCGCAAGAATATTTAGTTTTAGGTAAAGATATTACTGGGATTTCTTTAAATAATAATGGAGGAGATTCAGTTAAACTATATAATCCAGAAGATGTTTTACAACAACAAGTGGAATACATTGATAAAGCTTTAGAAAATAAAAGTTATGCAGTAGAGGGTGGTAATTTTAAATGGACTAGTATACTAACACCAGGAGAAGATAATGAATTTTTAGACAATCAAGAACCAAAAGCAAAGATATCCCTAGGCTCTACTGAGTTTATAATAGAAAAACCTATAGTTTTTTCTGCTGCTGAATCATTTGATCCGGAAGAAGGAGAATTAGAATATATATGGGACTTTGGTGATGAAACAAGTGGAGATGAAAAAGTTGAAAACCATATATATCAATCCCAAGGTAATTATTTGATTAAGCTAACAGTTAAGGATATAGATGGTGCTACTCATAGCACCACGCTATTATTAGAAATTGTAGACAAAGAAGAAAGTATTGAATTAAAAGATATTAAAGAAATTAATTTTGAATTAGATGATTTAATAATTTCAGAATTTTTACCAAATCCAGAAGGCAGTGATGATAATGAGTGGATTGAATTATATAATAATTTTAACGAAAAGATTGATTTAATAGGTTGGCAATTAGATGATGAAGATGGTGGTAGTAAACCTTTTGTTTTTAAAGAATCTTTTATCTTAGAACCAAACTCTTTTGTAATTATACCTAGAAGTGATAGTAAAATTACTTTAAACAATAATCAAGATCAAGTAAGATTATTAACTCCTTTAGGGGATATTTGGCAAAAGGTTGAATATCAGAAAATAAAGGAAAATAATTCTTATGCTTGGGATGGAGAAAATAAAGAATGGTTTATTAATAATAATCCAATGCCAGGGGAAAGAGATTATTTAATAGAAAAACAAGATATTATATATAATATTAGTGATGTTAAAGATTTTAATAAAAATGATAATATAATAATTAAAGGTATTTCACTATATAACCACTCTACATCTAGTAGAAAGATATATTTAGCTGATTGGGATGGAGAAAATATTGATTATACTGAAGTTATTGAAGTGTATTCTCATAAAAAAGAATTTCCTGATATAAAAAAAGGTGATTTTTTAAATATTAATGGTATTATTTCTAGAACAGATTATTTACCACGATTAAAAACAAAGACTATTAATGATTTTTTAATTATTAATAATACTGAACTTAACAAACCAACAACAATAGATTTAATAGATATAGAAGATGAATATATCGGAGATTATATATCAGCTAAGGGTATTGTTGTTAAAAAAACAAAGAAAAACATCTATTTATCAGAAGATATAGAGGAAGATTGGATATTGCGCGTGTCTATTGGTAAGTATAACAATTTAGATATAGAAAAAGGTAATGAAATTGTTGCATCTGGTATTTTATTAGATTCAAGTAGTGGGTATAAATTAATTGTTAATAATATCAATGATATATTAATACCAAAAACTGTAAAAGCAGCATCTATTAACACAACAGAGGATAAAAACAACACAACCACAACTATTAGTATAGATAAAAATAAAGAAGGAAAAAACATTAAATTAATTTTATTAAGTTTGATTATAATTTTAACTTTTTTTATTTTTTTTCAAAAAATTAAAAATAAATAAATTTATTTATACATCTATTTATGATATTATAAATATTAATGATAGAAGAGCTAAAAAAAGAGAAAGAAAATTAAAACAATATGGTTCTTCTTATACTGGTTTATTAAAGAGAATCGGATTAAAATAATTATATTATCTTGATGGGAGTATGGTGTAATTGGTAGCATAACGGTCTCCAAAACCGTTGGTCTGGGTTCAAGTCCTAGTACTCCTGCCAAGATAATATAATTTTTTTTGTATTTAAAATGGTCTCCATCCCGCCGCTCGCGAGCGGCGGGATCCAAAACCTCTAGCGAGGGTTCAATTCCTTCCTCCCCTGCCAAAAAAACAGAATTTTATTATTCTGTTTTTTTTGGTATAATAATATTATGTTTATACGAAAAAAAATAATAAATTTAAGCTTAATTATTAGCAGTAGTTTATTATTTTTTATTTTTTAAAACAAACAATCTCTCCATTATATATAATATTTAGTATCATTTTTACTATAATATTTTTATTTTATACTTTGTATAAATATTATAGTAAAAATAATTTAATAAATTTAGGTATTATTTTTGTTCTGTTAAGTTTTTTTAGTATAGGTACAGTATTGATATCTAAAATATATGATATATCATATGATGGTCAGGCCTATCATCAGGAAGCTATTATTCAATTATCAGATAATTGGAACCCTGTATACGAAGAAGTTGATTCAAAACATTCTTTATGGTTGAATGTCTATCCAAAAGCCTCGTGGATATTTAGCGCTAGTATTTATAAGTTAACTAATAATATAGAATCTGGAAAAATCTTAAATTGGATTTTAATTATTATAAGTTTTTGTTTGAGTTTAAGTACTTTATTATATTATAAAAAAATATCAATAGTATATGCATTTATCATAAGTTTTTTACTCGCATTTAATCCAGTTAGTATTTATCAGTCTTTAACTTATTATGTAGATGGTCAAATAGTCTCTTTATTAATAAGCTTAATTGCTGTTTCTTTATTATTCTTAGTAGATGATAATAAGAACATTATAAGAGGTATTTTTTTGATAATTATTTCTTTATTAATAGGTATTAAATTTACAGGTTTAATTGGTGGAGTTATTATTTTATTATGTTTATTATGGTTTTTATATTTTAAACAATATAAATCAATTAAAGATTTGCTTATATTTGGGATCATTGGTTTTTTGATAGGTATTATAGTAATTGGATTTAATCCATATATAACTAATACTAATAAGTATGATCAGCCATTGTACCAGATAGTTGGTAAAGATAAGTCTCCTATTTTAGAACAAAATTTACCTCCAGATTTATATAATAAAAGTATTATTCAAAAGCTATTTATTACTACTTTTTATGCAACTTACGATAGCTTGGTAGAGAAAAGTAAATTAAAGATACCGTTCACAGTGTCTGAATTAGAAAAACACAGCCTAAGAGGAACCGGAGCTAGATTGGGCGGATTTGGTCCACTTTGGGGAGGTGTGGTTATTTTAAGTTTATTGTTATTATTAGTTAGTTTTTTGTATGACAAGAAGAGGCCTATTTATGTAACAGGATTTATAGTTTCATTATTTATTACATTTATCATTAATCCTGGATTTTGGTGGGCTAGATATTCTCCACAATGGTATCTATTTCCTGTTATGGTTATAGGTTTAGGAATTGTATTGTTTAAAAGGTCTATATTTATCTTTATTTTAACTAATATAATAATTATTATATTATATTTAAATATAGGAATTATTTTTAAAGAAAATTTTATTAATACTAGAATATTGAATCAAAATATTAAGGCACAACTAAATATGATAAAAGATAAAAATATTATAGTTTATTTTGGTAACCATGAATCTAATCGTTTAAGATTAGAAGCGTATAATATTTCTTATAAAAAAGTATTAGATGATAGTTATTTGATTTGTGATGATATTATGATTTTGGAATTTTCTAATACTAAGTTTTGTTTACAGTAATTTTATGATATAGTTATATTATGAATTTTGAATCATTTAATAATAAAGAAAATAAAGAAGATCGATACATAGAAGAGTTGGTGGATAATGCTTTTGGTATTATAGAAAATAATACAGTAATACAGAATAATTTAAATAAAGATAACAAGCAAGCTAAATTGTTAGCTAGGTTTTTTAAAACAGGAAAAGGAGAATATGGAGAAGGATCTATTTTTTAGGAATAAAAGTTCCTGTGTTAAGAAAAATAGCTAGTAAATACTTAGATTTAAGTTTTCAAGATTTACAAAAGTTATTAAATGATAAAATTCATACATATAGATTTGTAGCTTTGGTTATATTAGTGCATCAATATAAAAAAGGAGATAAGGATTTAAAAAAGAAAATTTATAATTTCTACATTAAGAATTTAAAAAACATAAATAATTGGGATTTAGTTGATACCTCTGCACCTAATATTGTAGGAGGTTATTTATATACTCAGCCACGTATTATTACAAAAAAAACACTACAACAACTTGCTGTATCAAAAAATCTTTGGGAAAGAAGAGTTGCAATAATTTCTACTTTATTTTTTATTAAACAAAATAGGTTTGGTGAAACAATGGGGATATCAAAAATGCTTTTGCATGATAGACATGATTTAATTCATAAGGCTGTTGATTGGATATTAAGAGAGGTTGGCAAAAGAAACCAAAAACTACTAGAAGATTTTTTAGAAAAAAATTATAATAAAATACCAAGAACTACTTTGCGTTATTCTATTGAAAGGTTCCCGGAAAAGAAAAGAAAGTATTTTTTATACAAGAATCGTTGACTTTTTCATTGTTTTTAGGTATAAATATAGCATTAATTACTAGCCGGAGTGGTGAAACTGGTAGACACGCTTGGTTTAGGACCAAGTGCCTTAGGGCGTGGAGGTTCGAGTCCTCTCTCCGGTACCATTAAATAATAAAAATATGGATAGAAAATTTAAAATTTGTATAGTTGATGATGAAGAAATTATTTTAAAAATGTATTCTTCTAAATTAGAAAAAGAAGGTTATGAAGTTGTTACATATAATAATAGTAGAAAAGCATTAGAAGATATTCCATTACAAACACCAGATTTAATATTATTAGATATTTTAATGCCAGATTTAGATGGTTTTAAATTATTAGATGAATTAAGGAAAAATAAAATAGTAGAGAAAATACCAGTTATTTTTTTAACAAACCTTGATGATGATGAAAATAAACAAAAAGCAGTTGAAAAAGGAGCATTATATTTTTTAGATAAAATTTCATATTTACCAAATAAAGTAGCGGAGCTAGTTAAAGAAATTTTAGACGTTCAACTTGTTATAAAAACCAACAAATAGAAGGTCGTATAGCTCAGTTGGTTAGAGCGCTACGTTGACATCGTAGAGGTCCCTGGTTCAAATCCAGGTACGGCCACCATACTATTAATAATATGGTTTTTTGTTTACAAAAATATTAATATAGATTAAGATGATTAAAGTTCGTTAAAATAAAAAGGAGGTTCAAAATGAGAAAATACTTTTTTCTTGTAGTATTACTCTATACTACAGCATTTGCTGCTGAACACTCATCTTTTGTTCAAAAAAACATTGATTCTTTTGAAAAAGAAAATCAATATATTGAGGGTTGGGTTGCTAAGATTGCTTGGGGTACAGCTTCTTATGAATACGGAGATGATAAAGAAGGCTTTGAATGGTTTTGTTGGTCTGATAGTTTAGGTGTTTATAATGTTATTGTTGATTTAGAAATATCTAAACCAGCTCAGATATTGATAAAGTTTATATTTCCTTGGATTACTTCTGGTTATGAAGGAGGTTTAGAAATAGGCTTTACAAAAAAACAAACATTTGTAACCATTTTTGATGGTTGGTATGATGATAATTGTAATCTTTTTCACAATAAAAAAGATTGTCAAAAAATGTCAATTGATTATAAAATTAATAGTCTATCAGATATGCCAGCTGTTAAGAATATAAAAGTGATAGAGTATTTTTAAAACCCTTGTTTTTATACAAGGGTTTTTTCTTTACAAAATCATGTTAAAATCATATAATATAAGTAAGTTTAAAAATAAAAATATGCCAAAAAAGAAAAAAGAAACAAAAAAAGAAGAAGAACAAAAAGTAGAGATTTCTAGTTGGGAAGATGATGAGTTAGGATTAGAAGAAGAACTAGAAGAAGGACAATTATCAGTGGATGTTTTTCAAGATAAAAATAATGTTATTATTAAATCAACAATTGCAGGAGTAGAACCAGAAGATATAGATATTTCTTTTGAAAACGATATGATTACAATTAGAGGAAAAAGATCTAAAGATAGAACAATTAATGAAGAAGATTATTTTTATCAAGAATGTTATTGGGGAGGGTTTTCTAGATCTATTATTCTTCCTATAGAAATACAAAGCGATAAAATAAATGCTAGTATACGTAATGGTGTACTAACAATTAAATTACCAAAAGCAAAAAAGAAAGATATAGGTATAAAAGTTGAAGATAAAAATTAAACCATATGGCTATTAAAAATTTAGAATTATATTTTGATCATAAAGAAGGAGATATAATTATATTAAAAACAGAATCTGGTGAAAAAATACCCTTTCCAAGTTATATGATAGAAGATTCTTTAGACTATAATAAAAAAATATATTTAAATTTAGATAATAGTCCATTTGTGCAACAAGATAGTCAAAAAAAGCTTCTTAATAAACTTTTAGATAATGATGGAGATAAATAAATTAAAAAACCTTTTTAAAAAAGAAGGTGAACAACAGTTTTTTAAGTGGCTATTATTTATAGCCATTGTTTTTTTTATTCTCTCAGTAATTTATTTATTAACAGATTATATTCTAGAAAAAAAATATGATAATTATTTTTTAAACAAAACAAATATAAGTAGTATTGATATTAGTAATTTAACAATTGAAGAAGCTAAAGAAAAAATAGAAAAACAAATTGATTTTATTAATACAAAGGGCTTTGCATATACGGGTGATAGTAAAACAGTTATTATATATCCTAATATTTCTTCTATTGAATCTGTTGATGCATCTTATCCTTTGATTATTTGGGATACAGAAAAAAGTTTAAACTTAATAAAATTATCTCAAAATGACTATAGTTTATTATCTAAAATTAAAACATTAATTAGTGGGAAATATTATCCATTATTATATTCTTGGGACAAAGAACAACATTTAGATATTCTAAAAAATAGTTTTCAAGGGTTATTAAAAGAAAAACAAGAAGCATTCTTTACGTTTATAAACAATGATTTAGAAATTAAAAAAGAAGAAATAGGTATAGCCTTTGATTATAATCAAGCAATAAATAAAACAGAAGAACAAATAAAAGAATTGTTAAATAAAGATATAGAACTAATCACAACAGAGGATAAACCACTAGTTACTGAAGAAATTATAACAGAAATGGAATCTATGATAATAGAAACAGCAAGTAAGGGGAATTTATTGTTAACATATAATGAAAAACAATGGGAAGTAGATAATCAATATTGGCGCCAATGGTTAACAATAAAAGCAAGAGAAAATAATAACCTTTATTTGGGTGTAAACGAAGAATTATTCGATCTTTATTTAATAAATAATATAAAAAGTAATATAGAAACAGAAGTTAGAGATGCAAAATTTAAACTTATTGATGGAAGGGTAGCAGAGTTTATTAGTAGTCGTAATGGTGTAGCTATTAATATACAAGAAATACTTGATGCCTTAGAAAAATTATTAATTGAATCAGCAGAATTAAACTTAGAATTAATTACAAACATTGTTTATCCTAATATTACCAATAGTGATGTTAATGATTTGGGCATTAAAGAAGTTATAGGAATAGGATATTCTAATTTTTCTGGTAGTCCAGTAAATAGAATACATAATATTAATATAGGAGCAGATTCTTTAAATGGTGTTTTAATAAAACCAGGAGAAGAATTTTCTCTTATACAAGCATTGGGTGAAATTGATGGGGAGCACGGATATAGAGAAGAATTGGTTATAAAAGGAGATGAAACAGTACCTGAGTTTGGTGGTGGTTTATGCCAGATAGGTACAACTGTTTTTAGAGGTGCTTTAGATAGTGGTTTAGAAATAACACAAAGACGTAATCATTCATACCGTGTTTCATACTATGAACCAGCTGGTACCGATGCTACGATATATAATCCTTGGCCTGATTTAAAATTTTTAAACAATACAGAACAACATATTCTTTTGCAAACAAGAATACAAGGAACAGAATTATATTTTGATTTTTGGGGCACTAAAGATGGGAGAATTGCTAGCACTACTTACCCTATTATATATAATATAGTTGAACCACCAGGAAAGAAAATAATTAAAACATTAGATCTAGAACCAGGAGAAGAAAAATGTACTGAAAGAGCTCATAATGGAGCTGATGCAAAATTTACCTATACTGTTAAACACCCCAATGAAGAAGAAATAGAAACTATTTTTTATAGCCACTATATTCCTTGGCAAGAAGTATGCTTACTAGGTGTTACCGAAGAAGAAATGGAAACATCTACATCTACAGACGAAGAGATAGAATAAAAAATAAACACCATATAATAGTGTTTGTCTGTATTCTTACAAACAACTGTGCCCAAGAAAATCATTTTTTGGTGGAATTTAGCCTGAGCCGAATTAGACCTAAAAAATGATCCCCATGCTTGTCGTGGACACAGTTGACTGTAAAAATACGTTTATAGCCTATAGTAGCACAAGAAAACAACTTTGTCAATAGCTGTATGTTATGGTATAATAATAATACTTTCTTGACCTTAATCGTTTTTTTAGTTAGTATATTGTAATCTATTATTAAAAGAATTAATTAGTATGAGTGTACCAAAGAAAAGAAGAACAAAATCATCTATAAAAAGAAGGGCTTCGCATTTTGCTTTGAAAAAACCACAATTGATTAAATGTTCTAATTGCGGTAAAGCTATTTTACCACATAGAGCATGTTTAGGATGCGGATATTTTAAAGGAGAAAAGAAAATAAAATAATGGCTAATAGACACCTAGCTAGAACAATAGCTTTACAAAGTCTTTTTGAATGGGATTTTACCAAAGGTAAGATCGATGTTAAAAAAGTTGTAGAGCGCAATAAAAAGGAGTTTGCTCCTGATTTTAAAGATGAGGGGTTTTCTTTAAATTTAGTAGAGGCTGTTATAAAAAATATTAAAAAAATAGATAAATTAATAGTTAAATTTGCTCCTGAATGGCCATTAGATCAAATTATCGCTACTGATAGAAATGTTTTACGTATTGGAGTCTATGAATTAAAACTTGCTTTAGATATACCACCCAAAGTAGCTATTAATGAAGCTATTGAATTAGCTAAAGCTTTTGGAGGTGATGCTAGTGGTAAATTTGTTAATGGTGTTTTAGGAAGTATATATAAAGAAATGATGCAAAAAGGGGAAAAGCAAACATTATCTAGTCAGGGTATTAAAGAAATATCTTCAGGAGGTTTAATATACAGAAAAGAAAGTGATGGTTATTATTTTGTTTTAGTTTTAGACGCTTATGATAAATGGACATTTCCTAAGGGTCATGTAGAAGATGGTGAGAGTCTAGAAGAAACAGCCATCAGAGAATTAAAAGAAGAAACAGGACTTAAGAGTTTAAAAATTATTAAGTACATAGGAGAAACGGAAGTAAAAGTACATAAACCAGAAGAAAAACCTTTTAGAAAGTTAATAAAATATTTTTTAGTAGAAACAAAAAATACTGAAATTAAAATTCCAGATACAAAAGAATTAAAAGATGTTAAGTGGTTTACTAAGAATGATGTTTTAAAGACCTTAGGGTATAAAAACGCAGAAGAAATATTTAAAAATGGCTTGAAAGAGTTAGGAATTGAATAGTATGAAAAAAAACTTAAAAACATTAGAAAATAAATTAGGAGTTTCTTTCAAGAATATTGATTTATTAAAAACATCTTTAGTTCATAGATCATATTTAAATGAACACAAAGATTTTACCTTAGATCATAATGAAAGATTAGAATTTTTAGGAGATGCTGTTTTAGAATTAGTTGTTACTGATTATCTTTTTAAGAATTATAATGAAGCAGAAGGTGTTTTAACTAATTGGAGATCTAGTTTAGTTAACTCTTCTCAACTAGCAGCAAGATCAGAAGAACTTGGTATTTATGATTTTTTACATTTAAGTCGTGGAGAAGCTCAAGATACAAATAAAAAAGCAAGAAATTATATATTAGCTAATGCTTATGAAGCTATAATAGGTGCTATTTATCTTGATCAAGGATATGATATGGCTGAAGAATTTATAACAAACAGTTTAATAAAAGAACTCGATAGAATTATAGAAAATAAAGAATACATTGATGCTAAAAGTATGTTTCAAGAAAAAGCACAAGAATTAATAGGTATTACCCCGTACTATCGTGTATTATCAGAATCTGGACCAGATCATAATAAAAAGTTTATTATTGGCGTTTATTTAGATAAAGAATTAATAGCTAAAGGAGAAGGATATAGTAAACAAGAAGCTCAGATTTCTGCTGCCAGAAAGGGAATAGATATAAAAGGTTGGACATAGAGTTTGTTTAACTTCAAATATATGGTAAAATAATAGTGTCTTTAAGACATTATTTTTTTACTTATGTATTTAGAAAAATTAGAAATTCAAGGGTTTAAGTCTTTTGCAAAACATACAAAGCTTGTTTTTAATAGAGAATTAACAGCTGTTGTTGGACCAAATGGTTCAGGAAAATCAAATATTGCTGATGCTATTCGTTGGGTTTTAGGAGAGCAAAGCAGTAAGACTTTGCGTAGTAAAAAATCAGAAGATGTTATTTTTGCTGGCTCTAACAAAAAAGGACGTTTAGGGTTTGCTCAAGTAGGTTTATACTTAAATAATAAAGATAAATTAGTAGATATTGATTATGATCAAATTATAATATCTCGTAAGATTGATAGAAAAGGAGATGGTGAATATTTAATTAATAATAATAAGGTTAGATTATTTGATATTCAACTATTATTAGCTAAAGCTAATTTTGGTCAAAAAAGTTATAGTGTTATTGGTCAAGGAATGATAGAAAGTATTTTAGTAGCTAGTGCAACTGAACGTAAAGAATTTTTTGATGAAGCTACAGGAGTAAAACAATTTCAAATAAAAAAAGATCAATCAGTTAATAAATTAAATAATTCTAATAAAAACCTAGAACAAACAAGTCAGATTTTAACCGAATTAGAACCTCGTTTACGTAGTTTAACAAGACAAGTTAAAAAAAGAGAAAAAAGAGAAAAAGTAGAAAAAGAATTAAAAGAAATACAAACTAATTATTATAGTTTTTTAAGTAATAATTTAAACAAAGACTTAGAGAAGGAAAGAAAGAAGTTTAGTAGCCTTCAAGAAGAAACAGCTTTGTTGAATCAAAAATTAATAGAAACACAAACAAAATTAGATAAGGAGGAAAATAAATCAACACGTCAGGACAGGTTTAATTCTCTGCAAGATAAATTAAGACAATCACAAGATGATTTAAACGCTTTACTAAAAGAAAAAACAGTTTTAGATGGTAAACAAGAATTAGAATTAATTTCTAAAGGGAAAACAGATATTGTTTGGTTAAAAAATAGGATAAGTAATATTAAAAGAGACATAGAAACCAATGAAATATTACTGAAAGAAAATAAAATAAAATATAGTTTAGATAATAAAGAAAAACAAGAATTAGATATTAAAAAAGAATCTATTATTAAAGATTTTAATAATTTAGAGAATAAATTAACAAAACCAGTTAATGATATAAAAGAAGAGACAATAGTAGATGAATTAAATAATATTTTAAAACAACAATTAATTATTGAAGAAGGTTTAAAATCTTTAGAAGATTTAAATAATATACATTCATTATATGAAAGCAGTAGTAAAATTACTAAAGCTATTAAAAGTTTGAAAGAAAAGTTACAAGAAAATATTAAGGGTGATGATTCTTGGCAAGAAGATTTTAATAAATTATTAAAAATAAAAGATGAATTAATTATAAAAATAAATAAAATTGAAACTAATATAGCATTATTAAACAATGATATCTCTAGAATAGAAAGAGAATTAAAAGAAGATAATGATGAATTAATAAAACTAGAAAAAGAAAATAAAGATTTTTCGAATACTTCATCCTCTTTAGTTAAAGAACAACTAGATGATATTAATATTAAAGTTTTAGACAAAAAGAAAGATATAGAAAACATTAAAAAAGAAATAGAGGGATTTAACGAGTCTTTAGAGGAAGAAAGAATGTATTTAGTTAAGATTCAAAAAGAACTTTCTAAAATCCAAATAGACTTTAATAGTAAAAATAATGAACTAAATGATATAAAAGTTGTTTTAGCAAGATTAGAAACAAGAGAAGAAGATCTTAAACAAGAAATAGAAAAAGAAATACCAACATTAAATATAAAAGACATTAATAATTTTTCATTAGAAGGTGTAAGTAATAAGATTGAGAACCTTAAAAAACAACTAGCTATTATAGGTAGCATTGATGAATCTGTTGTAGAAGAATATAAAGATGTTAAAGATCGTTATACATTCTTGAAAGAACAAACTGAAGATTTAGAAAAAGCCATTAAACACTTAACTAAAGTAATAAAAGATTTAGATGATGCAATAGCTAAAACATTTGATACATCTTTTCATAATATTAATAAATTATTTAATAAATATTTTAAAAAACTATTTAATGGAGGAAAATCAGAATTAATACTTAATATTACTAAGACAAAAAAGGATAAAGATGAAGAAGACGAAGAAGACACTATTATAAAAAGTTGTGGGATAGATATTAAAGCAGTTCCTCCTGGCAAAAGATTGTCCAGTATAAATATGTTATCAGGTGGAGAAAAGGCTCTTACATCAATCGCATTAATTTGTGCTATTATAGCTAATAATCCTTCTCCTTTTGTTGTTTTAGACGAGGTTGATGCAGCGCTAGATGAAGCTAATTCTATAAGGTTTGGTGAAATACTAGATGATTTATCAAAAAAAACACAGTTTATAACAATTACACATAATAGAGCTACAATGCATAAAGCTAAGATTATATACGGTGTTACAATGGATGATTATGGTGTTTCTAGATTATTATCAATGAATTTTGATAAAGCTGATGAAATAGCCGCGTAGTATTATATGGTTCTTTAATAAAATTATTGTTAATTCTTGACAAAGGAGGGTCAGATATCAAAATCAGACGAAGAAAAAAGCTCTGTTATAAACATAGAGCAAAGAAAAGCTATTGATATTATAGTTGGTTCAGATGAATTAGAGTGTATTGTTTTGCATAACGATGAAATCATTAAACCAGTAGAAATATTTCATTATAATGTTGGTAGAAAGGTTTTTAAATTAGCAGATCATTCTGGTATTATTCGTTGGATTAATTTAGAAGATATCAAAGAGTTAATTTTAGAGTAAAAAAATAAAGCTCCTTCTTAAAGAAGGAGCTTTTATATTTAAACTTTATTCTCCATACATCCCTTTTATTAAATCTTCATTTTTATTTGAATCTTTTAATAATTCTAAATTAAAATTTCTAATATTTTTACATAATTTATTTTGCTCTTCTAATTCTGAATCATTAAGCATTTCTATAAAAGTTTCAAAATCTTTAATAAAACAATTACCACCTGCTCCTCTACCACCTTGATGAACAACATCTAAGTGTGTTGATCCAACCCTAGGATCATGTGACATAGCTGTTTTAATAGTTTCATAATCTAGATTGTTTTTTTCTGCTAAGTCATAAAGAATATTCATGAAAACAACCTTAAAATAAAACCAACAGTTATTTCCATACTTTATTAATTCAGCATTCTCTAAACTAGTTATTAAAGAATATGGTGCATCAGGTAATGTGCTTAAAACTAATTCAGCTTTTTTATATAACTCTTTATCATTAATATCAGATATACCTATAATATTTCTTTGTGGGTTACGAGCATCATGAGCAGCAGTTTTTTCAGTTAAAAATTCAGGTGAATGCATTACAATTATATCTGGATATTGTTCTTGTAATTTTTTCGCTGTACCTATTTTAATAGTAGACTTAATTACAGCTATCTTATTTTTACCTATTAAAGATAAAACATCTTTAACAATATCATAATTAAAACCATTGGGTGTTGTAGGGGTAGGTACTGCTATAAAAACAATATCACAATCTTTTATTTTTTCTTTATTCTCTTTATATTTTTCAATATCATACCTTATAATATTAAGTCCTCTTTCTTCAGCATCATCAGCGTAATTTTTACCAATGAAACCTTGACCAATAAATCCAATTTTTAATTCTTTTTCCATTTTCTAAATTTAATTATTAACAATACTAAATATATTATCATATTTATATATTATTAGTCCAGTGTTTTTAACCTTATTATTTTATATACATATTGACAATTTAGCTTAAATATATTAATATTGAGTGCGTTATCTAAAATAATTAATTAAATTTAAAATGTTAACTATTAGATTAGCTAGAGTAGGTAGAAAAAAACAACCATTATATAGAGTTGTTATTTCTGAGAAAATTAAAGACACATACGGTGATTATTTAGAAAATTTAGGTACATATAATCCTAATACTAAAGAAGTTTCTTTAAAAGAAGATCGTATTCAACATTGGTTAGAAAAAGGTGCTCAAATGTCTTCTTCTGTTAATAATTTACTTATAAATCAAGGTGTTTTAAAAGATTCTAACAAAGCAAAATCAGTTAGTATTAGTAAGAAAAGACAAGAAAAGTTAAGTAAAAAAGAAGAATCTAAAGAAGAACCCAAGAAAGAAGAACCTAAAGATGAACCTAAAGAAGAAAAAGTAGAAGAACCTAAAGAGGAACCTAAGAAAGAAGAACCTAAAGAAGAAGAAAAATAATTTGACGTTCATTATTTATTATTATATAATATTTTAAGTTATTCCATAGAGAATAATATACAAAATTATTAACCAAAAAAGAAATGCAAGACAAAGAATTTTTAGAA